>JBPCVE010000444.1:0-8928 GCA_051010795.1 Rubripirellula sp.
AGCAACGGACGACAAGGGTCAGCAGGCAGAGCCAGAAAGCATGTATGACAGTGACATGGCGGTCTACCTGACGAAACTTCAACACAAAGGAGACCCAATTGACCTCAAGCGACTCAAAGACAACATCTCGCTGATGAAAAAGTGGGCCACGGAAGGAAAGTAGGGGGCGGCACGCACTTCATTTTTTGAATCAGGGCAGTTTTTCAATGGATGCGACCGTTTGATTCTCGCGTGGTGGCGGCCACAAAGGTGGTTCTCAAAAGTGGCTCATATGTTTGGTTGGGGATGGTCGTTTAAAAGTCTGAAAAGATAAATCAGGAGTTCAGCGACTACGAACGACCACACTTGACCACGGACACCCACATCAAAAACAATGATAAAAGATAGGGAGTACTCCTACTCGGAGAGCTCTTCTTGATGATGGCTGCTGGTAAAGAACCCAGTAGCCATTTTTTTGTGCTCCGACCGTCTCCATATCTGCAAGCATACGAAAGTCTTTGCGAATGAATCGAGACGTTGGGACAATAAAGACCGATATAAATAAAGCGATCATTGCTTGTCTTGTGACGACAGCGTTCTCCTGTGGTTCCATAGACGCACTGGGCAAAGATCTGGTCGTCTACAGCGAAGTCTCTGGTGGCGGATGCACGGCATGTCGCCGGCAGCCCCAAAGACACCACCATGCCACTCATGTGGCCTCACGGCTGAGAGACCCCTTCCAGCGAAACCACCGCACCAACGGCAGTCGTACCCGTTGGGTGACGGTTGCCAGATCTGAAGCAGTCAGAGGCTGGGCCGCGTGAAACGTCACGCCGCCGCCTGCGGCGCGTTGCTTGAACCCCCGTCGGTCACGCAGGCATGCAGATGCTGGTTAAACGCAGAGCCAAACCGGTACTGGAACGAGACCGCACCAAGCCGAGGCCGAGCCGACTTGATCTTCTGTTTCTACGGATAAGGAGTTATAGGCATAACGCTGTGGTTTGTTGGCTCGGGACCTTTGGTGGCCAGTTTCGTCGACCAATCATTAGTTGCCGACGACGAGATCAAAGACCTTTTCGAAACTGAAAGGCTTCAGTTTGCAGGCCGGGGGATCAGAGGCAAGCTTTGTTAGTTGTGTTAAGTCGATCGGCTGGCGGCCTGTATAGTCATGAAAGTGCACCTGCGGAAATGCGGATAGCTTGTCTCGTTTCGCCGCTGCTGGTTCCGCTTCATCATCCAGCAAACAGATGATGGGAATGCCTAGCAGCGACGCTTCGGCAACAATAGAGGATGCGCCGTTGCAAATCACGATGTCGGACTGCAGTATCATCTCCGTTGAGTTTTCTGATTTGTTTACCAGTTCTGCTTCAGTCGTTTCAGAAATCACTTGCTCGATCAGCTCCACACCGTGCCAATTTGGAAGTTTGATCTGAACACCAGAACGCAAAAGGGGGCGTAGATAGTCCACCGCACCAGCAGCGCCATAAATGGTCGTCAAGTGAACGATAAAGCTCGGAAATATCGAGACCTTCAACGAGCCATCTCCACAGAAGTTACCGCGCTGGTTCCGTTTCGCAACCTCGTCGTTGAATTTGACCCAGCCCGCGTCGTGAAGCTGCGTGTCGTTTCCGCAGTGTTTTTCTAGTATGGGTACACGATAGGGCGTAAGAATATGGTCATACAAATCTAGAAATCGCCATTCAGACAGAAGGCTGTCACCATAGGGAGAAAGAAGGTCATGGGGAATGTAAATGGTTGTCTTGGGATGGAGCAGTGGAATTATTTCTAGCGGAGATAGATAGTTGGGATACGCCTCGATCAGCCAGGGCGCAATTCCAGCCAATGCAATTTCTCGCGTCAGATTGGAATGCGTCGACGTAATATAGACCACATCTTTACTGGCAAGATCAGAAAGAACCTGATCCTGCTTCTCTTTGACCCCTGCAAAGTCGAATTCATGGACTTGGCAGGAACGCCCGCGCAAGTACTCGGACAATTCGGCGAGTACGTATTCGGAACCTACACCTGAAGTTACAACCGTCGGATTTTCTGCCATGTCAAGAACCAAAATTTTCAAATAACACTACGGCTTGGCTGTTGGTAGCCACGGTGCGGGAAGACCTCTTCGCGCAATTATGCTCGACTCAACGATTGGCCAACGACTAACGCACCATAACTGTGGTGCTTGTTTCCGTTTGGAATCCAGGTAAGGTGCCTGATGACTCAAATACTCGCCGGAGCTTTGCCAGCCAATCGTGCGATCTAGATAGAACGGGGGATTTCTACCGGGAAGTTCCCAACTTGCAATTTCATAGAATCCGATGCGATGAAGTGTGTGTCGCAACGTTGCCTTTTCCTTTTTTTGGTAAGGAGCGAGCATCCATAGCCTATGCCGACAGAACTCGGCAAAGAGCCTGGCAAACGAATACTCCAGCAATCGATCGTCTACAAGAATTCGCGACAAAACACCCACGTCTGAAACTTTTACGGAGGAGCGAAGCAACGACTCCACCGAGCCTGGATTCTCATCAGAGAGCAGTCTGTCACATTGAGACCAAACTTGCGTCGATGCCGCTATCGCAGTTCTTGCAGGTTGACTCTTCAGAAAACACTCTTTGGGTTTGACCTCATTTAATTGCTCAATCCATGCGGCAATGCGGGCCCATCTTTCTGCTGCACGCCGCCTGAGTCGTCGCAGCCCCATTATCGCATCCTACAGACGTACGCGTAGAAATGTGTGTTCTCCCAGCGATTAATCTCTGCGGGATACACATCGATGACTTCCGTCTGGAAGTGTTCTTGCAACAGCGCGCGTTCTTCGCCAACGCTCGGGTAGCGAGCATTGTAGTGCGTTTGAAGCTCGTCGGAGTATTTATCAACGACGATCTCTTCCTTCACCCCGCATTGGTGTTTCACTATTAAAACGCCATGTTCGGTCAGCATTCGGGCGCAATTTGAGTAGAGCCGTTGAGCTTCCGCATTTGTCAAAAAGTTGACCACTCCAAAAAGCAGGATGGCATCGAATTTCTCGTTGGTTTGGAACTCCGTAACATCCGAGCATACCTTTTCCAGTTTCGGAACGTCGTCGGCCGACTCGAGAAAGCCTGCAAATTTTTCGACTGCCACAATTCGTTTTGCAAACGGAAAGAGTTCACTGGCAAGCGTACAGGTGCCAGCACCTAAATCCAGGATTGTGGCATTCTCTTCGAGATGCTCACGAACCAATGCGACATCGATGCGAAGACGACCATCATCGCGATAGTTCGTCGCTAACCTCGGGTTCTCAACCGAGGTTCTGGACTCCCAAAATGCGTCTATTTTGTCCTTGTTAAGCAGCTTGCTCACGGGCTACCTCACGTGCTGTTACAAAGTTTTTCCACTCGCGATTTGCCAGCTCAAGATCCTGAATCGTATCGACTTCGCAACAATCTACGTATTGCGCACTGCAGGGGAGAATACACTGAAGCATCTCGAACACATGCCCTTGACCTGCGGCAACACGTCGCGGATCAAAATTTACCAAGCCCGTCCACTCGAATGGCGACGCCGACTCGTAAGCCAACCGCGTACATTGAAGCTGGTTCACCACTTCTGCACGTACTGGCTGACTCGACTTCACATCTGAAATACCAATCGTATCACCTTGGGCATGCACCAACTCCCGAAAGTCGCGGGGGTTCACCAATAGATCTCCATCCAAGGAAACAACTCGTCCTTGAATTGCGCGAGCGCCAATTGACAGGCTCGCGGCGGTTTTCGTGGTTCTCCAATCCTCGTTTCTTAGGACTTCAATATTCGGGCGGTATTTCCTGGCAAGCTGTGCGACTTCGTCACCACGATATCCGACGACGATCTTTACATTATCCTCGTTAGTGCACATCTCTGTGAGCTGCCATTCCAGAATCGGTTTGTCATGAACTTTAACCAACGACTTTGGAAGATTCATGCCCAGCCGAGAACCACAGCCCGCTGCACTAATGACGATCGTTGCTTTAGCCATTTCACGTATCCTGTTTGAAACACAGTGCCAGCGTTCTTCTCATTTCCAAGAAGTCGCGGCCTCAAGTCCATGAGTTGCGGCAAATGAGGTAGCTCGCCGATTTTGGATAATACAAAGATATTTTGCAGCCAGTCAATATGAATCTACCCTGTCGTTCGCGAATCCAAGCAACCGATACGAAAGTGTAGTACATGGCGCAAACGCACCCTGAAGGGGGCTAAACGCGAGAACTGCCGTACAAGGTTTGCCTCAGTCCGTCTAAGCACGCTTTGCAGCATCTCCCCCATCTATAACTCCGACACTCTTTAGACCACGTCTTTTCATCATTAGGCTACAAAATCCACTCAGCGCCGTTGTTGCCTCCACAGGATTCTCATAACAGTGGTTGAAGACGTCAAAGTCGTCGAAAGGAATCACGTCCATAATCCGGCGATATTCGAATCCTCGGCGTTCCAGATGCGGGATGTGGATTTCCAAGTGCAGATTGTCCGCCATATCAAACAACCAGGGATTTTCCGTAAGGATTTCGTACTCGTACCCTTCGATATCCATCTTGATGAAATCCGCATAATCCCAGCAAAAATTGCGAAGTCCAACAATTTCAATCATATCCCGATCAACGAAATCAATGAGCATTTCGGATCGTGAATTGGTATTCTTTCGGGCCCCAATTGCTGCGGCAACATTGACAACGTTGTTAACACCATTTGCTAGCATGAGCATCGAAGACATCTCCACGTTGATTAGCGATGGCTCGAAACTGTGGACACGCCCTGTTTCACCTACGACGATCGAGTAATACAACGACCAAATTCCATGGTGGCCACCAAAATCGTAAATCACCTTGGCGCCGTGATGCAGGCCAAGTGCGTCTTCTTTAACAAAATCAAAATTCAATAGGCGAATCCAGATACCACTCGACAGCTTGGGTATTGCAAAGCGGCAAAATGACGTCGCGACCTCTCAACGAGATGTAACGGAACTGAGGCTCTGGCAATAGTGTCTTTGCTAGGTTGAGGCTCTCAAGTCGTTGGCGTACCCCCTGTAGCAGAGTCACACACGTTTTTTCTGGCGAGGCCTCAGGAACAAACGCAGGGATTGTATTGTCCAGTGTTTGTGTCTCTACTCCACGAATCCGGTATGCAGTTCGCAGCGTATGTAGATAGCGATCCCAACAGCGTTTTCTGATGGTACTTGTCACGGCCGATCCTTACGAAGAGTATTATGAGACGCGAGCCGCCGGCAACTTAATAATATTTGCTAACTGCCTCGCCGCATAACGGACGTCATGAACAGATCGCCAAAGATCGGCAGCGTCTTTAACGGCAGCCAGATCGTTGTCGTCACCCGCCCGAATCCGAGCAATTAAGCTACGAAGCCCATCACGAATTGAAGCGATATCACTTCCTGGCAAATGTGAAACAACATGTTTTACATTGTCAAAGATAGCCAGTGGTGTGACAGCAACTGGAACACCACTTGCCAAACCACACCGAACCGCGGCACTAGAGGATTCACCTGTTTGTTGGTACGGAAACACGACCAGATCGGTTGAAGCTAACAGTTCCAGACTTTCCTCGTCTTTCAAATAATCTGTAATGAGCTCTACGCAGTTTTGCAGACGATTGTCGGTACAAAACTTGTGGGCCTGACGAATGAGCCCCTCAGATGCATCATGTGAATACGACGCGTTGATCATCTTGAGCCGAAGACTTTTGTCCTCTTTGGACAGCTGCGCAAAGGCTTGCAGAACTTCGAGTAAGCCCTTGTTGGGCAAGAAGAATCCATACGTTGAAAGGGTAAATTCGCTACGACAAACCGGTTTCGTCTCATTAGCTACACAGTGATGAACTGCATGCGGAAGAATGGACACATTTGCAACAAGGTTCAGTGCCTGTAGTCGAGCGACATCCGTGCGACTATGCACCATAATCCGAGTGCACTTCGCGAGAGCTTCGCGCAGGTCGCTAAGCTTTTTCTTGTACCCCGCAGGAGGATCCTGGGTGCTGTGCAAGATCGCGAACACACGTCGTCCTGCGGCTATCTGCCGCGCGATAAAGCTCTTCAAGGATTCAAAGTCGAAGAAACCAAAGTTGAACTGGATGACAAGGCTGTCAAGCTGGTGCTTTTCGACTTCTGCTTCTAGTCGTTTCAGCTCATCTTTTCCCATATTCCAACATGGTACCACCGGAAACCCTAGATCTTCCTGTTCGGCGGTGGTTTTGGAAGTTTGAGCTTCCGCTAGTACGACGGTCGGGGGAAGCGGAGCGAACTTCGCAAGCCCTGCAGCATAACTGGCGATCCCGCAACGCGTGCCCCAGGTGGTAATCCACCCCACTCGATTTCGCTTCGTCAATGGAGCATCTACGGATCTTATTGCATCCAATTGCTCCTGCGTGGAAAGCGCACCCGTGACAACGCGTTCATTCGCTTCGATGCATCCAGCTAGGTAGTCGACCTCGAGTTTGGAGAGCTTTTGCTCCTTGGCAACGCGTGCGATGTCTTGCACCAGCTGGTCAAACGATGCAGGCCGATCTTTCTTGCTAGTCGATCTCACGACCGAGGAATGCTCTCGTTCTTGATGAAGCTGCTCCAGAAACTCAATAGCGCGATGAGCCGAACGTTGCCATGTAAAATCAGCCGCATGTCGCAATCCATGCTCTTGTAGCTCTTGATGCAACTCACTGTTTTTGAGCACCTCTTGCATCTTGGACGCAATCGACTGATCGGAACTTGGATCGAACAAGGCATCTTTCCGCCCGATCACCTCAGGAATACTTGTACGATTAGATCCGATTGCAGGAGTACCGCAGGCCATCGCTTCTAAAGCAGGAAGCCCACACCCCTCGAAGAACGACGGAAAAACAAAAAGGTGTGCGTGTCGATAGAGCTCCAGCAGTTGCTCGTCGCTCACATGCCCCGTAATCAACAGATCATCTGCACTAAGGCCAGAGCTACGACCAAGCGCGGTTAGCTCGTCACGAATTCCGTCCCAAGCATTGCCAACGATGACCAATTGATATTGCTCGCGAATTTCTGTCGGCAACGTTGAAAAAGCTCGAATCAGTCCTTTTTGATTTTTACGTGCATCGAAAGCTGCAGTGTAGATCAGGTAGGGCTTTGTGATGCGGTGCTTCGCACGTAGCGCCGCGTAAACCTGATTGCACGAACCGGGAGTAAATTGCGCACTGACCCCAGCCTGAATGTTGATGACACGAGCGGGATCAACTTCTAGCTCGCGAATAAGCTCATTTGTAGTGAATTCAGAAATAGCAAAAAAGCCGGATGCGCGCCGCGCTTCTCCCACTTTCCGGTAATAGTGCTCCGCTATCATAGGATCATGCAGGTACATCTCCGGTTGAACAAAGGGGATGAGATCGTACCAAGTGATCACGGTCCTTTCGTTGATATTTGGATCGTGCATCGAGACAACCACGTCATCTCTAAAACCTTCGACTAAGCTGGCGACATGGATCAAGTCTGGATTGATTTCACGAATCACACTTTCCCGAAGATATTCAGATGCGATTCGACGTCCGGCGTTAGCCTTTTCTGCTGAACGTGTTGGCCCAAGTGCGTGGAAAACATGGAATCTTTCAGGACCAACCAGTCCGTCAAACTCTGCTTTAATTTCCTCCTGGTGATCCGGAAAAAGGCTGTTGAGGAGAAAACAGAAGTCGTGCTGTGGTGCTACCTGGACCATGGCTTTGGCTAGGTCCAACGAATAGCGTCCTATGCCACCCCATCGACTACTTGACTGGCAAGCTTGTAGATCAATAAGAACTCTCATAGTGCATTTATACGCAAAAACGGATTAGTTTAGCCATCCTGGCCCCATTCAGTTAAGCTGCCTTGTCTCTGGAAAGCCCCGCTGGCCAGCCATGGCTGCCGTGATCTCCGCCCGGATTGTCTTCGACCGAAGTCCTCCAGTCGAGGGCTCAGCCACAATGACTTTCCGGCGAGCAAACACCTTTTTGCGAAATCTGCGAATCTCACGTTCCACTTTGCGTAGCACTACGAAAAGTGTTGCGTCTCGAAGTCTGGATGGAGTCCTTGATTTGACTGTTGTTTTTGCCTGTGCTTCCGGCATTGCTAGCCTCCTTGTTTATGACTCCACCACAGTACACGTGGCAGTATTCCACAAGGCAAAAATTGAGACAAGACAAATCCGCGTCGACGAACTAGCGGGGTGCATTCCGCACTTTGTAAAAATCGGTTTTGTAGTCGTATTGCGTACTTGGAATTCGAGCGTCAAATTTGGGAAAGGTCTTTAGTATGGGTAGCTAGCTCGCGTCGTAAGATTCCTGCGCTTGTCGCTGCTTAAGCAACAGGGTAGGACAGTCGACGGCACTTTCACAAGCGTAGCACCTTCCAGGAATAGCCGAACCATTGGCTTCGGCTACTTTTTCACGTCAAGTCACGGACTCGCCCGCCTTGTAAACGGCAGAAAAAAAGTGAGAAAGAACGGGACTAGGTGGGGAATCCTGCCATCGGCACAAACCGCTTCCGAATCCCACTCAGCTGCTGGTGCTCCGTGATGTCCGCCCACCCGAAGAACTGTACGACGTGCACCAAGATCCCTACGAGATCAACAATCTTGCCGCCAATCCCACCGTGCTATTAAGTTTTTGTCAGCCCATCCACGTTGGAGGCGTGCAACACCACCGTCAGTCATAGCCCAACGCATCAGGGTTTCACTCGAATGTTCTTCCACAGAACTTTTCCTTTGGATCCTTTATGAATCTGCAGACCAAAGAAACCACGTGGATAGCTGCCATCGTCGATCCAGTAAGCAACGGGGACACCGTTGATCCATGTCTTCACGACATTTCCCTGCGCGGAGATGGTGAGGCGATTCCAACCTTCACGATCAAGTGCTGCACGAGCTTCTTTATGTTCCTTTAACCAAACAGGGTAGAAATATCCACCGCAACTTTGGCCATAGATAC
>JBPCVE010000445.1:0-4864 GCA_051010795.1 Rubripirellula sp.
CTTGGCGCAAAGTCGCTGTTGAAAAAGTGCGGTACCCGGGATGGTCGGCGCATTTTCGTGTGAAGGATTGGGATGCAAAACAAGATTTTGATTACCGTTTAAGCCACGGTGAAAAGGCAACGTTTGAGGGGCTGATACGGAAGGATCCCATTGACAAAGAAACGATTGTGGTGGGGTCACTCTCCTGTAACAGCAGTCGGACTCCGGGGCCTCGTCCAAGGATGATTGAGAATTTAATTAAGCAGGATCCTGATCTACTGTTCTTTGCAGGCGATCAGTCCTATCACCACACTCAACACACTTTTGGATGGCTTGAGTTCGGAATGCAATTCCGGGAGATCATGAAAGATCGCCCCACGATCACCATTCCTGATGATCACGATGTTGGACAGGCAAATATTTGGGGTGAGGATGGCAAGAGAGCGAAAACACCAGCTGGTCCAGCAGGAGGTTTTTTCTACCCTGCTTCCTACGTCAACATGGTGCAGCGATGCCAGACTTGGCATTTGCCCGACCCATTTGATGCAACGCCAATCGAGCGTGGCATTGGCGTTTACTACACCAGTTTGCTGCTTGGTGGCATTGACTTTGCAATCCTTGAAGACAGAAAGTTCAAGAGTGGACCACAAGGTAAAATTCCGAAAATGGGCCCACGACCAGATCATATCAACGATCCTGCTTATGACCGTGCATCCGTTGATCTTCCAGAGCTTAAACTGCTAGGCGATCGCCAGCTTCTTTTCTTGGACGAATGGACTGATGACTGGACCGGAGCCGCGATGAAAGCAGTCTTGAGCCAGACTGCTTTTTGTGGTGCTGTACATCTGCACGGTAGTCCTTCCAATAGGCTGCTGGCAGATTTGGATTGCAATGGATGGCCGCAGACCGGAAGACGGGTAGCGTTGGAAAGAATTCGAAGGGTATGGGCGCCTCATTTGTGTGGAGACCAGCACCTGGCTGTTTTAGTGCAGCATGGTTTGGAAGCGGCTTCGGATGGTCCCTACGCGTTTACTTCTCCCGCGATTGTCAACACCATTTATGGTCGCTGGTGGCATCCTGAAAACGAGAAATTGGGAAAGAACCCGGTTGCTAACAGTCCTCTGCCGTGGACGGGCGAATATAAAGATGGTTTGGGTAATTTGATTCGCATGTTGGCATACGCGAATCCCAAAGATCGCAAGGATGAAACCCAGCGAGCCGATGGACACGGGATTGTCAGGTTCAACAAGAAAAACCAGACAATCACCTTCGAGTGCTGGTCAAGATTTGCCAATGTTGATGATGGCGATGAAGCTCAGTTTCCTGGGTGGCCCGTGACGATACGTGGAAGCCAAAATGATGGTCGTGCCGTGAAAGGTTACTTGCCAGAACTGCGATTTGCAGGCACAAAGTCACCCGTCGTGAAGGTCATTCGCGAACGGGATGGTGAGGTGGTTTACAGTGTACGGGTGCAGGGAGACCGCTTCCGACCAGCCGTTTATGAGCCAGGTAAGTACACCATCAAAGTGGGGCAGGACCGGCCTGAGCAGGCTGTTATGACAGGCGTCACGAGTGGAACGATGACTGATCAACGCACCGAACAGGTTGAAATGCGTTAATCATCGAGTGCTGGATTCATACGGCATTCACGCACGTGGATGAAACTGGTTGTGCACTTTCTTGAGTCGAGAATGTTCGACGTGAGTGTAGATTTGTGTGGTTTGAATGCTCGCGTGTCCCAGCATCTCTTGGACAAGCCGAAGGTCCGCGCCGCCTGCCAGCAGATGGGTGGCAAAACTGTGCCGCAGACTATGTGGGCTCACTTCGTCGGAAATGCCAACGCGTTTTGCATATAATTTCACCAGACGCCAAAGCTGTATCCTGTCGAGCGCACGACCGCTCCGGGACAGGAACAGTTCCTCTGGAGGATGAGTGTTTTTGGCGGCAAGTTTGCCACGCAAGGATTCGCAATAAATCTGGATTGCAGCAATCGCTCTTGAACCAATGGGAACAAGTCGTTGTTTGCCACCTTTGCCTTGGCATCTGATGTGGCGTTCCTCGAGTGACATGTCGCGAATCCTGAGAGTGCAGACTTCAGAAGCGCGGCAACCCGTCGCATAAAGGACTTCCAGTAGGGCGCGGTCTCGTAGGTGAAAACTGTCGGATTTTTTTGGCGAGTTAAGAAATTCATCGACTTGTTTAGCAGACAACACACTGGGAATTCGCTCCCACATCTTCTGTGTTGCGATAAGTTCGGCCGGATTCTCGCGAATCAAACCCTCCAACTGCAAGAACTTGAAGAACGTTCGAATCGCGACAATGTTTCGGGCGATCGAAGAGGGAGCAAGTGCATCCTGATGAAGATTGGCGACGTAGTCTGATAGTTCATTGATTCGAAGATTTGCCAGATTCCGCTCGCCGAGCCAGTTCGTGAATCGTTGCATGTCGCGACGATAGGCAGCAATGGTGTTATCTGCCAAGTGGCATTCGCCGCGCAGATAGTCCATGTAGTCATTGCACACAGCCTCTGTGGCACGACTCTTTTTTGATGGTGCACCAGTCTGCTTCAGCTTCTGTAGTTTGGTAAATCGTTTAGCCAAGTTTCTTTTTACTGGAAGGTTTCTGGGTAAGATGCGGTTGAGTCGGGCTCATCTGCCTAGTCGCGAGATTATAGACTCCATATATTGAATCGACGGAACGATTCCTTCAATTCCAGCTCTTGTCAAACTCTGACATTTATTCCTCTTGCTAAAGAAACAACGTTTGCCATGAATATTCTGGTCGTCGGCGGCGCTGGCTACATTGGCTCACACGCGGTCCGGTTCTTGTTGGCTGCAGGGCATCAAGTCACGGTTTACGACAATCTGTCTCGGGGTCACCGAGAGGCCGTTCCTGACGGGCTGTTGGTCGAGGGGGAGCTTACCGATCGGTCTAAATTGGTTTCATTGCTTCGAGAACGTCAGGTCGATGCTGTGATGCACTTTGCCGCGTTCGCGTTAGTCAATGAGTCTGTGAATGAGCCCAGTGTGTACTACCGCAACAACGTCATCGCAGCATTAGAGTTGTTGGACGCAATGAAAGAGGCAGATGTGAAGAAGATCGTGTTTAGCAGCACGACGGCCACGTATGGTGAGCCGGATACCATGCCAATCAGTGAGGAGACGCCGCAGCAGCCTATCAACCCTTATGGATTTACAAAGTTGGTCATCGAGCATGCTCTGGCTGATTATGCCAAGGCCTACGGGTTTGGCTACGCGGCGCTGCGGTATTTCAATGCAGCAGGAGCTCATCCGGATGGCACGATCGGCGAGGATCATGATCCCGAGTCACATTTAATTCCAGTTGTCCTGCAGGTTGCCTTGGGCCAGCGCGAGCATATCACCATTTTCGGTGATGATTTTGCTACACCCGATGGAACTTGCTTGCGGGACTACATCCACGTCAATGACCTTGCCAGTGCCCATCTGCGCGCTCTCGAATTAATCGAGCCCGGCAAGGGAATCTGTGCCAACTTGGGTACAGGACGCGGGACAAGCGTTCATGAAATTGTCGAAGCGTGTCGGAAAATTACTGGGCATCCGATTCCAACCATCATGGGCGATCGCCGCGCTGGCGATCCGGCCGAATTGGTCGCTGACAATCGCTTGGCGAAGAAGCTTTTGGATTGGACGCCGAAGTACAACAGTGTCGACGCGATCGTCGAGACCGCATGGAAATGGCACCAATCGCATCCTAGTGGTTTTGCTTCCTAGTTGAAAGCGATCTCACTGCGTTCTGGAGTGTCGTAATTTCGAGTTCTCAATCAGGGGTGGCAGCATCTAGGATTGGGCCTGGAGTTTCGCTGCAAGCAGTGTGTTGTGCAGTAGCATGGCAATCGTCAGCGGCCCAACACCTCCTGGAACAGGTGTGATCGCGGAGGCAACTTCCATCGCCTCGTCGAATGCAACGTCACCGACCAGTTTTTCACCGACACGGTTGATGCCAACGTCAATCACAATAGCTCCTTCACGGATCATGTCTCCGCGGATCATCTCGGGGACTCCTACCGCAGCGATCAGGCAGTCGGCTGTTTTGCATACAGCCCTCAAGTCCTCGGTGCGGCTATGGGCAAGCGTGACGGTTGCATTCGCAATGTCGCTACCACATGAGCCATTTCTTTGAGCAAGCATCATTGCCATTGGTTTGCCCACGATATCGCTTCGTCCGACGACGACCACATGTTTTCCAGCGACACTCAGGTCACAACGATGCAGCAATTGCACGATCCCATGCGGTGTGCAGGGTAAGAATCTGGGGCGACCCTGCATCAGCAGCCCAACGTTGACGGGCGAGAACGCATCAACGTCTTTGAGGGGAGCCACGGTGTCGAGAATGGCACGTTCGTCGAAGCCCTGTCCGCCATTGCCATCTGCTGGCAGGGGCAGTTGAACAAGGATTCCGTGGACCGCTGGGTCCTCATTCAGCTTTTGGACGGTTTCCAGCAGCTCTTGTTGCGAAATTCCAGCACCCAGTCTCAGGGTACGACCGTCGATCCCCGCTTTCTCGCAGGCTCGGCTTTTATTGCGTACATACACCTGGCTGGCTGGATCTTCTCCAACCAAAACCGCGGTCAGGCAGGGCTGGGGGCCGCCCTCGTGGACGAATTGCCGCACTTTTTCGGTAACTTCAGCACGGATTTCTGACGCAACTCGTTTCCCATCAAGTAGATCAGCAGTCATCGATTCAATTCATCCTGTTCAGGGGTGATCGCCATAGTGACATTTTCCACTGGCCGCTATAGTTGCCTAAAACGCCAAGTTTGCGGAAAATCCATTGTCGAATGGAATTGCACTCCGCACTCCGCCACTCCGTGAAACGAAATCACACAGGATTTGAGCTCCGATGT
>JBPCVE010000446.1:0-16716 GCA_051010795.1 Rubripirellula sp.
GTCAATGATCGATGTCATTCCATCAGCCTGCATTCCTTGAAAGGGTGCCAAACATGCAACTTCGGCAAGCCTTGCGTATTGCCTCTGCTTGGATAGCTGGGTTGACTTGGCTACTTGCCACGCCTGCGATCGCTCAGATCTTCGACTCTTTAGATGCCTATCCCCCTCGTTGGCACCTGCAAGGCTCTGACTGTGAAGCTCGCGTGACCTCGCAGGGACACTTGGCTGACGGCGGAGTCAATGCCGGCGCCTGTGAAAACGTGACCTTGTTGGCTGGCAATGGCACAGAGGCTGTGCTCGTTTACCCCATCGAACCTGTGCAACCTCTCGATGACCTGACGGCCACCGTTTCAGTGATGAGCGCGAAAAGCGGCGCTCAAATTGGGTTGCGGGTTCGCTATCCCTATCTGATTGACCCAGAGACCAGCCGACCTGTTTCGGTAGTCGTCTACGGCGCGAGCTATCAGTCTCCCAGTGAATTCGCCTCGATTGGTATCGGAGAAATAGAGCGACAGTTACGCCTTAAATCGGTGGCTGTACGAACGGAGTATGGAAGCAAGGCAGACTTGCAGGATGCATACGTCGATGGAGTGGTGATTAACGCCTACAGCGGTGCTGGACGCTCAGCTCTACGCATCGACAATTTACGAGTCAATGGTTTGATCCCGGTCAGTGAGGGCGTTGCCACTGGGAACCGTCCCGAAGAAAAATCGATTTTGAGTATGCGTCCGGGAAAGCAAACCCAGATCACGAACCCACGCTTACTGGAAAATGCATTCCCAGCGGGCAAGATAACACGTATTCTGCAACATAACGGTGAACCGTTGGCTTGGATTCGTTCACTCGGATTTGACGCTGTCCTGCTTTCCAAGCCCCCCGACGCCGACATTCTCAGTGAAGCGATCCGCTCGCGTGTTTTGATATACGCGCCCCCGCCCACCTCGCCGACCCCGGAAATCCAAGCTCTGCTGGAACCCATTGCTGGTTGGTACGTTGGCACGGGAAAGGCATTGGATAGTCGTCAAGTCGACGAAGCAACGCAAACAATTCAACGCTTGAAAAAATGGCCCAGTCGCTGGCAACGCCCGATCATCGGTGCACCATCCGAATCATGGAGGGACTATGCCTCATTGCTGAACGCCATCATCGACGACCTTCCACATCGCATCAGGGGACTGAGTGGTGAGGAGGAACTTGCGCAGATGTTACAGAGGCGGCGAAAATTGGGGTACCGAATTCCCGTCGCGGTGGGAATCGTCAGCATGCCCCCCCAATCAATGCTAAGACAAGTCGAAGCCATCGCAGAAGCCATCGGCGCGCCTGAACCACAACGTTTCCACTGGCACGCCATGTGGCTTCAGGCCATGCGAAGTCTTGAGGTCACCCCGACAGCAATCCTGTTCCGCTCTTCACGCTCCCTGACCTCAGGGGCGCTACTGGACGAACAACGAGCGATGGCACTGAGTTACGTCAATCGGATGATAGCGATGATCAGTCCATGGGTGATTTCGGCCACACCCATGACACCGCCCCCACTGGGCGGAGCAAATTATCACTGCACGCGATTGGTCACCAATCAAACCGACTTGTTGATTGCCACCTCAACCGCACATCGAGGTTCTGAAGTACTGGCTGGCGATGGCAAGACACTGGACATACTGCTGACTCCTGCCGATGCAGCTAAAACCACATGGAGATTGACACATTTTTCGGCCGAACGTATCACACCGGAATTAACACCTACCGGTGCACGGCTAAGAATCGTCTCTCCCGATGCAACCGAAATTCTGATTTTGAGCAGCGATCCTGCGATGGGCGGCCAAGCCAGCCTATCGTCACAACGGTTCGCAAGACAAGCAGCCTTGGACAGATGGCAGTTAGCTACGAACTTGGTCGAACAGAGCTCCCGCCATTGGCAAACTGCAAACGCAACACGTGCTGCGAACCGACAATCTGTTTCCAATCTTGTGGGTGTAGCTCAGCAAACACTTTCCGAAGCGGAACCAATGTTTCGCTCAGGAGAGATCGACAGCACACTCAGGATGGCATGCCGCGCTGATGCGTGGGCCATGAGAAGTCAGTGGCAACTTGCAGAAGCACTGATGCCAAACTGGCCGATGCGAGTCAGTTGCCCACCAGTTGATATGGGTGCCTCAGAAATCCAAACCATCTGGCGTCCGCTGATGGACAACCGTGGCTGGGGACGCAATCTGCTGACAAGCGGCAACCTCGATACCAAAGACCTGATTGGCAGCGAACGCTGGACCTTTGGTAAACGCTTGACCACAAGTGCCCAGAGCGAGTTGTTGCACATCACCCGAGGTACTTACGAGGGGACAGGCGCACTGCGGGCACGGGTCACCTCGCTATCAGATGAAGCTCTACCAGGTGGCTATGAGGGGACCGTTGTTCAAATCCAAAGTCCATCGGTCCGTGTATCTGCTGGTCGTGCAATCCGAATCGATGCCAAAGTCCGGACTCTTGGCTTTGGTGGACCTCATCAAGGCCTGCTCATGTACGACAGCATTGGTGGGCAACCGATGGGAGTATTGATACGCGGGCAAGCCGAGTGGGCGACCGTACGCTTGTATCGCCAAGCAACCGAAGAAACGGAGGTGCACGTCATGTTCGAATTGATTGGTGGCGGTGAAGCCACAATCGATGAAGTTGAACTTAGAGTCTGGGAGCCCGCAGCAAGCCCGCCAAGCACCATCACACGACCTATCGCAGATGCTGTCCCCGGTATTCCCAGCCGACGATAGGCAACCTTCATTCAATGTCAACTAGCACGCATGCCAGCCGCGCTGCAAAGTTTTCAGCCATGCGTTCTGTTGATTCCCAATGGGTTTCGATGGAAGCAGAAGGGGTTTCTAATGAAGGAGAGGGTATGACCCCAAAAACGTTTCCCCATCGCTGAGACTGTTCCATGCAACAAGTGAAAATGTTCAAGAGTGTCGACAACGAACTCGCAGAAATGGAAAATCAAATCAACCGCTGGATGCGGAAAAGCGGAGCGCGTGTACTTTCGATCAACGGAAACCTGACATCACAAAATGGTGCCAGCGATGGTCCCCTGAATTCATTCGCCGCTGGGGATGTGTTGATCATCGTTCTCTACGAGATCGACAAACCCAGAAGTTAACTGGAAAAACCAGAATTTTTCGGAAAATAAATATCCGGAAATACCGTCTCGAAACAACGGTTTCAGCGAACCCAATCGATCGCGTGCACGTCTCAACCCAAGGCAGCGTTTTTTCTCTTGCCGATCATTTGACTGGTAGAGATAATCATGGTGTCGGTTCGCGATAACGCGTCGCGAAAGACTTTTTAGTACGAGGAGCAGCTCTTTCTGGTTGGCACCTGGGCTGTGAATCGTCGAACCGTTTTGAAAGGAGGTGAGCAAGTGGATTATTGCTGTACTAGCCAACGGGGTGGAAACCCGTAGTTAACGTCGGCGGGCCGATACTTCGGTATGGCCACCCCACTCGCACATCGAACTGATTGCGAGAAAACAGCCCCGCTTGTCGAGACAACCTTGGTCTTGGCAGGCGGGTTTTTTATTGCGCTTCTGTTATGCTATTGGCTGGGCGTGCTAGCGGTCACAGATGCTACGTGCCCTCGACGTTAAGTGTCCCTCTCTCGAGGTGTCCCTGCAGGATGGCATCCACGCATGTCTCATTGCCTGGACTCACAACAAAGTGCCCGCAATTCAGCTTGTGTGTAAAATCACCCGAGCATTTCCCGCCTGTCAGGATAATCATCCATGCTGTTGCCCTCACGCTCCCTGTTCACTTTCGCCCTCGTCCTTGCACTCGGGTTCATGATGTCTTCTGCAATCCAGACGAACACACAATTACTTGCTGCTGAAGAAATAAACGGAGCTCAGAAAATTGACGTTTGGATTGGTACGAGCGCACGCGAACCCAGTGAAGGCATCTACCACTGCCTGCTAGACACCGTCACCGGCAAATTATCGGAACCCGAACTTGCCACAGAGATCAGCGGCCCGGGGTTCCTTGCCCTCCACCCCGATCAACATCATCTCTACGCAGTCGGAAAGTTAGATGGCGTACCATCAGTCGTCGCGTACCGAATCGTTCACGGAGGCCAAAAAACCGGCCTGCAATTGCACAACTTCCTACCCATAGGTGATGGTACTGCTGCGCACGTCGCCGTTGACCCCACCGGTCAAATGTTGCTCACCGCACAATATGGGAGCGGGTCAGTAGCAGCGTTCTCGCTGAAACCAGACGGATCGCTCAACGGCGCCACCGACCTCATCAAACACAAAGGTGGCTCGCAAGCGGTGCCGGGACGTCAAGATGCCCCGCATGCACACTGGGTGGGTTTCTCACCCGATAACCGTTTTGCATTCGTCCCTGATCTGGGCCTAGACAAAGTTGTGATCTACAAGATTGATCCGCAAAATGCAAAGCTGACCCCGCATGGCTACGGTGAAGTCCCAGCTGGCGGTGGCCCAAGACACATGAAATTTCATCCCAATGGAAAAATTATCTATGTGTTGAATGAATTGGCGCTCAGTGTGACGGCCTTTGATTACGACCCCAAAAATGGAACGATGCTCGCCAAGCAAACCATTCCCACGATCGCACCAGAATTACTGCAAAAAGAACTATTCAAGAGTGCTTCCGAAATACGCGTGCATCCAAGCGGCAAATTTGTTTATTCCGCGAACCGCGGCCATGACACGATTACCGCCTTCCGCGTTGACCAAGCCAATGGCGAATTATCAGTCATCGAAGTCGAACCTGTCCGAGGCGCCACACCTCGCAACTTCAACCTCGATCCCTCAGGCCGCTGGTTGCTCGCTGCCGGGCAAGACTCACACACGCTCGCCTCCTTCGCTGTGAACACGAACACAGGCGAACTCACTTACAACCGCAGCAACGTCACAGCACCTTCTGCGATCTGCGTTCTTTTTCAGCACGAGTGAACCAGACGGATCAAACCAGACCGTGCAGAGTCCCCGGGGCCAAAGCAGGATCACCTGTCAGGTCAGCAGTACGAACGCCTGCAAGTAGAAAGGCAATGCGTGTTTTGCCTATCCCTGAACTCAGGCTCACTTAACGACGACGATCCGATTTTCCACTTTCCGCACACCGGGCTCCAACTGAACCAATAGCTGGCTCATGCGTCGATCCCGTTCGCTAGCGACGGCACCGGTAAGAATGGCGGTTCGCCCTTCCATTTTGACCCGAATTCCGCGCAGCGACGGTTTTCCTGCTACGTTCATGAAACGCTCAGTAGCGATCTGCTGAACCATCTGCGGAGACCTTGGGGCGACCTCAATGGCGGAACGCAAGCGTGTGCGGATGGCTGATTGAGTTGCCTGCCCGCCACCATTATTGAAAGCGTTGAATAGGCCTCCTAAGCCACCAAAACCACCGCCGCCAAACGCACCGAAACCGCCTCCTGAAGAAGCATTGTTACCGGAAGGAGCACTCGAACCAACACTGGTCGTCGCAGAAGCACCAACGCCGCCTGAACGGTCCACGTTCAGGAAATCAGCATCGGCTTCAGTCGTGTCAAATGGATCTTCGGTCGTCCCGGTAGCATCAGTCTGAGCGTGAAGAGCAGATGCCATGGCCAAAGATAAGAGCAGTGCGGCAGGAATTTGAAAGCGGTTCATCAACCGGCTCCTTGGCGATACAAAGCGTTACGAAGGAAAAATCTACTGTCGATACTTCCGTTAACGGCTAGTCTAACGCTCAGACCGTTGCTTTGCTTTACAAAATTCTTGCGGAACAACCAAGACACGGAGGGTTATGTCGAATAAAACGGAGATCAAGAGTTTTGTCTTTCAATACAACCAATCGAGCGTTCCATGCGTCAGCCCATTAGTAAATGGTTTTTTCACCTAGCCCCTCTGGCCATTTGCCTGAGTCTTGGGCTGCAACAGGATTCCATAGGAGCCGAGGAGGACACAGCGCCGGGTGCACCGCGTCTGCTTCCCAAAGATACTTTGGCCTATATCCGAATCGACAATGTCGATGATATGCGAACGGACATGGCAGCCTCATCCATGGGTCGGATGATGAATGACCCCAAGCTTCGACCATTCGTCAGCGAGGTTTACACCACTCTCGGTGATTTATTCGAGCAATTTGGGGCCCAAATCGGGTTATCCCTGGAAGAGTTACTCGCCATTCCCACCGGGCAGGTGGCTGCTGCTGCGATGCCGGCCAACCTATCCGAACGCGACGAAGCACTTGCGGAAGACGAAGCGGACAGTGACTCACCAGAGGCGATTCGACGCCGAATCGAGCGAAAACGTGAGCAGCAGAATGCGATTGCCGGAATTTTCATTCTTGAGGCGGGTAAAAACCTCGACAACATGATGTCGTTGATCGATCGTCTGGAAGAACAGATGATCCAGGGTGGCTATGTCCGCCGCACGAGTAAGGTCAAAGGAACGACCATTGTCAAATTACTGCCGCCGCGACAGGGTCGTCCGGAAATTGAGTATTTCACAAAAGATGACACCCTGATTTTTGGCATAGGTCACGATACTGCAGCGAAATCGCTTGAGCAGTGGACGGGCACCAGCGAGGAAGACTCATTGGCAGACCGCGCGGACTTCACCTCTCTCATGTCTCGATGCATTGGAGCCGAAGAAACCCGTCCCCAATTGACCTTCTTCTTTGACCCCTACCGCTTTGTTGAGCGTCTGGTCAATCGCGGTGGTGCTGCTGCCTTGGTCTGGCCGTTGGTGGAAAATCTTGGGGTTAGCAAAATCCGCGGGATTGGCGGAAGCAGTTTTCAAGGGGGAGAAATATTCGAAGATATTGCCCACATGCATATCCTGCTTGACCCGCCTCGAGATGGAATGTTTGGCGTCTTACGACCTGAAACAGGTGACACCACGCCGCCCAATTGGGTACCGGATGATGTTTCAGGATACCTCACCTTGAATTGGGATTTCGAACAAACCTATGAGAACCTCGACAAGCTGATTGCGACGTTCCAAGGGGCCGACCCGATGAAACGCTTTGTTGAAGAACCAGCGAAGCAAACGCTGGGAATATCCATCAGGGAAGACATATTAGAGAATCTGACGGGTCGTTTCGTCACCTCCAGCTGGATGGAACCACCCGTTCGCTTGAACAGCCAAACCCGACTGTTTGGTCTTGAACTGAAAGACGGTCTGAACGCCAAGGGCGTGATTGCTAAACTTCGCGATAAACGCCCCAATGACATCGAGGTTGAGACCATCGGCGGCGTGGTTGTCTATGGTCCCAAAAACCAACGTCAGCGAAATTTACCAGAGAACTTCCGGCAGCCGAAACCTGGCGTCATCATACTTGGCAAATGGATCATTTTCAGTGACAGTCGTAAGCTGTTGACACGTGTGACACAGGCCAACGCGGACTCAATCCCTCGTTTGGTCAATGTACCGGAGTACGACTTGGTAAGCAGTGAACTGGGTGGCAAACTAGATGGCGAAACACCATTCATGGTTTCGTTCATGAGAGGGGCTGACTCCATTCGGCAAATTTACGATTTGGCAAAATCACCGGAAACTCTGAGGTTCATGCGATCCTCATCCGAGAACAATCCCTTTCTCGCGAGAATGCTGGGCTTGCTTGAGAAAAACGAACTTCCGGACTTCGAAGAATTCGAGAAGTACTTTGCTCCTACCGGCAGCTTCGCCTACGATGAAACTGGCGGAATGCATTTCGGTTGGTTTACTCTCAGGGCAGATGACTGATACTTCGTTCAGCTAGCATGACATGGCGGGCACCTCAGCGTGACTGCCCCCAATATTCTCTCCGATCTGCAACTCACAAAAGCCACGTTGGACTTGAACAGCCAGCGTGGCTTTTTTGATGAAGTGAACCCCCAAACCGAACCAGTCTTGCGTCTCGGATTGCGAAAACTGGTATCGTGAATCCCCATAGCAAAGCGTCTGCAGTGGCACAGTTGCTGGGTGGCTCGCAAGCCGAATTGAAATCCAGCCACGCGTGCTGCGATTTCCCCCCACGTTTTCAAATCTCACCGTCGTCCATCTCACTTAGTTGAACAAGCCGTGCCACTTCATCCACCGAAGACTATTTTCTCAATCATCTTCACACTCTTGTTGGCCGTATCCGCGTCAACGCGACTGACGGTTGCCGAAGAACGCACAAGTCAAGTAGCCCAGCTCGGTTCCTACGCATACGAACCCAAACTGAGTGACCCGGCTTTCGCGAAGTTCAACCCTCGGCTCGCACCCACTCCGGGGCCCCTGTTACTTGAGCAGGGCGATCAACTTGCGATCATCGGAGATTCCATCACCGAGCAGAAAATTTACTCCCGAATCATTGAAACATATCTGACGGCTTGTGTGCCCCAGCTTGCAATACAAGTACGACAGTATGGCTGGAGCGGGGAACGAACCGAGGGTTTCCTGAGACGAATGGATCAAGACTGTTTGAGATTCAAGCCAACCGTCGCGACCTTAGCCTATGGGATGAACGATACCCGGTATCGACCCTTTGATACGCTCAACGGGCAGTGGTACCACGATCACTACAGCGAAGTCGTCGCGAAACTGAAAGCTTCAGGAGCGAAGGTGGTCGTTGGTTCCCCTGGCTGCGCCGGAAAAATCGCCAGCTGGGTGAAATCCAGAAGTGGGACACTGGACGAACACAATCTGCACCTCTGCGCCTTGAGAGACATTGCGTTGCAGGTCGCGACAGAACAGGACGTCGCCTTTGCGGACATTTTTTGGCCGATGTATCAACAACAGATCCTCGCTGCACGAAAATACGGGACTGCCGAAAAACCCTACGAAATTACTGGCCGTGATGGAATTCACCCTGGGGGTGCTGGTCATCTGCTGATGGCCTACTCATTTTTGCGGGCCATGGGTCTGAATGGTAAAATTGCCGCGATCAAATTTGACAGTCAGTCGGATACGGCGGTAGCAAGTGATGGACACAAAATAGAAGGATGTGAACAGGGTGTGATCAGCCTGACGAGCCAACGCTATCCGTTCTGCGCTGATGGACCAGTGGATTCTGACAATTCCATCCGATCCGGAATGTCCCTCATCCCATTCGACCAAGATTTAAATCGGTTCATGCTTTATGTGACCGGACTTGACACACCAAAGGCCAAAATCACGTGGGGTCAAGACTCCGTCGTCATTTCTGCTGAGCAACTGGCAAAGGGTGTGAACTTGGCGACACGCTTCCCTAAGAATCCATTCAGTGCGGCCTTCGATGCCGTGGACTCAGCAGTCGCCGCCAAGCAGGCGTATGAAACGCAACAGATCAAGAAGGTGTTTCATGGCCGCGAAGGGAAACGCGATATGGAATCAGCGGTAGCACGTACGGAAGAGGAACGTGCCACTTTGGTTTCCAAAATTGCTGAGGCCAAGTCTGCCGTGGCTCACCAACTGATTATTCAGCCAGTTAAATAAATGGGTAAAATCAACCAGTTCGTCTTAGGCAGTCAGGCATTCAATTCACAGACACAGCATCAAAGTTGACGGGATAGATCTGATAGATCCCTTCTTAGAACACCTGACGGATCCAGTTATTCAAACGGGTAATTGGTTTGTCAGGAATGATGATCACATCGCCATCCCGCAACCAAATCTCATCTGCTGGCGTCGGACGTTTACCGTACACGGCACCTTGCAGGTCCAACATGGTTGAAACGAGTCTCCAATCTTCTGCACGCCGCATGATGACAACCTGTCTCAAATTGCCGTCAGGTAGATGCCCCCCTGCTGATGCGATCGCCCCCAAAACGGTCGTCGGCCCATCCAACGCAACGCGAGTTGGCGTTCCCACCTGCCCAAGCACATGTACAAAGTGTGGGGCCTGAACTGTCAAGATAGGCTCGGCATCGATGCCGACCACCAGTTCACCGTAGCGAAGGTTGATTTCCCGCTTGAGCTGAGCCAGCGTGAAGCCTTGAACGCAAACCTCTCCGATTCCCGGCAGGCGAATTTTTCCATCCGGCATGACGACCAGATTCAAGGCCTGTTGGTTCAAGCCGCTTGCTCCGCCGACCGCACTGCGAATGTCATCAGCAAGGGTGTTGGTCTGAACTGGCGTCACATCGATCGCCGGCTCGTCGTACAAATTCATATACTGCGTCTCCAACACTTCGCGGAGTTGTGCAACGGTCAAACCGGCAGCGTGTACTTCGCCGAGCATCCGCACTGTGATGGTACCATCCGGCAGAATCGTCAACCCCCGTTCCAACGTGCCTCGCTGCAAATCAGCGTGAACAGTAGAATCGACCATGACTTGGTCACCGGGTGTCAGCCGATAGGACCCCTCTTTCTGGCGGCGTGTGATCAGATAGATCACTTGCAGTTGATCACCAGGTCGAAGGCGGTACTCACTCAAATGAGCAAGACGCGATGGGCCGGCGTAACCACCTTGGGCATAGGGTCCAAAGTCGAGCGGCTTCATGTCTGTCCAACGTTGCTCTGCACCACACCCGCAGGCACAGTCCACTCCCATCATGCACGGTTGGCATGCTCCACGACATGGATACCCACCCGGAATATTGCGGCAGCCACAATCATCAACTGGCAATGCCTGCAGAGTCCCGGCCAAATCACCGGAAGTTTCCTGAGCCTGTGCCAAGGTGCTTAGCAACAACAGGTACGCAATGAAGTAGGATAACCGCATTAGAAAAATCATCTGCATCTGAAAGGATAATGAGACACTGCCTCAGCGACCGTTTTGACATTTCATTCCCGAGAAGCAAAGCATTGCAGGATCACCATATATTCTTGACGGACTCTGCAAACCGTTTGAAAATATTCGGCTTGGATGCCGATTCGGTCTGCTGCCCGTATTGGGGTACAAATGCTGGATCTGATCGCAAGTCATCACGTCCAGCATCAGTTTGTCCTTGAGAAGTCCCCCCAGTTCTGACACTGGCTGGGGTAACCTGACTACGCCTCGGTGCGGTTGCCGGCATTACCGGTTTGGAAATCGCAACAAAATCCTGAGGCGATAGCTCCGTGATTGCAGGAACGCGTTCTGACCGAACGATTGATTGCGGAGCCGGTTGTAAACTTGCAATTATCTTTTGTGCTTCCAGTTGACGACCAGTTTGTTGCAAAACAGCAATGTACGCTTGCGTCGTGGCACCGTCATCCTCAATCGACAGTGAGTGAGAGAGTGCCCACCTTGCTTCCTCCATCAATCCTACGTCAAGCAGATGCATTCCCAATCGTGATGCAAGGCTAGCGTTGTCTGGTTGGCCCTGCAGTGCGGCCCGTCGCAAGCAAAGTGCGGTCGCGCCATGCAACTTGGTGGTGTCATTCTGCTTCAAATAGATTGCAGCCAATAGATCCATGCCCTGCGCTGCTTCGGCACTGCGAGATGCGATGCCAGCCAACGCAACGCGTGCGGCATCAAGGTAGCGATCCGCCGCATCACTGCCAGTCAGCGTGTCGCATGACATTACGTCCAGCACGTCGGTACTGTGGGAGATTGCCATCCGCGAGATTACGTGACCATCGGCGTTCCCGTAGACCCCGGAAAAATCGCGGGCTTCACGGATTGCTGTACGAGCAAATTGAAGCCGCCCAGTCGCACTTTGACGCCGAATTCCTAGTTGGGCTTTCGCAAGCTCCCGCTCCTGTAGGTCAATGCCCTCGGCGGCACAACGAAAAGCCTCCCATACCGTGGCCTCCGCCGAAAGCCAGGCACCTGATCCATATTCAATCGTTCCGCGATCGATCAAAGTTCTTGCCCGTCGTGCGCAAACCGACGCACTGCTTGACCGCAACCAACGCACCTCGCCGATTGAGTCAGGGTTGGATACCGTCGTCACACCTCCACTGAGCGTGGGAACGCCAGACTGTGATTCGCCTGAACACTTCTGCAATACCCCCGACGAAAGACGATCGTTCGTACCACTGGCAGCCCTTAACTCCAACCGCTCGAAAACCATTTTTGTCTTCCAAGCACCCCCATCAAATTTTGTCTCGCTATGCGGTTCGGTGAGTGTTGCCTCGGAAAAAGTGGCAGAGTCCCCCGTGATGCTGGGCAACCGCCTTGGCGATTGCTGCTGCACGTTGACCGACCTTTGCCCAGATTGGGCCGATGGAATGATTTGCGAAAAACCATCAAACTCATTTGGCTCCGACGCCTGCCCCGTCATCACCGAGGCGGAACACGCGAGTGCGACTGCTAATGCAAAGCGTCTGCGAAGTCGATGCGGCGATTTCTGGGTGGTCATTGTGCATTTCCATTGAGACATCAGCGAAGACACCCCAAAAGTTGCCCCCGCATTACAGATCGGACCACCGATACAATTAGCACCGCTAAACCCAAGCTCGATCTTCGCTACAATCAGAAACGCCCGGAGAAACCGGAAAAATCGTTACATCTTCGCTTCGAGATGCCGTTGCTGTGACGGAAAAAGCACCCCATCGCTGCTTTCATGAACGGAAATACACGCCAGATTCGAACGAACATGGCTTGCTATCAAACCCAGTTATTCGGTCACGCCTGCCCCACAGCTGGATCACCGAGAGCCCCAGCCAAGACACTCCAAGCAAAGATGCAAAGCCGCGACCAAGGTGGGAAGGCAACTACCAGAGTAGCACTGAAACTCTAGTAGCACTGAAACTCGGGTAGCCCGTCTTGTTTGTGGACAACAAGCCGAAGTTTGAGCGGGTTCACCGGTCAGGTTCACCGGTCATAGTGCGTCCGTTGAGGATCCTCAGTGGGCGTCACTTGTTCGGCTTTTCGCGTCCAGAACTTGCGTGCTGCCCGCACAAAGGGCACCTGACGTTGCAGTTCTGCGGCTGGCAACCGTTTCAAACGGTCCTCGTAGTCAGTGAGCCATTGCCGAAAAAACTCCACCGACTTGCTCGTGACTCGCGGCTGCCCTTCAAATTCAATGTACCAAGGAGCACTCATCGCAGCTCGAAAATGATCTTCATAAAGTGTCACCACGCGAATGGTAACCCAGCCGCTTTCTTTGGCATTCACGGGCGGCAGCATCCCACCGGCCTTTGCGAACTCATCAAGCCTTGCACTGTAATGCACTTTTCCATTGTGGATGACTTCCAGATATTCCACGGGGTCACGGACGGCCAATTGCAATTCTGCCTGCAACACCAGCACTTCTCCGGGACGCGCTTTGAAGACGTGCCCCGGCAGTTGTCCCCCGAGCATGGGTCGCAGCAACGGTCCATTGGTGGCAACACTCTGTCCCTTCCAGGCCGCATTCCACCACTCTAACTCTGATTCAACTCGCGTTGCTTTGGGTGGCCCACCGTTGTAGTCCCTGGGTGGTTTGCCCACATACAGTCGATTGTATCCCACCGGATTTTGCCGGCCTTGATCTCCTGTCCCGGCCAGGGGGGGGATTCTGAAGCCGGCTTCCAACATATTCCAATAGATTTTTTCTGCCCATCGTCCAATCGCCTTATTCCCGATCGTATGGGCACCTAGGGGCCCTCGTCCATCGGAGATCGAAAGAACTCTTCGATCCAACCTTAACCAATCTCCCAATAAGAAGAAGCCATCCACCTGTCCGCTGGCTAACCACACAGGCAGTTGCCATGCAAAGGGATTTTCGACGGCAATTTTCACATCATCTCGCGGCCCCAACTGAACCATCCGTTCAACGGGAAGCAACGTCTTGCTCCCATCACCTTCATCGATCTCGTCATCCTTACTCGTTGGGTCATTCCCATTCAGATCAGTCGACGCCTCATACCGATAAAACACCAAGCCCCCCTCGTGCGTCGCATTCTCATTGATCCAAGAGGGATCATTCTCGGGTGGCTCATCGTCATCACGACCCGCGATCGGCTTGGCATCCATACGTCCCAGCACCGTTGCAAGGTGGAGATCTTCGGATGCCATTCTCAATGGCACACTGTACGGTGACGGGGGAATGCAGCAATCTCCGCTGGTCCACCCTTCCTGCAACATTTCAACCATCCGAGGAAGCGCGACGGAGTGGTCGTCGAGGCTGGTACGTTCCAAGGAAAAATTGCCTGTAATGATTCTGTATTCTGGGCCCCTGATCATGCTGAAACGATACTGACCATCAGGCAGGGAAAACTCGGCCGAACGATCCAAGACGAGGCCCACACCTGCCGGCACCGTTTTGCGAACGGTCACTCGCCTGCCAGGTTTGCCTGCCCGCTCAAGCACCATTCGTGTGATCACAGGCTGTTCGTCTGCTTCATCGCGAACAGACACGGTCAAACTTCCCCCCGCAGCAAAGCCGGACTGCAATGGCATCACAGCAGCGACGCCAACCCAAACCATCCCTATCCAAAACATCGCAGTTGCAACACGAACCATTTGATATCTCATATTCACCAAGACGCGTCCTCCCGAATCCCATCCGCCGGTCACCCCCTAGCATAGCGGAGAGTCCGGTCCGCTCACGATAGGTGATTCTGTCGAGTACACCGCATGCCGTGGTCAACCGCCAATCACCAGCAACTGCTGCATCTGTTCAAAACACGTCTCTGCTGTCGTTTTTAGCGTTGCCTTCTCTCCCGACAACTCTTCTCAGTCAAAGCCAGCAGAATTTCAGACATTCGTGGGGACAAAGCAAAACTAATTAGAAACTACCGTGTTTGAAAGATAGCGCGTCGTTCAGTGTTACGCACAATCAACCGTGTTACTGCCGAAACGTGTTACCGTGGAACGATCTGCTCGCTAGAATGAGCGTACACGAGCCGGCCGTTTCGGCGGTTCACCTGTTCAGCATCTCAGCGATGACTGAACAATCCCACTAAGGCTGGGAAAAACATCCCGCTTGTCGGAACACCCCGACTGACATCCCGCTGTCCCACCAGCCTGACGCGTGCCCCCCTCGTATGCACATGGCTCCGCCATTCATTTCCCC
This sequence comes from Rubripirellula sp., assembly GCA_051010795.1. Lineage (GTDB taxonomy): Bacteria > Planctomycetota > Planctomycetia > Pirellulales > Pirellulaceae > Rubripirellula. The sequence continues at coordinate 14,857 of JBPCVE010000446.1, forward strand.
AACCTAGCTTGTTAGCACTCAAGAGCGACCACCGGTCGCCATACGTATTGAAAGGCTTCAATGACTTTATTTAACCTTCCCCCGGCAAGTCGCTGGCTCACCATCGTCTCCACCACCTTGCTGTTATCGGGCCTCTGCCAACTCGAATCTGTGGCAAACGCTGCGGAGAAGCCAAACATCATTTACATCATGTCGGACGACATGGGTTACTCCGACATTGAATGTTACGGCAGCGAAATTGCGACACCGAATCTTAACGCCCTGGCAGAGGACGGAATACGATTCACGCAGTTTTATAACACCGGACGCTGTTGTCCCACGCGAGCCAGCCTGCTGACTGGTCTGTATCCGCACCAAGCAGGTGTTGGGCACATGATGAATGACCGAGGTCATGAGGGATACCGCGGTGAACTGAATCGACAAAGCGTAACGATCCCGGAAGTGCTTCACACCGCCGGCTATCGTTCGTATTTATCTGGCAAGTGGCATGTCACACAGGCGGTCAACCCAAAAACCGATGCCGACAAGCACAACTGGCCACTTCAACGAGGCTTTGATCGCTTTTACGGAACCATTCACGGTGCAGGAAGCTTCTTTGATCCCAACACACTCACCCGCGACAACACATTCATCTCTCCCTTTGCTGATCCGGAATACCTCCCGAGACAGATGGCAAATGGAGAATATTACTACACCGACGCGATTGCCGACCACGCTGTTCGTTTCATTCGTGAGCACCACTTTGAGTCGGATGACCAACCCTTCTTTATGTACGTCAGTTTCACTGCAGCGCACTGGCCTATGCATGCGTTGGAAAAAGACATTGCAAAGTACAAAGGTAAGTATGACGTTGGTTACGACGCCATCCGGTCCAGTCGGTACGAACGCATGATTGACCTCGGTCTGATTGATCGCAGCAATACTGAGAATTGGCCCATTGATGACAAATGGAAGGAAGAACAGCACTGGGAGTGGGACAAACGCAACATGGAAGTCTACGCAGCCATGGTGGATAACATGGATCAGGGAATTGGTCGCATTGTCCAGTCACTCAAGGACACCGGGCAGTTTGAAAATACTCTGATCTGTTTTTTCCAGGATAATGGTGGCTGTGCTGAGAGCTACGGACGTGGGGGCAACGGTCGTGAGCGTTCAGCAACCCCCGATCGCGACATCCTTGCGGCAGATTACCTGCAGCCCGACATGACGCCGAAGCAGACGCGTGACGGATATGCCATGAGAACAGGCAAAGGCTCCATGGCCGGGCCAGCCGACACTGCCGTCGGCTACGGACGCGGTTGGGCGACAGTTTCCAATACCCCGTTTCGCGAATACAAGCACTACACGCATGAAGGTGGAATTTCGACACCCTTGATTGTTCACTGGCCCAATCAGATCGAGCAAGGGGGACGACTGGAAACGACACCAGGACACTTGATTGACTTGATGGCAACGGCGGTGGATGTCGCGTCAGCAGAGTACCCCACGGAGTTCCACAATGGGCAAACGATCAAACCCATGGAAGGCACCAGTTTGGTCCCCTTATTTAAAAACGAATCCATTAAGCGTGAAGCGATTTATTGGGAACATGAAGGCAATCGCGCCATTCGAGTTGGCAAGTACAAGCTGGTTGCCAAGGGTGCCAAGGGTGCGTGGGAACTGTACGACATCCACGTCGACCGCAGCGAGAAAAACGACCTCAGTGTCAAACAGCCATTCCAAACAAAGAAACTCGCCCAAATGTGGCAAAGCTACGCCGAACGTGCAAACGTGTTGCCCTTGAACCCCCGTTCGAACAAACCTCCTGCCGATAACCGAAAGCAGAAACATTTCGAACTGACAAACGGCGCATCCCTAGAC
>JBPCVE010000447.1:0-39022 GCA_051010795.1 Rubripirellula sp.
GGGTTACCGGGTGCAGCTGGAGCTGGGTTACCGGGTGCAGCTGGTGCTGGGTTACCGGGTGCAGCTGGAGCTGGGTTACCGGGTGCAGCTGGAGCTGGGTTACCGGGTGCAGCTGGAGCTGGGTTACCGGGTGCAGCTGGAGCTGGGTTACCGGGTGCAGCTGGTGTGCCCGGAGCAGCTGGTGTGCCCGGAGCAGCAGCACCATCCGCTGCAGGGTCCTGAGGTCCGTCCAGCACATCACCCTCTAACGCAAAGTCTCCGTTATCTTTCGGCTTAGCCGCTTTCTTGTCGCCAGCCTGTATGTTTGCCAGTTCTGCCAAGACAACGATCTGCTCGTCGAGTCCTTCAAGAAATTTTTCACGATCGTCAAGGGTTTCGCTGTTGAGAGCCGTGATGACTTCATCCAATTTGACGATCCAATCTTTCACGCTATCCGCTTTCGCCTCATCAACGCAGAGCATCAGGCCACCACCCGTTTTTGGTACACCTTTGTTCCTGGACCCTGTAGCTCCAAGATTGAGTTGCTGAAGCACTTTGTTGAGGTAGCGGCGGGATCCGATGACTTCTGCTGGCTGATCCTTATATTCGGTCGTCTGACCACCAAACATGCCGCCCATGCCGCCTAACATATCATCATCTTCCATTCCATCAGCGGGAGACTCATCGTACCCAGCTCCCGTCTCCATTCCTTCCATACCTCCCATGCCGCCCATCATTTCATCTTCGCCGTCCCCCATATCAAGTCCGCCCGAGCCAGCACCGCTGGACTTGTTCGACTTTTCAACTTTTGGACGCAAAACATCGATTGGCTTGACAGGCTGATTCGAAATTGGCGGTGCTCTTTCAAGTGAGTTGAGCCTCTGCACCTCGGACTGGAATGCGTCATGTGCCAAACGAGCCCAGCCTTCCAACACGTCTTCTGGCTTATCCACTTGTCCTTTAAGACTTCCCCCCAAAGATCCGATCTTGGCCGCAGAATACAGAGCGATCAATTCTTCATTTTCAGGAGCGGTGCTGATCCCGATAAGTTTGACTCCCAATTCTTTGCCATCGTCCTCGCTGGAGCCAAGTTGCTGCAGGATATCGACCGCGTATCGCTGGAGGTAAGCGTGCACTTTATCCGTGCGGTTGACCGGCGTCTTGGAGTCGAGCAACTCCGTCATCATGCTTCTCAGTTGCTCTTGGCCTGCTGCCGGAATTTGATTGAACCCAAGGCCAACCTGCCGTTGGAGTCCAAGCAGTGCCGCAACTCGCAGTCCGTCAACATTGTTTTCGTTTTTGTAGACGTCCACTAAGGTTGGCAACGCAGCGAGGTAGGGCGTGGGGGGAACTCGACCCGCCGCATCGGCAGGCGCACTGTCCATTCGGCCCAAGATCAGTGCCGCGTTGATTCTGGCAGTCGGATGATACTTGCCCGTTGCCAACGCCTTCATTGGTGGCAGAAGCATATCCGCAACCGTTTTACCCAGGAACGGTTTGCTTCGTTGTGATCGGGCCAGCAGCACGTTGACATCCTTCATTAACGGCGTCAGCTCTTTCAACGCATCCGGGCCTGTCATTTTGGCTGGCACGAGACGCTGAAAGTAAGCGGCGACCATGCGTGGATCACTGTTGCCACCGGCACAGAAGCTCTTCGCTGCGGCAACCACTCTTGCTTCCATCTTCCCGTCAGGAAGAAAAGCTGCGTTCATGGGCACGGCCTCGTAACCGCCATTTGCCGCAGCCGGTTCGTCCTGAGCGGAAACACGTGTCACATAAACGCACAGCATCGTAGCTACGACCAGCAACGCTAACATCAGGCGTGAGCGAGATTTCGCGGACTGACGTTCCACCGCCTTGGCAGTGACCCGAGCGGTACCATCCCCACTCGTGTGGAAATCATTCCCAGAACGAGTATCTATTGGTTGAAAGCTCATATTTTTTGCACCATTCGATTGTTGGCCGACAGGACTGCGTCGGAAGGACGAGAAGCTACTTCTAATTATTCGCGAAAACACCGGTCCGCGTCAAACAAAATTCGCAGTTCCGGCCACACACTGAGCCCGAAAAGTCGGAATATTCGGCGGTTTCAGCAAAATGGACAGGCTCGCAGGGTGAACCGCACGCTTTCCTGCCCCATCAACCGCAACACGACCGCATTGCCAATCATCCCAGGCCCGGCTGAGCTTAACTGAAACATGGCAAACTTGCGGATGCCAAATACTCACCTCATCACTCGATTGACTTCCACCGTCGCAGCACCTGAATCCCCCTTTTCATCGGTTGCTAGTCCGCAGCGTCGTCACTGCTACCAGCCGCTAGCCACGACCCAACTGCGGTTCGATTTGAAACAAAACCTAACGGCAGCGTCCCAAAGTCACCCAAAAATGGCCCATTGATTTCACATGCTGAAGCATGAACACAAACCGCCCCCTAAAGCTATCAAACACACTCGCTCGAAAACATCACTGCTAGCATTGCGAACCGCCTGCATTGCGTTCCGCTCGGACCGCTATTCTGCTCGCATCTACTTTGCTCGCATCGGGCGTCATTCTGGTTGCATCGGAGAAGAAAAGCGATCAAACATCTCGCCACAAACTCATGCAGCCACAGAATCTCTTGACGTCAGCGCATGCAATTCGTAGCGTCTGGCACAAAGATGGTTGGCCATTTTGTGCCAGAAATCCGATCACGAGCTTTCATTGCTCATCCCAACGACCACACGGACGCCAGCAGTGGACCGCCTTCCTTCTGCCCTGATATCGACTCTGCTGCTGTTTACAACAGTCGGGTGCAGAACATGGAACAAGAGCGGTACAGAAGTGCTGTCCCACCAGAATGCGCAGGCTACCGACACCACAGCGCCGAGTTCATTCAATCGAAAACGCGTCATTCTCGATATTGAGTTTCTCAACTCAGTACCGCGTGAATCGTCAGCGTCTTCTGATCAAGAATCCAATCCATCTCTTTGGCAGTGGGTCGATGAAACCTGCATCGATCCCAGCTTACGCCAGAACATGCTCCGCAACGGCATTCGTGTTGGTTTGGTAAACAATGAAGAGGAATTCCGAAACCAACTCAACGAGCATAAAGAGGACCGCGATCTCGTTGAAACGTTCTTGGCAGAAGCTTCCATTGCCAGCGATCTTGCACACGGTTCACAAAGCATGCCAATGCGTTTAGGAAGACGGTATGAACTACCGCTACGTCAGCCATTTGAAGGCAGCCATGTCGCCATGCTTCGCAAGGGTGACGAACTGATTGGAAAGACGATGCAAAACGCCCAGTACGTTTTGGCACTAACGAGTGGTCGTGGCAAAACACCAGAGCAGATCGAATTAAAACTTCATCCTGAAATCCAACATGGTGACACCGTTCGAAAATGGGTCAGCAGCGATACTGCCCTGCGTATTGACAGTCGCCGTGAAGCGTGGCAACTAGAATGCCTGAACCTGCAACTCCATGCACAAGAGGGCGATCTCATTGTCATTGCGCCAACGCAACCTCTTCGCGGGCTCGCCAAACACATGCTATCGGGCGCAGGCCAAGACAATCAGCAGGAGCAACTGATTCTTCTGATCCGTGTGACCCAGATACCCACGCTGATTGAAGAGCTTTAGACGACGGTAGTTTTCTAGCGAGTATCCATGATGAGCCTTCTTGCACACTGCAGCACGGCCTTAGCCACTCAAGCAAACCGGGGATGCCACAAGCGTTGAAAATCGACCGACACACGCACAGCATTAGCGTTCAAACGTTGACTTCGAACGAAGGATGTGATGGTAGTGTTGTGCGAATCGATGTGACTCATCCCGAACGTATTGAAGTAATCGCAATCCAAATGCGTTCCTACTCAGCACGATTGGTTCAGAAATCCCCGGTCGGAAGATTTCTTCATCACGTTTGGCGAGTGAAATCACGGTTGGTGGTGATATTTCCTGATCTCGGAAGGCCGCCATGGCAGCATTCAGTTGCCCCTTTCCACCGTCGATCAGCAAGATATCAGGAAAACTATCTCCCTCGTCACTGAGGCGACGGAACCTTCTGGACACCGCCTCGTAGATGCTACGGTAATCATCAATCCCATCGACGTCCTTGATCCGGAATCTTCGATAGCCAGGCTTGAATGGCAAACCATCGATGAACTGCACCAAACTTGCAACCGTTTCGCCACCTCCCAAATGCGCGATATCGACTCCCTCGATAACACGTGGAGTTTCTGACAGTTCGAGTACTTTTCGAAGCCCGGCGAGACCTTTTTTCGGGTCAATGTAAAATACTTCAGGCTGGGCGTGAGTATCAAGTTCACCACGTTCTTCAAGCCGCTCGAGCATGCCAATTTCATCTCTCAACACCGCTGCGCGTTCAAAATCCAACGCTTTGCTGGCAGCCTGCATCTCACCGGTCATCTCAGCCAACAGGCGTTTCTTGCCACCTTCCATGAAGGTCATCAATCGTCTGATGTCCTTGCGATAATCTTCTTTGTTGATCCGAAAATTACAGGGAGCAGTGCATTGATTGATGCTTGCCAACAAACAAGGACGAAACCACTTCCAGCGTTCATCGGATTCAGTGATATCGAGCGAACAGGTCCGGAAACGAAAGATTCGTTGCAGCACCTGGATCGCTCCCCGCAAAGCTCCAGCACTGGGAAACGGGCCATAGAGTTTAACGCCCTTACTGGGTGGTTCACGCGTCAGTTCAACACGAGGAAATTCTTCTCGCGTCGTGATCATCAAATAAGGAAAACTCTTGTCGTCCTTCAGCTCCTTATTGTGCTTCGGTTGAATATCTTTGATCAACCGGGACTCCATCAGCAACGCGTCGACTTCACTTTCGCAATCCAAGAAATCGATATCTGCAATTTCCGGAACCCAATTCGCCGTGCGTTGATCTTCAGCCGCCGCTTTTGAAAAGTAGCTGCTCGCGCGACTGCGAAGATTCTTGGCTTTCCCCACATAAATCACAACACCAGCCACGTCCTTCATCAGGTAAACGCCAGGCGTCTGGGGAAACTTCTTCACTTTCTTGGCAGCGTGTGCGAATCCCAGCACTTCACCGGATGTCTCGTCCTTGTCACGATCCCCAGCGTCAATCGCATCAGACTGAGATGAGGCCGAGGGTGATGACGCGGAAGTAGCTGAAGTCGCTTCCGTTGAAACAACCTCTTCCAAGTTATCCGCGACATGATTCATCGCTGCGGCACCAACGGTTTTATCCTGACACGATTCCACTTCAGAGTCAGTCCGCTCGCCCGCGGGTTGCTCGTTGCTATCTGGATCTTGTGCGTCCTGTTCAACAGGATCACGATCATTGGCATTAGGGGGCGTCATGCTTTCACTCGTTCAATTTTCTATCACAGCGATCCGCCAAGTCATCGTTCAAGCAGTTCGGCGTGCAGTTCCCAAGTTGGCACCAGAAAATTGTAGCGTCTTGTCAGCCTCACCTGCTTGTAGAGCGTGGATACGGCCAGCTCGCATAAAATTAAATGAGACTGTGTCCGACGTCCTTTGAGAGCGAAAACGTTCTTCTATTTGGATCAGTAGAAAGTGATGACCTACACGTCCTAGCCGTATCAAACAAGACACCAAGCAGCCCCGATCCATCACTCAGGTTTTTTTGTTGTAGGCGTGTCCCGCTGAATTGCCTCGCCATCACCCTGAGAACTCTTCTCCATCTGCTTCAACTTTTCCTGCAACTGACGAATCTGCTCTCGCATTTCCGCCGCAGTCTGCTCCGAATTCCCAGAGTCAATGGTGTCCCCTCCGGTGCCTGCCTTTGGCTTGGCTGGCAACCCATTCAATGAGGGCGGATCTCCTAGCATTTTCTTGAGCTGTCCCGAAACCTTTTGTTCAAACAACGTTTGCCGCACGGGCGGGCTTGATTTCAGACCTTCTTTGCTTTCGTGGGGTACCAGTTCCACCGGAGCTTTTCCGCTTTTTTTCCCTGCACCGCCAAGCAAACCACCCAACACGGACCCGATTCCCTCAAGAACACCGGTTTCGCTCTCCCTGTTTTTTCCGTCGGCGCTTTGCTGCTTGGTGTCTGCATTCAGAAGTTGCTTCGCGTCTGGACCACCCGATTTAATCTCAGTCGTCAATGTCATGCGTTTGATGACATACACGCCGCTTTGAACCACGCCCAACGAGGCAACGGTCCCCCGTGGCAAATTTTCAAGCTGTCGCACAAACGCTGTGTCGTCCTGCGTTAACAGACCATCGACTGAAGTCACGCGATCCCCCGGCTTGAGTCCTGCAACGTCTGCTGCGGATCCATTGACAACACCGTCGACGAGCGCGCCTCGCAATCGCGATTCCGATCCAAGCAGTATTCCATACCGTTGTACCCCGGTATTGGTTGAGATTTGCGTTACAGGTTGAGTGACTGGACCTGGCAGACTTTCCACTTGCCCAGCAGCGGGAAGTGCCTCAGTAACCGCGCGTCCCTGAGCAGGTGGTCTGGGAAGAGGCGGGACAGGCACGGGCGACCCGTTTTGCTGGTTCGCTGGGACGTTGGCTTGCTGTGAGCCCAACAAAGGTATGCGGATTGTCTTCCTCTGATCACCCCGCAGAACCCGTGCGGAAACGGATTCACCGGCACGACGTACACTTAAAAATTTCGCAATGTCGGCGATCTTCGGTGTAAGTGTTTGATCCAGCGAAACGATCACATCATCTTTTCGAAGCCCGGCATCATCTGCCTTGGAGTCACTTCGGAATCCAGTCACCAGCACTCCGGGGACTCCGGGTGCTGAGTCCAAGACATCGATTCCGAGTGACGCTTTTTGAAATTGCCCCGTTGTACTCGCAGGCAGTGTTCTCGCAGGCAGTGCGTTATCTGAAGCTCGACCTTGTTCGGCATTCGCCGCAAAGGATTTAGCATTGCTGTTTTCCTGACCACCGAAAATCTCGGGGCCATACTGCAACAGGGCATCGACAAGCGGTCGCCTCTTATTTGCGCGTGGTCCTCCGGCACGGGGTTCACTCTCGCCAGGCCCCGTGCCCGCTGGATTCTGGGTCGCTGGATTCTGGGTCGCTGGATTCTGCTGATCGAGTGACTGAACGCGATCTTGTATACGCTTCAGTAAACCTTGGCCCAACACTTTCGACGTGCTCGAAGTCGCACTGATCGCGAATAGGCTGCCGGTGATCAAAAGTGTCGCAAGTGGTTTTTGCATGCTTCAAATCCATGGTGACGGTTCAGGTCTCCCGTCCTACCGGTTGCTGATGGCGGGCAGGTCAAGAGAGTGAAACAGTGTACGGTGAAAAATCGATTGTGATCAACTTGCGCCGGCCGACGCAATCTGTTGATTCATTGATCCAGCCCAACCGACCAGTTTTCAACTGGCGGGGCGACAGAAACGAGGGCCGCGCCCAGTAGCATCTCTCATGGGCATCTTTCACGCCCAAAGCGATCCTACCACCAATACTCTGCCTGCCCCCTCAGAATAGCAGTCCGCTGCTCGAAGGAAAGGATAGCACCTGACGTCCCCCCCTCTCAACAGCCCTCAACAATGCCTCTGGCAGTGATTCGCAGGGTGCGCTTGGTAACGGCTGCTCTGCGAAACGATAAGATCGTCAGGCACGCCGATACTGGTGGATTCAGCATGGCAGGATCACTGCGGCAGGAGGTTGCACTCGGGCTCGCCGATCCTAGCGAAGTGGTATAACGGGCTTAGACGGATTTGCCTGCACCATTCCGCAACCGCGATGGAGTGAACGCGATGAATTGAAACAGATACGACCTTCCGCGTTTCCAAAAGATTGTGGCAATGAGGAAACAGGCATCTTGGCCTGGCTCCCGAGGGAGATTCACCCGCACGATCGTTCAGAAACACAATCGCAAGCCGAACCTAATAGGGATTGACTTTAGAGATGCTCGCCCGCAGGTGCCTCCCCCCCCCCAAACCAATGCCCCCCTTCACGACGAAGCATGTTGAAGAAACTAAATTGACAAGCAAACAGGAAGGGTCACGCGTTTTCTTAGCCAACCACCACTTTCCGTCGCACCGTTTTTTTCCCGTATCAATTTTCCCACGTACCAACCGATGTCATTGATAATCGAGCGTGCTTCGCTGGAGCACCTGCAAGAAGTTTTACCCCGATTGCTGTCGAGACTATCGATTGGCCGCGCGCAAATTGCTCTGGAACAGTTGCGCAGCAACCTGCATCATCGTCCCCATGATGAGGTCCTTTTTTACCTAGCCCGTGAGCCAGATGCAGCTGAGCTTCTGGACTCAGGTCAGGCGGCAGGGTCTGGGTCGATCGCCGCGTTGATCGCCATCCAACAGCCTTGCAATGCCCCGCCAGCCTATTCGGATGTGGCCACGATTGTGCACGCAGACTTCCTAGTCGACATTTCGGGGGAAATCCCAAATTCGTCGGAAAATAACTCCCAAGGGACCGAGTCAGCCCCGCATCGCGACCGCCTCATGCCGCCCGCCGAGCAACATGCGGTGATTATGGAAATGCGCACCCACGTAGACCAGGATTTGACCGAACGTGGGATTCGCTTTGTCCAATGGGCCACCGACGCAACAGATCAGATCGGGCTGAGTACGCACCAGTGGCATCAAGGACTGGGATTTCAACAGATTGCTACCCTCGATTACTTGACCGGCAATGCGGATAGAACCGGCACTGCAGATCCCAGCAGTGCTGCCACCCACAACCATCTGAGCGATCACCCGACACAAGTCGCCATCGAATTACGAACCGTGGGTTGGGATAGCGCAGAGAGTCGCCTGGCGTTCACCCAACTCGTCGAGTCGACCTACCAGGGCACACTGGACTGCCCAGAACTTTCCCGTTACCGCACCCCAGGCGAAACGCTTCGGGGGTACCAGACCGCAGCGTCCTTCGCTCCTGACCTGTGGTTCGAAGTGTTGGATGCCCACAGTCCGGACAACACGCCCATTGGATGCCTGATTCTGGCAAAACATGCTGAGAGCCCCGGTAACGCCAATCACGGTAACGCCAATCACGGTAACGCCAATCCAGAAACTGCCGCATCGGGCAACCGCCAATCCCACGAAACACAGAGCGACACCAACACCAGTCATGAGGGACCGGTGATTGAAATTGCTTACATGGGCCTGCTACCGGAGACTCGCGGGAAGGGGTTCGGAAGACGACTCGTCGACCAAGCCGCGCAGGTGGCAGCCACTTTAGGGGGGACACGCTTCATCTTGGGCGTTGACCAGACCAACCAACCAGCTCGAGACATTTACAACGCCAAAGGAATGACTCCATTACTAAGCGAAACAGTCTGGGTAAAACGGGTAGAATTCGAAAAGCCGTGACCCGCATGAACCAGTGTGTTTTTTCCGAATTGGGCGTTTGCCACTGACTCTTTTCACCAAAATGATCTCGGCAGTGTGATAAATCGAACAAATGTGGCCGAGCCACAAAACTCATCCAAAACCCCAACCATGAAATGTAAAGCGTTACCAATTAAGGACTTACACTCCATCACGCACAAGCACGATGGACCAAGCGAAGACTTTCCAACACCTTTTCCACTGCCAACAGTCAGCTAGGATCAGACCAAATCGTGACACGTCCTTGCGAAAGCCAGCCATCAAAATCCGGCTTTTCAGGACACTTTAAAACTTTCACGCAACAAGTCGAAACGAAAGTTTCGAAAGGGTGCCAAAGGATGTTTGACTTGGTTGCTAGCAACCCTAGAATTCTCCCTCCTGCAGAAGCGATAGAGAATCGACGACTGCGGGAGAAAGATTGTGGGGAGGTCTGTGTGCCGCCCGGCGGAGCTAGGTTGGTGACGATTCATTACCAACGCTTTGGTTGCCCTGCCCCCAATCGACGGTGGTCCGATTCGCGTGGGCGAATTGAAATTGGTCACTGCTATTGCTGCATTGCGAAACATCCATGATGGAGGATTGCGCTACCAGTATGTCTGCACCGCACGGTTGCACCGATGACACGGCTGTCATCGAATCATTCAAGGAAGCTTTGACAGGACGCGTAGGTGCAGAACGATTCCGCATGTGGTTCACACACGGCGTAACGATTGCGTTTGACGCTGGACCGAGCGAGGAGGCAACAGTTGACGCTGCGGCAGAAGCGTCCCCCGCCGATGCCCCTGACTTGCCATCTGAGCAACAGCGTCGCATCACACTTTCAATTCGTGGCCAATTTGCCTTGGATCGCCTCCGTCAGAACTTCATTCGCGAAATGCGGGGCGCTGCCATGCAAGCCTGTGGAGTGCGGACGGAAGTCGTCCTTCGTTTGGATGAGCCAGCAGCGACCCAAGCTCAATTGCCGCTGACGGACGATGAGACAACAAGCGAAGGGAGCAGTGCCGTGAGTGGGGAGGTTTCCACCGATCCAATCAGTCCTGATGCTGTGGCACAGAACGCACCAACCGTGCCCAGCCCCACTTCTTCGTCGGTGCCCGAGCAAGCCCGCCGTTCGCGTCAGCGGCAACCCGGTCGCGCTAGCAAAGCAAAATCGAAACGTGGCCGAACCCAATCGATCTCGTCATACATTGCTGATAGTGGGGGATCGAAGAGACGAACCCACTCAAGCGATCTGCGGATCGACCAAGCCGAACAACTTGAATTTCCTGGTTTGGCTCCAGCCAACAACGGTTCAGCCAAAAAAAATGGAGGCGTAAAGTCCTCTGATTCCTCAACCAGCCCGCAATCGTCAGGGTCTTCTCCGCCAACGGCAAAAAGCAGGTCCGGCAGCCACACCAAAGTTCAACCGAAACACGATCAACAGCAGGTCACGGCTGCCGAAGAACGCAAACGACCAGCGACGGTTGCCAGCTTTGTCTCGGGGACGAGCAACCAACTCGCCTACACGGCCCTGTCCATGATCTGCCAGGACCCAAAAACGGCTTCACCCGTTTTCTTCTGCGGTCCAACTGGGACCGGCAAGACACACCTGATGTCAGCGATTGCCGAACAATTGCGTCGGCGTTACCGAATGCGTCGCGTGATGCATTTATCAGCTGAGCAGTTCACCAACGATTTCATCAGCTCCGTGGGCAACAGCGGGATCACTGCGTTTCGCCGCCGGTATCGCGAGGTTGACGCGTTGTTGATTGACGATGTGCAATTTTTAGGTGCCAAGAAAGCCACGCTGCGAGAGATGCTTTACACCGTAGAGACTCTGGCTTCCGAGGGGCGGCCCTTGCTCTTCTCTGGGCTGCAGGCTCCCAGTGAGATTGCGGGTCTTTCGCAGGAACTGGCGGGCCGCATGGCGAGTGGACTGGTGTGCCCAATTCAGCCGCTCGATATCGACATCCGACGCGAAATTCTAGAGCGTTGGATTGCCGAACGATGTCCGGTTGAAGTTCCCGCAAGCTTGCTTGACCAAATCAATCCAATGCTGGCTGGCGATGGTCGCGTGGTAAGTGGTGTCGCCAATATGATCAACACACTGCAGCGGATGTTTGGTCGCGTGCCCACGCTGGACGAAATCCGACAATTTGGTGGCAACCTGCTGCGAGCCGCCACCCCAATCGCAACACTGTCGGTCATTGAAACAGCCGTTTGCGACGCCTTTCACCTGCCCCACCACACCCTTCGGGGGCGCTCCCAAACTCGAGCCGTCACAGGACCTCGCATGTTAGCGATGTACTTGGCCCGCCAACTGACTGCCTCTGCTTACTCGGAGATTGCAACCCATTTTGGTGGCAAGTCGCACAGCACGGCGATTTCAGCAGAAAACAACGTCAAAAAGTGGCTTCAGAACGGAAAGTCGATCGGTCGCGGACAACTGGCGATGTCGACCCGCGAGGCAGTGGCCCGCGTCGAAAACTTACTCCGAAGCGGCTAAGCCCGAGCCTTCTGCCCGCCTCTACGAGTATCCCATTGCAATCGGCCTGAACGTTCGTTTGTCAGCTCATCTGCATTCCCCCTCAACCGTTTGCCCCGCTGCTCTTTTCAGCACGCTGATTTGCCCAGTTCCTGGTCCTTGCAACCCACCAGAAACCGCGGCACGATGACAGTAAGAATGCCACCCCATCACCTACCGGGAACACCTGTGCAATCCCATGAAAATTAACACTCCGACGAAAACCTGGCAAATACGCATACGTTTAATCGGCTTGGCAACCCGCGGCGTTGCCTGCAAAGGTATAAACAGGTCTCACTCATTCCCGCACCCACAGACCTGTTGCCGATGAATCACCGCAGGCTTTGACACAGTTGACACATTCGCCGACGGCCCCAAAGCGATTGCAGTGGCCTCGGGTCACAGATGCATGAATTTGATTTTGTCCGGTCGATACGGATATCACCTCCACGACACTTTTCTTCCTTTCGCCCCCAACGGATTGGCCCATGGCTTCCAACGACTCTCCCTTTCCAAGAAAGCCAAAGAAAGAACCTTCGGCCGCTGAAATCCTGCAGCGGCAACCTCCTTTCGACGTTGAAGCCGAGATGGGTGTTCTGGGAAGTATCCTGCTACTTCCTGAAGTGTGCGATGAAATTCCCTCGCTCAGATCGGAGGATTTCTATGACGACGCCAATCGAATCATCTACGAGAACCTGCGAGAGATGCACGACTCGGGTGAGAAAATTGACATCACTCTGCTTGTCTCGAGATTAAGAACCGCAGGTAATTATGAAAAAGTGGGCGGAGCTGCCTACTTGGCACGGCTGTCATCATCCGTCCCCAACGCAGCACACGCTGTCTATTACTGTAGCATCGTCACCGAGAAAGCCGTCTATCGGCGATTGATTCAATCCAGCACCGAGGTACTGCGGGATGCTTATGATCAATCCTCCAGCGCAAAAGAATTGTGTGCCCAGGCAGAGCAAAAAGTATTCGCCATCATGGATGGTCGCTCTTCACAATCAGTCCAGAACATAGCGGATGTGTTGCACCAATCCATGGATCGGATGGAAGCACGCATGAGAGACGAGTATGTGGATGGTGCAGCTGAAACCGGACTCACCAAATTTGATGAAATGACCGGTGGACTTCACCACGGGGAGTTGATCATTCTGGCTGCTCGACCATCCATGGGAAAAACTGCTCTTGCCATGAACATTGGTGAGCATGTCTCCATCAATCAAAAACAACCGGTCCTGTTTGTCTCTCTGGAAATGTCCGGCATCGAGTTAGCTGACCGCATGCTCTGCTCTCTTGCAAGGGTCAATGGGCATCGCGTTCGTAACGGCACCATCTCATCAGATGATCGTGACAAACTGATTCAAACAGCAAACGAGATCAGTCAAGCACCACTTTTTGTCGACGATTCGCCCAGTCGCACCGTCAGCGAGATCGCAGCTGCCGCCCGACGCATCAAACGTCGAGAAGAATCCCTCGGCTTAATCGTGATCGACTACCTACAGCTCATTGAGCCTGATAACTCTCGAGACCCACGACAGGAACAAGTTGCCAAGATCGCACGTCGACTGAAAGGCCTTGCACGTGAATTGGAAGTCCCATTGCTCTGTTTGTCTCAACTCAACCGGCAAGCCGAAGACAGCAAAGACCATCGCCCCAAACTAAGTCACCTTCGCGAATCAGGTGCTATCGAGCAGGACGCCGACGTTGTCATGTTCGTCCACCGCGAAGAATACTACCACCGCGGGGATGACAAGGCCCAGTTTGCTGGCCAGGCGGAAATCATCATTTCCAAGCAGCGAAATGGCCCCATCGGCGATGTTGAACTCACATGGGAAGCTGACTTCACACGGTTCAGTGACCGTGCCGCCGAACGTCATAGCGAATTCGACGACTACGCTGAGTTCACTAGCCCAGGTGGATTCTGAGCCGCAGACCATACGAGCTAGCCGACTCGTAGGTTGCTTCCATTCATCGCAATTTGTGAACAGTCGCTTGCATCCCTGCGTGGCCCGCCACTGGGAAATCTTATCTACGGCTGCCTCTGTTCCCGCGATTGCCCTCCAAACAAGATCGCCAAACACCCCACCTGCCCCATTTTCACTACCAGCGCTGCCAAGCCGTGACCGAGGGCTGTTTTCGGGTGTAGAAGCAGTACCAATTGTGCCGATCATTTCGATTGTATCGATCTGCGTGATGTGGTTCAGCCGACGCGGCTCGTCTCCAACCTTCCAGAATGTGTGACAACGATGCACTCCAGCGATTCTGCCTATAAACTGCCCCCATTCCCCGCTCATCCGAGCATTGAACGTTTTATCGCCTTAGGGTCCGTTCAGGATGCAGTGGACAGAATTGAGCGGAGCATTCAGGCACGTGACGCAATTTCTGTAGTGATAGGTCCACCGGGTACAGGCAAGACCCTGATCAGTGAACTCTTGGTGCACCGTTATCAGAACAGCCACTGCGTCATCGCCTTGGGCGAAACCCCTTTAACCGACAGCGACGCATTTCTGCGGCGCGTACTGCATCAGGCTGGCGCCGACATAACCAACATCCCCGGTGGAGATCTGCAACTGGCGCTGTTCGACCACCTTTGTCTTGGCGCCTCATCGGAACAACGGATCTTACTGCTGATTGACGAAGCTCAATCATTGACTCCGGCATTATTGGAAACCATTCGCACCTTGACCAATTTGACGCGTGATGGTGAACCACGCATCCATGTGGTGATGTTCGGAGGAAACCCTCTTGATGAATTATTGATCGCACCCTCAATGGACGGGTTCCGGCAGCGAATTTCGACTCGATGTTACATTCATCCGCTCAACAACGAAGAGACAGCTTGGTACATCAACCAGACGATTCGCAATTGCGGTTGTGATCCCGACACAACGATCACTGCCGACGCGATCTCTGCTGTTCATCATGCATGCAGCGGTGTACCGCGTCTGATCAACCAGTTGTTGTCTCACGCCATTGAGTTCGCCGCTGACAAAGATGAATATCTGATTACCGATCAAATCATCGATCAATCCTGGGCAGAGGTACAACAGCTTCCAAGTCCCATGGTGGATGAACCAGAAATCAAACTGACTGCGTCTACTGTGGAATTCGGTGAACTTGATTCATTCGAGCCCGCGAGTACTTACGAGACGGCATTCGAAAATAGTGATGAAGTGTCTGACCAAATTTCGGCAGATACGGATGCATCTCCCACCGATGCTGAGACCGACTCAGACGCGTATGACTTTGAACCGGATGGTCATTTGGGCCCATCAAGCGAATTTGCCGATTCAGCTGACTTTCAACCAAATTCGGATCTAGAGCAAGACACCACGCATGAACTCCACACAGAAGTGTGGGACGACGGCGACCAGATAAAGTTGAACGAAAAATCGGTACAAACCAGCGAGTTCGAAGTTGCTGACCGCTCCAGCACAGCGTCTCACGAGGGACAACTGGAGATTGGTGAAATTGGTTCCCCACGGTTGCTGTACCCGCAATTGGCTTCTCCCGCTCTGGCAACCAATGATGACTTGATTTCCGACTTGCTTAAAAGCGAGTTGTCCGCTGACCTAACAAACACGCAAACCAACGACCAACTGTTCGGCAGTTTTGACGAGGAAGAGAAGCTTGACCTTCGCACGGGCACCAACGGTGCTGACACACTGACCCGCAACGGTGTGGAAACACTGGCCGATCGCCCTGCAGCCACCATCGAGACGGTCCTACCTCAAGAAATCGTCATCCATCAAGAAATCATTGGCATCAGTGAACTCATTCACGACACAGAAACCGACCAAATTCAATACTGTGATGAAGCACACCAAGTGCCCAGCAAGATGCATCATCACGCTGGAAAAACCGCGTCTCACGACATCTCATTTGGTGACGCGCGCGACGATTTCGACAACTCTTCGGTTGATTCCGCTACCTTGGATTTTGTTTCTGCCCAGCACGGCAGTCCCATGCAATTTGGCACCACCGAAAATCAAACTGTTTTGGACGAGCCAACGTCGGCCACGTTGCATCAGGAAGAACAGGACAATCACGTTCCGGCCCCCCATGATGACCTTATCCGCCTCCGTCATGATGACAGCGACATGTTGACCATCGAGGACGAAGTGGACATTCATCGCATCGACCAACGCCAAAACTCCGTAGACGCAAATCATCAGTCAATCGATTACCAGAGAATGCTTAAACGCATGCGATCGAAAAACCAAGAGTCTTGAGCTTGCGATTCCCGCGCTCACTGTCGCCTAAAACATGTCGATACGTTCCAATGCCGTTACAGCAGATAGCTCACCAAATCATTACGCTCGCAGACCGACGTGCATCCACGCCTGTTTTGGTGACGCCGCCCTATCTGTCGTTCCGCAAGCAGTTTTTTGCTGAATTATCACGGGAGCTCGCCGACCATACCGAGCGTGACTTGAGGATTGACTGGTACCGAAACCTGCCTAGCGTGCGAACAATCCTGTCTGACCAGCTTGCTGCATGGCACGTAAAATCAGTCAACCGGTTGCTAAGCCACATGACCGTGAGCAAGGCGCGGCAAGCCCACAAGACAGCTACGAACAGCACGCCAGCAGAGTCGGCTGGCACCACTGACATCAACGTCTCCCGTCAGCCAGCACTTGACCAGCCCCGTGCTCTGCTGACGCAACATGCTACGGTGCAAATCACAGCGACCATTGCCCGCCCTGGCGGACAAGGTCGAGACTTGGTGATTGGCTTATCGGATGCTCGTCAAAAGTTGCCCAACTGGACCACCGCAATCTGGCTAGGCACGTCTGCACAAGAAGTCGAACGCTGGCAAGCCGCCTGAGTCTATGGAACGCGTTGGATTACGTTAGCGTCACGCCAAAATTGCGTCCTGCGGTCTCTTGAGGTATTTCGCCTGCTATGTTGATGGCGCGACCTTGAGCTAATTTAACTCGCCAAAGAGCTAGAAAACGTGAATAAACAGCTACCCCTTCCGACCATCGCTCCTGGGAAAACTCGCATTGGCTGGATTGGCACCGGTGTGATGGGTAGCAGCATGTGTGGTCATCTGATGGCGGGAGGCTACCCGGCGACGCTATACAACCGAAGTCCAGAAAAAGCCGCATCGCTAGTGGAGCGGGGCGCGGTGCTAGTGAATTCCCCCAGGCAAGTTGCTGAACGGTCAGACGTTGTGTTCACGATCGTAGGTTTCCCCACTGATGTGGAGCACGTGATTCTTGGAGAGAACGGGGTCTTGAGCGGATCGTCCGAGGGGATGACGATTGTCGACATGACGACAAGCAAGCCGTCGCTTGCGGAACATATTGCACAGGAGTCAGCCCAAAAGGGGGTTGCCAGCATTGACGCTCCTGTAAGCGGGGGAGACACGGGTGCACGAAACGGCACCCTATCCATCATGGTGGGAGGTGCTGCGGATGATGTAGCCCGTCTGACACCACTGTTTGAGTTGATGGGCAGCACCATTGTGCATCAGGGTGGCCCGGGCCGCGGGCAACATACCAAGATGGTGAATCAGACTTTGATCGCATCAGGCATGATTGCCGTCTGCGAAGCCCTCCTATACGCAACCAAAGCTGGTTTGGATCTGACAACGGTGCTTCAGAGCGTCTCCTCTGGCGCCGCCGGCAGTTGGTCGCTGACCCATATGGCCCCTCGGATGATCGAAGGCGATTTCGATCCAGGATTTTTCGTGGAGCATTTCATCAAAGACATGCGGATCGCGCTTGATGAAGCGGCTGCCATGAACCTTGCACTACCCGGACTGGCGCTCGCACAGCAACTTTACCAAGCCGTTGTGGCACAAGGCCATGCAAAAGACGGAACGCAGGCTTTGATTTTAGCGATGGCGGAACTGAATCAGATAAATTGGCAAGGCCCCCAATCATGAACCGTTACACAATGCTGTTCGCGCCGCAGGCTTGGAAACCCAGCGTCAGTCCCACGCTGGTGAACTTCCTGCGCCCCTTCCGGGACCGGCAGAGAAAACGCACCATCCAAATCTCTGACATTGAGGTGGAAGGCGCGAACATCGTTCAGGAACGACTCAAGAACGGAGAGGGCGTGATGATCATGCCCAACCACTCCAGCCACGCAGATCCCTATGTGATTTATTCTGCCGCCGATCAAGTCGGCACCGCGTTGCACGTGATGGCCACATGGCACGTGTTTGACGATAAATCGTGGCTCGCACGTTGGCTTCTCACCAAACATGGCTGCTTTAGCGTTGACCGAGAAGCCAACGACATCGGTGCTTTTCGGCTGGCAACCAGTATCCTACAAGAAAAGCCGGAACCGCTTGTCATTTTTCCGGAAGGCGAAATCTATCACTGCAACGGACGAGTCACCCCGTTCCGAGAGGGTGCCGCCGCTATTGCGGTTGCTGCTGCGAGAAAAAGCAAACGCCCAATCACCTGTATTCCCTGTGCGATTCGGTACAGCTACGTTGATGATCCAACGCCATCACTCTTGGCCACCATGAGTGAATTGGAAAGCTCGATATTCTGGCGGCCCAAG
The DNA here is from genome assembly GCA_051010795.1 of Rubripirellula sp. GTDB lineage: Bacteria > Planctomycetota > Planctomycetia > Pirellulales > Pirellulaceae > Rubripirellula. The sequence continues at coordinate 18,324 of JBPCVE010000447.1, forward strand.
ACAACTGAACCTCTTGATAAGCGAATTTACGACTTCGCCGAGGTGCTGCTCATGGTCAAAGAACTGGAGTATCTAAAAACGACTCAGTCAGGCCGGTTACCAGACCGAATCGCCTCACTTCGAGAACATATACTCACCAACGTCGAGCAGCGAAACGAGATCGAATCTTCATCCAAAAGCATTCCCGAACGTGTCAAGGCAGCTCGCAAGACGATCATGGAAAAAGAACTTGCCGGTGAGTCAGGCACGGAACAGGCAAACCAATTGAACCATGACATGGAGGACCTGTTCCTCGTGGTGCAATCATTCAGTTATCCAGGCGACTATGTGGATGATCATCCCTCCATTGACAGAATGGCTGAAACCATCGATAAGTTTGAAGAAGACGTCCTGAAAAAAACAACCGCAGACATCAAGGCGGAAAGACGAGTGAAGGTTTCCTTTGGAGAACCTGTGGAAGTCAGTAGTGATCGCAAAGTAAAATCGCAGACAACCACGATCACGACAGCAATCGAGCAGCGAGTACAGCAAATGTTGGATCAACCCTGATAGGCGAGGGAACCTCCCCAGTCTGAGTGAGACGCTGACAAAAGAGACGCAAACTCGGCACCCCGCATAAAAAAAGAGGACGTCGTAGTGCGCAGGTGCCGCCGCTACAGCGCTCAGCCCCCAGCCCGAACCACAGCGAGGCAAGCGACTGCCGCCTTGCTCACTCGTTCAGCAAACGCCTGATCACGGACATCAGCACCGCGGCTTCTTCAGAAACTTCGAACGTTTCACGACGACTTGCTGAACCTCCGACGTTATGGACCTGCGACGTTACGGACCTGCGACCTCCGCACGCTGAGTGCCTTTGCCAAGGCGATCACAACAGCCTGATTTGCGTGTTTTTTTTCAGGGTCACCGAGCCCCGACCCTTCAATGCCCCTTCAGGCAATCCACTCACCTTGGCCCAATTCGGCTTAGGATTAGCGAAAACATCGATTCACATACTATTTTCGCTCAATCACGCCATCAAACAGACTGGATCCAATCCGCACCAACGTCGCACCAGCACGAATAGCGGCTTGAAAATCACCACTCATGCCCATTGAAAGCTCGGGCAACGGGCGGCCAGTTGAACGTTGTAACCGATCACGCAGTTCCCTCGTTTTCTCGAACTGCTTGCGGGCGGCGGACGTGTCAGTACCCCAACCGGCCATCGCCATCAACCCACGAACCTCAATACCCGCTTTGCAACCGGACTCGAGTACCGACTCAAGAGCGTCCGGTAAAAACCCGGTTTTGGCTACATCACCGCTGATATTCACTTCAAGCAAGATGTTGATGCAGACTTCCTGCTGCACGGCTTCTTCTGCGATAGTGGAGAGCACCCGCTCACTATCAACGGAATGAATCATTGGCTTGCACCGCAAAGAACGTCGCACCTTGTTGCGTTGCAGATGCCCGATCATGTGCCATGACAGAGGCGTTACATCCTGCATGGCTTGCGACTTCTGCCACATCAACTGTGGACGACTTTCACCCAAGTCCCGACACCCAGCCGCGGTTAACGCGCGTGTCAATGTTTCGTCCACGTATTTTGACACGCCAATGATTCGAACAGAATCTGGAGCTCGTCCGCATGCACTCGCGGTTTCACGAACCTGCTGTTGGACGAACTGCCAATTCTCATCAATTCGTTGCTGCGTCTGCTGTTCAGTCATCATCCGTGGAACACTTATCGTCGACGGTTACCAATTCTTCGTGTGACCCGTCACTGGCATAAAAACGCGACCCATAAAATTCAGCAACCAAGTGCTTGCCCAATGCGGTACGACAGCGCCGCTCACCGAGTGAGCGATACACCATCCATTGTTCAGATCCAGCCTGAACGCGATAGGCGGTGGCTTCATGGCGTGGCACCAGTTTCAGCTGGTCCCCTACTGTTAACTGCCGCCAAGTCCTAGGGCGTGTGAACCGACGTTTTTGCAGGTCACACCAAATGGGTGCATAAAGTGATTTGCGTCCTCGCACAAAGAGTTGCAAGTGCCTGTCACTGGTCTCACCCAGCGTTGAATCTGTAGGCCCCGTCGACCATTCGCCAGCCGCCAAGGGCACCACTAATGCCCGACGCTTTCCCTCAGTCAAAAAGCCGTCGCGAGTTTCTGCTTCGGGCGACCAAAGGATGGACGGGCCTAATGGCAAATTGCACCAGTAATCGATCGTCGATGTTGAAACATCCACTGCTTCATCTGGAATCACACTATCCGCCATCAGCACACATCGATCGTCCCGCACAAGCATTATCTGTCTTTGCAGAACCAGTCCGCCACTCCACGGCTGCTCAATTTCCAAATAATGCACATCGTCGTCACTGTGCACACAAACTTCGGTCCACTCTCCACACGGTTGCCGCTCAACACCGTCCAGCTCCAGACGAACCTGAACCCTGCCCGCAAACAAACGCCTCCGACCAGCAAACAGTTCCAGTTCTGGATACTCCCCTGAGTAGTCAAGATGGAACCTTCCCTGTCTCACATCCCAATCCGCAAACCCGATGGCCAATTTTGCATCGTGGTCATGGTGCCATGTGTCGGGCAGCCCCACCTCCCATGCGAGTCTGCCCCCCTGCGGTGTTTCACCTCTGGCAGCCGAAAAGGCCGAACTCAGCGTTTCGGGGTATTCATCTTGCAGCATGCCGATCAACCCAAACTCTTTGTCGTCAGCCGACATCGCTTCAACTGAAGCGGTACTGAGCGCGGTTCCTAATGGGTGAGTCAACGCAGCTGCCCATTTGGCCAAGACAGCAAGGGTGCTTCGATCAGATTTTCTAAATTTCCGCTTCGCCATTTTCTCTAGCAACTTTCGGCAGCGTAGCAACGATGCCAAAACGAGCCGTACGTTTGCCGCGTTCCCCAACACTCCTGAAACGGCCTCTTGCTCTCGGTCACACCACATCCTTACCGAGTCACCCGCATTTCCTGCTAAGCGTTTACAGGCAGCCACACAGGGAACACGCCACGCGAGTGTTAGTCCCAGTTCACCCGCAAGCATCAAATGATCAACGCTGTAGGCAGTGCTTCGTTGCAGAACAGCCTCATGAAGATGCTGCAAAGCAGTCGTAAGCCGCCACCACCGGTGAGCTTCGAGGCGGGTCGCGAGTGCTGGTAGCGCTGCTGCCCACGTGATCGCAAAATGGCAGTCTAAAGGGCTGAAAACCTGCCGACTATCAACCGAGTCGATGAAAGCTGCTGCCTCACGGTCAAAGTCGATTGCATCAGCACCCTCGCTTTCTGCAACTGCCGACTTATCTTTTGAGCGAGTCAATTCGGACAAAGCGATGATCAGGCGATCGCACTCGTCGCCCCGAGCTGCCGCTACTCCCCAAAGGTAAATCGAAAGCTGGCCTTCTTCCTCACCAAACATTTTTTTCGCATGCTTGGGGTGTGCTAGCCGTGATAAACGTTTGGTTAACAGGCTCCAACTTTCCCTGCACCAGGCATCCGTACGCAGATTGCCACCCCCAACCGCAGGCTCAACGCTCTCTGACTCAATAAGAAAGAACTCTCTCGACATCAAAACCAACCAATGTTTCCGTGACGGTACTTTCATCAGCACCGCCGGTAATTCCTGCAATTGAAAAAGTCAGAACGCACATGAGCTACAAGACCGACATCACAAAAGCGTACCCAGCACATTTTGCGTTGCCTTCTCCAGGCTCCATGTGCTATCGCCCCTGATGATGCGTCAGAAGTAACGATTGACCTCATGACCGCAACACACACCGCTGTTAACAGTTGGCACGATAAGTGCAAGGATAGTCACTTACGAGCTGGACGATACCTTACTAGTTAAAAGTTGCTACGCTAGCCTGTAAATTGGGTGCAAGCGTGACATGAATTCTGTTCGTGAGCCCTAAGATCCCCGAAAAACCACACTAAGTGGGGCTAAATGCTGCCCCAAACAGACATCACCCCAGTTCGTTCGCCTCGCTTTTCCAGTCACACTACTGGTTTCATGAGGCGACAAGTGCCGCACGAGAGAGAGACGAGATGAACAAGTGCATGCCGGTTGTCGCTGCCTTTCTGCTCACACTGAGCTTCCTTTCCCAGTTGTCCACCGCGCAGGACACAACTCAGGAACAGACAAACGGTAGCCGAGCCGCAGAAACTGCGGTGGAAGGAACAAGCCCAAACGTATCGGGCGACAAGCCGAACAGCGCCCCCCCACCCCAGCTTCCCGCTCCGGGGTCGCCTGAGGAAAGCACCACCTCCGAGCCCCAAGACACTGCAACGCAAGAAGAAATCGATGCAGCCCAGAACGCGTACGTGTCACCAGCCACGATCACCCGCCGAGCCCTTGGTCCACCTCCCGGTGGCGCGGCAATCAGCAAGGACCATTTGTGGATCGATGCCAAAAACAAGCGGGTCATTTTAGATGGCTATGTGGCCATGACCGATGGCCCCCTTGAAATGTTCGCTTGCCCCGAGGGGACCAAGGAGCACGAATCCATTATCGGCACACTCGCGAGATCGAAAGAAGTTCATGCCGCGTTACTTGCCGTGGGCGCCATGCGGGGCACACCCGTCGAGTTCTTGCCCAAATTTGTACCCGCGACAGGTCAGCGGATTCGACTATGGGTTTGCTACCGAGATGAAACTGGAAAATTCAAGGCAGTCGACGGTCGTCGCTGGGTAAAAAAAGCGAGCACTGGAAAACAGATGGAACCTGACTGGGTCTTCTCAGGAAGCGGATTCTGGAAGGATCCTGAGAGTGGGAAGGAATACTATCGTGCTGACTCAGGTGACATGATCTGTGTCTCCAACTTCAACTCAGCCATGATGGATATCCCCGTCGCAAGCAGCGCCGAAGCCGGTGACTTACTATACCTACCCTTCACCGAGCGAATTCCACCTCAGGGTACGCCCCTTCGCCTTGTGTTGATTCCTATTCCTCTGCCGACCGACAAACCTGTCAAACCGGGTAGTCAACCTGACACAAAAACACCGCCCAAAAAATCGATCATGCCACTCAAAGCAAAATCCAAATCCAAATCCAAGTCGATTGGCAACACGAATTCGGCAAGCCAACAACAATCCGGCGAGTGAAAACGCTCCTGTTTCACGCGCAAGACCGGCCCGTAACGTTGACGGCACTCCGCTCACAAACACAACCGGCTCAGCGCGGTCTCCTTCGATCACGCTCAGGAGCCACATGCCGCGTTAGGATCCTACATTGGATTCCTGTCGGCTCGAAACATCACCGACGTCGCAGTCTCAACGCAGTCATGTCGTAGTCTCAACCCAGCAATGGTTTCTTGAACCAGATCAGAGCAACTGCTTTGGGTTAGATCAAGCCAACCGCTTTTCGCCAGACCCAGAAGATCCCCAGCAAAACCACGAGCCCAAGAAACATCAGCGGATGGCTCCACAGTTGCAACCGCCTCAATGACGGTTCTGGCTGCGGCAGCGCGGCGAGTAACTCGATAATATCCGAAACGCTATTTTGTTCCACCGCTTTCCCTCTGGACACCAATGCGAGTTCCTCAAGCACGTCAGGCCTCGCGGGCTTACCAACCTGTTCAATTGCTTGCCCTCGCACATACAGCGTTGTATCCAGCTTCACGCCTGTTTGCTGACACATGACTGCGACGGCATGTTTCCCTGGCTCCTGCGGCGTGAACCGCCCTTGGAAGACGCCCCACTGATCATCCTCTGCCGTCAGTCTGACAGTGTCAACGGTCCCGGTTGGTGCAGTGACCGTCACCAGAACATCTCCCTGTTGCAAAGGCTCGCCACCTTTATCCATCACGTGTGCGCTGAAAGTGAGAGTCTTGCGCACTTGAGGCTGGTCTGGTTTATAGAACAGCCGCATCCCTTTGCCTTTGACCATATTTCGTTGATAAGCCATCCAACGCACCACTTGGCCCCAGAACCGATAATGGTATTTATCTTCGACGCCCTTTCGCCATCGCCACGCGCCGTCCGTGCCCATGAATAGCACTTTTCCCTCGCCGAATGTCCTTGTCACCAGCAACGGCAGTCGCCCGTACTGATTACTCATTTCGTTGTGCACAGCCAACACCTCGGCGCCCGCCTTGGCCCTCACGACAGGCGCGTACCACTGGAATCCCGGAAGGTCCTCCCAAACCTGCACGTTTTCATCGCCACTGTCCGCCAGCTTGGTCAAGAGACTACCACGGCCTCTTTCGGTGAGTTCAAAATGCCCTGCAGTTCGCGAACCCCAGCCGCCTGGCTGCGACTCGTCCATGACCACCGGGTTCAACTCTTCTAATGCCGTTCCCTGCAAACTGAATTGCCGCCCTTGCAACCCTGGCATGAACACCAGTCCGCTTGCTTGTTGCTCAATTAGACCTTTTAACAATTCGCACTGTTCTTCGGTCAACTGGTCGTCATCCAGACCAACATCACCAAGAAACACGACATCATAGGTTGCCAAATCTTCGATCGCTTCGGGAAACAACTGGATGTAATCCTGAGACCCACCGCCGACCTTTTCCAATCCGGGATGAAACAGCAAACACGAAACTTCAACTCCTGGGTCCCTCGACAGCGCATTACGAAGGTACCGATACTCCCATCTTGGATAAGACTCGACCACTAGCACCTTCAATTGCTCTTCGCGAATCACAATGGGAGCTGTCTGCTCGTTGTTGTCCGCAATGGTTTCCTCGGCCTGCCTGGGAAGTGACACTGAGATCGTAAAGTCTCCGGTATCCGTTGTCTTCCAATTGAACGCATCATAGGTACGCCCCATCGCGGTGACACGAACATCCTTGGTCAATTTGTCGCCATTTGAAACTTCCATCGTGACCGTTGCGACAAAATCTCGAGGCAAAGAGCTATCAATGGTGAATGGGATACGAACAGGTTTACCAGCGGCTCCGAACGTCGGAATATCAACGCTAAGTAATTCAACATCAGGTAAACGATTGGGGCTACCTGCAGCGACCGTAAAGATCGGGACCTGCTTGGTCCGCAAACGCGAGGCGGCTTCAACAGGAGGCTCTCCTTCATTCCAGTCACCATCAGAAACCAGAACAATTCCCATCAACTGCCCAACTCTTTCGGCAGTCTCCAGCAATGGGTCTTTCAGGTTAGTCACGGTGGGCTTTGCCTCACTTGAGCCACCTGCCTCATTCCCCCCAAGCTGTTCCTCCTCTTCTTTTTCCGTTGGCATCCCTGCGCTACTGATCGGCTGCAGCACTACATTCAAACGCTCATCCAAAGCCGACCAGGCAGCGGAATCCAACAGCGGTTTGATCGCTTCAGCACGCGTAATGGCTTCTTTGCCTTCCGCCCCGTCTACCAACACGTCGCGTGTCTCCATGCTACGAGAATCGTCCCAGAGAATCGCAATCGTGGGCTTGTTATCAGGTTGGTACTCTTCGATCCACTCAGGCTGGTTCAACAACACCGCAATCATGGCAACAATCAGAACTCGCAACGCTTCCAACTTCGCAACCGATCGCAGACGCCCACTCCGCAGCCACGCGTAATAGCTGACAGCACAGGTCCCAAGAACCGCCACGACCGACAAACTGATCGAGAATGGAGTCGCAAGAAATGTCAGGTGTTGAAAACCAGTCACGCCACACCCCCTACCGAAACATCATCGGCATGAGAGTCTGCTCCGGTGTCGCTGAAACCACTCATGTGATTTACCTGTGTTTTTCCTGTACCGGCAAATGACGTAACGGCATCATTCGCGGTAATTCGTTTCGGAATGCACAGCACTGCTTCGGCAATCAGTGCAACCAACACAACGATCAAGAAAAGCCGCCAGATCTCCTGAATCAAGCTACTATTGTTTTCGGCCCTTTGATTAACACGGTCAAAATCGAGATTTGCAAAAAGGGTTTCAACGCGTTCCGCTGGCACAATCGTTGCAGCGTCTTCCCCGGCACTCCGGTTGATCGCAAGCAGCGATCCGTCACCTTCATAGACACCTGCAGTGGACGCATAAGTACTGGACAGGCCACCTGTGTCACCAGCTAACTGTTCCCAACCTTGCATCGCGCCAATTCCGGCCTCACCAGCAATTGCTTGCCTGGTATTGGACAGGGTCTTTGCACCAGTCTCTCCAGCCCGCTGAATCATTGCATAGAGAACGACACCGGCAGTGGCCAAGGACGAATCACCAGCCGAGGTAGTTGTGGTACAGAAGAAAACACCACCGCGGTCGGTAGTGGCACGAGCGAGCAGCGGTGCCCCACCATCCAGTACCGCGAGCGACCGAAATTCACCTTCCAAGTCACAATGTCGCATGACTTTCAGTTCACCCACCGGTAACGCATCGCCGCTGCGAGTCCGGGACAGCAGGTCCTGGTCTCCCACCCAAGATCCGACACGAACCACCTGTGGTTCCTGCCAGCTTCCCCAGCTGACTCCGGCAAATTCGGCTGCGGTGGGGACCTTGGGCGGAAAAAACATCAGTTGCCCACCGCGTTGAACGAACGCTTTCAAGACGGCATGCAGCCCTTCATCTTGATCCGGAATCGCAGAATGCCAAGCAATCAATGAAACATTATTCAGGTCCTGCGAGACCAGGTCGTCGGGGGTAATACTGACGGACTCACAGACCACAGCTGAATCCGGTGAAATACCTGCTGCAAACTCGACAGGCCGCACTTTGGCAGGATCATCACTGACAACCAATGTTTTCCGTGGCGGTTCCTTGTCAAATACAAAATAGAACTCATTGTCACTGGCATTGGAATCAGCTTGTAGCCAAACACGTCCCCACCCTCGCGAGGTTCCGCCATCAAGCATCACAGGATGCTCCACCAACTCTGATCCCTTACCACTAAGTTCGACGTTGAAGACCGATCGGGCACCGTTGATTTCCAACGATACAGGCAGTGTGGTCACCGCAGCGTCATTCTCATCTTGTTCAATCTGCAGCGAGATTAACAAGTTTGCTGCATCACCATCTTCCACTCTACGGACCTGCGTGACCGCCAACGACCGATTTCCGGTGGCAATTTCGGGATAAGCCAGCAGGTGAAATCGGACCATCTGCGGCAACTCAACCAACGATTCACGGATCGCGTCCCACCGACCGCTATCATCTTTCCAGTCGTTGCGTCTGACATCACTCAGCATCCAGACTTCAGCTCGACTCGGACGATTCTCCCTGATGTAGCGATCAGCAGCCTCCAATAAGGAGGGCAAGTCCGCCGATGCGCTGACTGCCCGCGTCTCTGGCATTTGCAACAGATCGCTTGGCTTTTCAAACTCAACCGGTTCCTGGTTAACGCTGTCAATCAACAGGTAGCGATTCCCACCCAGCGTTTCGAGGGAATCAACCAGCTTTGCAACTCCAGCCTCAAGTTTCGATACACCGCCCGGCCCCGCTTGGCTCATGCTTGGTGATCGATCCAGCAAAATGATCGTGGTATCGACTTGCCCCCCCCCCGCGACTCCCAGCCAACCACTGGAGAGGGGGCGACTGATCGCAAAGATCAAGGCGGCAACCGCCAGTGTTCGAGCAGCCAGAATCAGCCATTGTCGGATTCTCGCATATCCTCGAGACATCCGATTGGCAGCAAGCAGAAATTGCATTGCTCCCCACTGGACGGTCTGAAAACGTCTTTGGTTGATCAGATGAATGACGATTGGCAGTGCAATCAGTGGCAACGCAATCAACATTGCCGGTTGCAAGAAACTCATCGACTGCCCCGCCCCGTGTTTCGCCGCACCAGAAAGTCAAACAACGCTTGCTCATAGTCGTCGTCAAGACTGCAGCGGTGATAATCGACTCCTGTCTCAAGCACAATCCTTCGCAACTCGGCTAGATAGTCGACCATTGCCTGCTGATAACGATCCATGATTTCACTCGGATCAGCAAACAAGGAAACCCCACCTTCGAGATCAACAAATCGCGTCGGCCTGCGAAAGTCAAACGATATCTCCTGCGGATCCATCAAATGAAACACGGATACATCATGTTTGCGGAATCTCAAATGATCAAACGCCTCTCGTAACTCTGGGGGATTCACAAATAGATCCGAGATAATCACAACCAGTGCTCTTCCTCGAGTCGTCTCGGCAAACTCATGCAATCGTTCTACCAGACCGGTTTCGCCTTCGGTTGTCGTGTTCTCCAAGATGTCATTCAACCCCCTCAAGTGCGACGGCGTTCGCCTAGGCGGCAACGCCTTTACAATATCAGCTCCCATGCACGTCAAACCAACAGCATCACCCTGCTGAACAGCGAGATATGCGAGTGACCCGGCTAAGCGGCGAGCATATTCAATTTTGCTTACGTCTCCTGAACCAAACCCCATCGACCCACTGGTGTCCACCACCAAACAAAGCCGAAGATTTGTGTCTGCCTCGAACTCCTTGACGTAGTAACGATCAGTTCGTCCATACGCACGCCAATCCAGGCGGCGCAAATCATCACCGGGGACATACCTCCGATACTCCGCGAACTCCACACTGGAGCCGCGATGAGGGCTAGCGTGCATCCCCGAAACGCCTCCTACCATCGGCCGCCTGGCAAACAAAGGTACAGCCGCGAGTCTCGCTAACGCTTGAGCGTCGAGAAATTGTCGATTCCGATTGTCGCCTAACAAGTTGTGCCGTTTGCCGTGACTGAAGAACGAAGCGGATGGAAGAACAACGGAAGGCACATCCTTGAGAATGGGCAACCGAGGCATAAAGGTGGGAATTCCAAATCTCGACAACGCTCGCGAAATGGCTCATCGAGCACAAGTTTGGGGACCGCCACCAGACCTTGAGTCGATTGGGACCTCTTTCATCACTTGCTGTTCGATGGGTACACCGTTCGGCAGACAGAACTCGAAGTCACGCCTTTGCGATCGCGTCTGCCATGGCATCGCGTCCCAATCCTACCGAAGGATGCATTATAAACAATTTGCGGCTTCTGGCGTCAGCTGAACACCCAAATTCATGGTCTTTCTCTGTTTGTTTTCCGTTTCACCGTCACCGTCACCGTGAAGCACTGAAAGTCGAACCTCGGTGTGGCCAGAAGGACGCGGGCAGTACTTTCTCCTAACCACGCGATTCAAACTCAGCCGACCATGGTCAAACGAGCCAAAAACTGCCAAACTCGACTGTTCAGATGTATCTCCTCCAATATGGCACGTCTCATGTCTCATCAGCTGCTGCTCAACCAACTTCCTTTCCGTGTCGCCATCCTCGCTGCGCTGTCCTTTCAGGCGTTTCCTATTCACTCAGCTTGGTGCCAAGCTGGTAAGTCAGACGCAACAGCTCCGTCGCCTGACTCAACCGCACAAACCGCGGATAAAGCGGCAGGAAAGACCGCGTCCACACCTGCCCCAAAAGCAACTACGGTAGACCCGAACGTCACCACTGCACACCTTAAACTTTTTGTCAAACCACTGACCGTTGCCGAACTGGAGGTTGAAGCCAAGGGCTGGCAGAATCTTCTCAAAAGCAATGTCGAGACAATTACATCGCTCCACCTACGCATCGAACAAATTACGGCTCAGATTTCCAAGCTAAATGCCTCAACCACGACCGGTTCCAAACAAGCTCCCACCACTACACTCACTCAAACCCCTGATGCCTCAAGCTCATTAGCAACGGATGAGAACAATGCGAAAGATGGCGATGCGGGACCCTCCGCCCCCTCCGCCCCCTCCGCAACCACCCCACCGTCCAAAACCCCTGCTACAAACGAAACCGAAGCTTCTGGCACCTCAGTCCAAGCTTCTACAGACGAATCGCTAGCAGACTCAACACACCCCCCCACGCTTGATTCTCTCGACAAAGAACGAGACCAGCTTTCCAGCGAGCTGACCGCGCTGACCCTTAAAAAAACCGAGATCTCTCAGAAGTTCGAAATAGTGCTAGCTAGCTTGGAGCTCAAGGGAGGAGACCCTACATCCTATCGCAAATACAACGATGCACTCACCGGTGTTGCCCTCGAAGTGACGAGCGCCACAGGGTTGTGGCAGATGTTCGCCGGGTGGCTGGTTGCGGAACAAGGGGGCAAGCGTTGGGCATGGAATCTCGTTCGCTTCATTGTCATCCTTTTGGTGTCATATTTTGGTGCAAGTATCCTGGCAAACTTTGTCCGCCGCGGCGCATCGCGTGTGAAAGGGGTGTCGCAATTACTGATCAACTTTCTCAGCTCTTTCACGAAGCAACTTGCGATGGTGGTTGGCTTCATCGTTGGTTTGGCTGCTCTTGAAATCGACATCACTCCTTTGATCGCCGCAGTAGGTGCCGCCGGTTTTGTTGTCGCATTCGCTTTACAAGGGACTCTCAGCAATTTTGCCAGTGGTCTGCTGATACTGGCCTACCGTCCCTTCGATGTTGGCGATGTGATCGAAGCTGGCGGAGTCTCTGGCACCGTTGATTCCGTCTCGTTATTCTCAACCCACATCCGAACGTTTGACAACAAGCTCATGATTGTCCCCAACAATGACATTTGGGGCGGGACCATCACGAACGCAACTGCCAGCACAACAAGACGTGTCGATCTGGTGTTTGGAATTGGATACGCCGACGACATCATTCAGGCACAGAATGTCCTTGCAAAAGCCGTGGAAAATCACCCCTTGGTTTTAAAGGAACCCGCGGCAAACATCAGAGTGAACGAGTTGGCAGATTCATCCGTCAACCTGATCTGCCGACCCTGGACGAAAACAGAGAACTACTGGACTGTGTATTGGGACTTGATGCACACCGTGAAGCAGGAATTTGACAATGCAGGAGTGAGCATCCCGTTTCCACAACGCGATGTTCATATTTACCAGCAGAACCCGAACGACTGAAGCTTCGGAAGATCAAGACACGAACGAGATACGACACTTCAAAATTGGCAGTGCGAGCTTAGAGTGAGCGTTGGGTAATGCCCCAGAGCGCTCGGCTAAACTGAAAACAACGGGCCTTTCACGAGGGTGCTGGTGCGATGAGGCTTTCACTCAAGCCGCGGCCCGAATCGAAGCGTCATCACCCGGCTCCTCCCCACGGGGCTCGTCACCAGTTTCATCGGCATTTTGCGTCAATTCCTCGGGTGCGGTCGACAGGGACTCGATCATCCGACCCGCCTCCTGCTTGACCAGCTTAATCTCCTGCTCTGCCAACTGTCGGTTGAGGATTTCACCTTCCAGCTTTTTCTCTAACTGTACCTGCTGGCGACGAGCAGCACCGACGTCGGCATTAAGACACTGGATCACTTCCAAGTGCTGCTTTAACTTGGACTCGAAACCGGCCCTCTGGTCATCCAGTTGACCTTTCAAAAAGCGACACTCCGCGTTAGCCACGTGTGCTCCACCCTCATGATGGTCCAACAATGTTTTCCACTCAGTTTTGTCATCAGACCTTGCTTGCTCGGTTTCAGAAAGTTGATGCGTCAAACCGGCCAATCGCTGCTCCAACTCTTGATTGATTGTCGTTAGCGTTTCGTTTTCCCCAGACAAAGATGCCTGCAGTTCACGAAGGGTATCCAACTCGTGAGTGACTTCCTCGAATTCCTGGGCCTGCAGCGCTAGTTGCTCCGATGGCAAATCTGTATGGATTTGCCCCGCATCTGCTTGCTTCCAAGCATCGGTCAGTTGCTCATTTCGAGCGACCAGCTCTTCAACCGTTTTCAGTTCGATAGCGGCTTGATCTTCACGAGGCCGATCCGCCGGCGACTTGTTTACCATTCCTGCAGACTCCTGTGACTGCTCAAGCATTTCAGCAACGATCGCATGGAGTTCCGCAACCTGAACGACGTGGTGAAACTCTGAATCGTATTGCTGTTCAATCTGTTTTGCGTATTCTCGCAAACGATTGCTTTCCGCGTGCGCGTAATTAAGCTCGTGAACCGCCGCATCGAGCTCGATACGCGCGGCCTGCAGGCTTCTTTCCAGACGTTCGTTCAACGCCCTATCCCGTGATTTCTCAGACATCGGCTGATCGTTCAGAATCGTCTCATATTCAGTCTCAGTGGATACTTCGCTGCTTTGCAGGTCTTTGACCTGTTTCTGCAACGAGCGGATTTCCGCAGCTTGGCTGACAATTCTGATGTTCAATTGCTGAACCTGCGAACGATCAGCAGCACCGTTCTGACTCAAGCGATTCTGCAACACCCCGGTCTGTTCGCGTGACTGATGTAATTCACGCTCGTGGCGGGATTCCATGTCGCTAATCACACTCGACAAGATGCTATTCTCTCGGCTTGCTAATTCCAACAGATTGGAAAGGTTCCGGTTATCGGAACGGAGTTGCGCAAGCGTTAACTTCAAATCAGAAACCTGCTCTTCGGCCTCGCGTTTTTGTTGAACCGTCTTGGGTCCAAGGCGATTGGTCAAATCCGCAGAGAGAATGAGCCACTCACCCTCTTCACGCGTTCTCAGTTGCGCGTGCACGTGTTCTGTCTTTGAGGTCTGAAGCTCAGCCACTAACTGATTTATTTGTTGCAACTGCTGTCGTTTTTCGACTTGCAATTCGTCGATCACGGACGCCGCGGAGTTGCTTTGGCTGACTACCTTGCGAAGCGCAACTTCCAAGGAACGAATATCTTTCCTGAGTCTTGGCACCTCCGCGGTGCAATCTGCACCAGATTCCTGTAGCCTTAGATTTGCCAAGGCTTGATCCGTGCTAATTGGCAACTTCGAGTGCCCGCGTTTCAGGGCCTTACGCGTTGCCTTCGCCTGCAACATTGTCTGCGATGAACTAGATTCAACGAACCGAATCGGTTGACGCTGCGCTCGATTATCTGTCGTCCACCACATCGTTTTATCTCTTCTGGTTTTATCTCGCCTGGCTTTATCTCGCCTGGCTTTATCTCGCCTGACCGTGCAACACAGCACGGAAAGGAAACCATCGCAACGCTCGACCGGAACGGGTAAAAATGGAAGTACCTACCCATCTGTTCTGTTCTCATCGGCAACTTGAGCCATAACCTTCAAATTTTGCCTATCTTGCCAAAACGGAGTCCATTTTTTCCGAAGGATGCACGACCGATGAAAATACAGGCGAAAAGATTACTGTGTTCTGGGACTCCTGCCTGCACGTTTGATGCACTCGATTCATGCTCTGTTTAGGGGCGACATCAGTAAGACAGCGGCGTTCCACACCAAGATCAGAACGGTGTGACCTCTACCCGCACCATAGGATCAACGTTCAACTTCCCTCGCTTAAAATGCTGAGGCGTGTCAAGCCGCTCCGCAACCGGAGAAGATTCAACTGCATTGATCGTAGACGAAGGACGCCCCATCTTTTGAGGGGTTCGCCATGAGTTCCAAGCACTGGGTGTCCAATACAAGTTGTCCATCCGTGAAAACATCGACCTTTGAGCGTTCGCCATCACCACCTGCGGGCGTTAAGCTGTCTGGCAAGCAGAATCAAGAAACGTTTGCGAATGCTGCTGGACGTGTGTTGATTGACCTAGGTGACACAACACGCCTAAAGTGGTGCAAACGCTGAACGCAGCCAGCGTTCAAAGTAGGTCCAATGCGGAGTCGGAGAGGCTTTCTCGAGACGAAGAACCTCACCAAAATGCGGGACATCGGTACTCAGTGCCAAGAAAAATTCCTGAGGGTTCGGGGGTAGTGCCAAGAAAGATTCCTGAGGGTTCGGGGGTTAGGGCTAGTACCATGACACTAGCCGGAGGCCCCTCTCGGCATCTGGCAGGATGCGGCAAGACGTCGTGCACCAGCTGGCTTGACCAAACCGATAGACAAGCCACAATTTAAGCACGAGACGATCGCATGAACACGGTTATCGCAAAACCATCGCACATGGATGACAGCAAGCAGGGACCAACGGCAGTGGATGACGCGTTGTTTTACCCCGCAGTACTGCTTGAACCAGCGCTGCCCGATTCGCTTCAAGTCGATGACGCACAAACGCTGCCAAGCGTGATGAATGCGATTTGTGACGACTGCTGCAAGAATTCGTTGCAGTACGTTCTACGAAGCGATACTGGGCACGACGGCGAGTGAATCCGACTTCGTCAAGCACAGCGTTGGGCGTGTAACAAGTATCTCACCAGTCGCCCTGCACGACGATGTCGGGATCGGCTTCCCGTTGGATTTGTGTCCGCTGACACGAGCGGACGCCCCGTGAACGGTGGAGCTAATCTCGATCATTCCAATCAACTAATTCGTCATATCGCATCCCTTGTCCACCAAAGATGTCTAGGGCGCTACCGACGGTGACATCAACTTTTCCAAAACTGGCGGCGTCGACCGTCTGAAGGTCCTTCATCGAAGAGGCACCGCCCGCGTAGGTAATGGGCAATTGCCCCCACCTGCCGAGCATGGCCACCAATTCATGATCGATTCCAGCACAAAGGCCTTCGAAGTCTGCCGCATGCACAAGAAACTCGGCCGTAAACTCGGCCAGCATGCCCAACGTTTGTTCACTAATCAAAACATTTGTGAGCTTCTGCCACCGATTCATCGCCACACACCATGCGGGCGGCTCGCCGTCTTGCGAGACACGTCGACAGCTCAGGTCGATCACTATCCGCTTGGCACCCACCGCGTCACGAATCTTTTTCAACCGATCTGGTAATAGCGCGCCATCGGCGCTGAAAAGCCACGAGGTGATGATGACGTGACTGGCCCCTGAATCGAGCCAATGACGTGCATTTGCCGCAGAAATGCCGCCTCCAATCTGCATTCCACCGGGAAATGCAGCCAAGGCTTCCATCGCAGCATCGTCATTTCCGGGCCCCAATTTGATGACATGGCCGCCCGACAAACCGTCCTTCGCATATTTGCCAGCAAACCAACTGGGCGGCCGAGATGACACGAAATTTTCGACCGGCGACGCGTCATCCCGCAGTGTGCCCCCGACTATTTGTTTGACTTGGCCTTCATGAAGATCGATGCAAGGTCTGAATTTTGTCATTCCGTAAACACGCTCAATGAATGAGAATAGTGAGGTTGGCGTTCGAACTTCGGTGAAAACGTCGCCTATCGCATTGGATTCTGGGGGTACCCAGAACGCTACAGAGCCCCTGCTTCTGGTATAAAAGGAAACTGTTTGCGGGCCTAGGCCCGCACAGCTCGCACCAACTGTAATTCAACCTTTTCTGCATGTCTTCCCAATCACATCTTGATCCCGGCCTGAACTCGCTACTCCAGACGCTGCGGAGTCGAATTCGACGCTACATCGTATGCGATTCCGTGCTGGCTGTTCTCGCGCTGGTGTTATCAGCTTTCTGGATCGGGTTGGCATTGGATTACTTACCGGTCCAGTTGGGGGGGACCGAGATGCCGCGGCTGGCTCGAACGCTGCTTCTCAGTGTCTTAGCAGCCGGACTCGTCGCAGTGCTGCTGAAGATGCTTGCTGGGCGTTTACACCGTCCTCTACCCGACGACAGCTTGGCGTTGTTGGTCGAACGACATCATCCAAACCTCGGAGGTCGCCTGGTCACAGCCGTTCAACTGAACGAAGCCGGGCGTGCAGGCGACTCGCACTCACAAAAATTACTGGCTCACGTTCACGCTGAGGCGGCTGCCGAAATTGACAAAGTCGATCCTAATCGCGTCTTTCGATTGCAACCCTTGCTACACAAACTTGTGATAGCCGGACCGCTCGGCTTAGCCGCGTTGGTCTTCCTGATCCTCAGTCCGCAAGCGTTCGCGCTTGCCGCTTCGCGGCTCACGCTTCTGTCTGACGACCCGTGGCCGCGCAGGGCCGACATCCAAATGGTGGGTATCGAACTCCCGGTCGTCACCACATCAGACGACACGGCTCTTGCACCGGAACTGATCGAGTTCGACGGAAAAACAATCAGCTTGCCCCGCGGCAGCAACGGAACGCTTCGAATAAGAGCACGTGCAGACGGTGCCGAAGTGCCGGTCGCCTGCACGGTTTACTACCAAACCGACTCAGGAACTCGCGGCCAGTCGAGCATGCGACGCGTGGGACGCATTGTTGATGGGTACCAATCATTCATTCTTGATGGATCACCACTGACCGCTCTAAGTGAATCCGTCACATTAGATATTCGCGGACTTGATGATCGCTTGGATAACTATCGCATCGAAGCGATTCAGCCACCCGCTTTGACAAATATGTCTCTGCAAGTCCGATACCCCGAGTACCTGCGCACGTCAGACGACGGACAGACAGACATGGTTGCGAATTACCAGTCCGGATTACGATTGCGAGAGGGCAGCGATGTGACCCTCGTCGCAAGCAGCAGTGTTCCGTTAGGCGAAGTTGATGTGTTACTGAAAACCGACAACACCAAGGACAATGATCTTGCATTGGAGTTTTCGCAAGATCGACAAGAGGTGAGATTCACCCTGCCTGACTTCAACGCGGCCAGCACCATTAGCATTGTTCCGCAGGACACCAATGGCATCTCTGCTCAAGCACCATTCCGTTATTTTCTTGGTGTCGTTCTCGACGAACCCCCCGAGCTGAACGTTGAAATCAATGGCATCGGTACCTCCATCACCCCCCAAGCAAAGCTTCCTGTCTCTGCCACAGCACTGGACGACTACGGCGTCACCGACCTGACACTTTCCCTGACACCCGCAGCGGCGGTAAAGACTGACGTCGAATCCGTGAAGCAAAATGAGCCGAAGTCGGCCGCAACCTCTCCTACCCCCGACCGCAATGGCGAAGCCGCCACCGTACTCGACCTGAAAGAGTTGGTTGATGACGGCACCTTGTCCGAGCTGGTCCCCGGAACGGCAATCAACCTGATTGGCGAAGCAATGGACGGCTACAACCTAGGCAGCGAACACGTCACTCGTAGTGAAGTTTTCCGACTCGATATTGTCACCCCCGAGCAGCTACTCGCACTTCTGGAACGACGAGAATTAGGACTACGCGCTCGTCTGGAACAGACCATCGACGAGATGACCTCGCTACGGCAAACGCTCGACGTCCTGCGACGAACCGGATTCGAAATCTCCGAAAATGCCACCGAAGATTCGATCCGAAGAGCTGAACAAGTTCGGCGATTGAGGGCACAACAAAGCGGGCTACAAGCCAACAAGACCTCCGAAGAGCTGTCAGGAATCGCATTGTCACTTGATGATATTCTTCTAGAAATGTTGAATAACCGCGTAGATTCAGTTGACCGTAGTGAAAGGCTCGCAAACGGAGTACGAGACCCAATCAACGAAACGGTGAATGGCTCGCTAGCCACCCTACGCACTCAAATCAACGGAATCGTTGGTGTTGTTAACGATCCGGAACAGGGCGTCGCACGCACCGCGGAAGCTGTGAACACAGCCGAAGAAGTCATCCTGCAACTGAATGCCATCCTTGAGAAAATGCTCGATTTAGAAACCTACAATGAAGTTCTTGATTTGGTCCGTCAACTGATGGATGACCAGTCAGACCTGACCGACGACACGAAGGAAGAACGCAAAAAGCAGGTTCTTGACTTATTCAAATAGCCGAACCCGTAGATGTGACCTCCGGCTAACCTAGTCTATTGACCAACATCGACTGCAATGCCAATCAGAACGATCACGAACAACACTGTTGTCCCAGGACGTCGACAATCACCGAGAAAAAGTTCCATGACCACCGGACACTCGCCTAACGCATCCGCCGCACCCAACCGCACGCACCGCCGGCCTGAAATGACATCCAAATACCTGCTGATCGCACTCACGTTACTGGCGTTCACCGTTGGGCAAACGACTCAACCTAGAAAGGCGGCCGCTGATGAACTCGAAACGCTCGCAGCGAAACAACAAAGTGTCACAAAACGTTACGAACGACTCGAGGAATTGTTATTAAGACTTGCTGAAGTTGAAGCAACGGAAAACCCTGAGCGATCCGCCCTTCTGCGCCGCGCAGCAAAGCAGTCCCGAGACAAATTCGTTCTCGAGAAACTGAAACTCGCCTCAGCTTCGTTGAAGACCCAAGAGTTCCAAAAGGCAGTGGAGAATCAGGAAGCAGCCACCAAGGAACTCGGAGACCTGCTGAAACTGCTGCTCAGCGAAGATCGTTCAAAACGTATCCGTGACGAAAAAGAACGATACACAAAACTGATCAAGGACCTGAAGCGAAACCTCAACAACCAGCGTAGTGCCAGAGCACGAACAGAAAACGGCGCGGATCTTAAGGAAGTCCAAGGTGAGCAGAAATCGGTCACCGATCGAAGCGAGGAGCTTAAGGACCGCTTGCAGGATGAAAACACGGAAGCGTCCGGCGACGAGAATACCGATGGTTCCAAAGACGGTGAACCCAAAGACGGTGAACCCAAAGACGGAGAATCCAAAGACGGTGAATCCAAAGACGGTGAATCCAAGGACGCTTCACAGCAGTCAGAGCAGGGTCAGCAGTCAGAGCAGGGTCAGCAGTCAGAGCAGGGCCAGCAGTCAGAGCAGGGCCAGCCATCTCAACAAGGGCAACAGCCACAGCAACCTCAAACGCCTGAGCAGCAAGTCGAGCAGCAACTGAAGAAGGCCATCGAAAACATGAAGCAGGCAGAGAAGGAACTTGAGGAAGCAAAGCGAGACCAAGCGACGGAAAAGCAAAGGGAAGCAGAAGAGAACCTGAGGACCGCAATCGACCAACTGGAACGCATTCTTCGACAACTGCGAGAAGAGGAATTGCTCCGTGAGCTCGCAAAGCTAGAGGCGAGATTACGGAAGATGGCTACGATGCAGAACAAAGTCCTCGACGACACGATCACCCTTTCCGCCACTCCGCCGGAGCAACGTAATCGGCAAACGGACCTGAAAGCCGGCGATCTCGCGTTTGCCGAAAAGAGCATCACCCTGGAAG
>JBPCVE010000448.1:0-19251 GCA_051010795.1 Rubripirellula sp.
TCTGACTTCCACCCGTCAGGCCGCGAAATGGCCCCGGCCGATTACCAACGAGTCCCAACTTCTTGGCTAGCGCTGGATAAAGGGTGTCATTGATCAACGAACTTTTCCCACTGCCGGAGACCCCGCTGACCCCGATCAGGCAGCCAAGCGGAAAAGTGGCAGTTACTTTTTTTAGGTTGTGGGTGGTGACATCCTTGATCACCATCGCTTTGCCTCGTTTTGGTTCCCGTCGAGTCCTCGGCTCAGTCACCCTTAGCGTTCCATTGAGATACTTTCCCGTCAAGCTCTTGCGATCCTTCATCACTTTGCTCGGCGTACCTTGACTAATGATTCGCCCACCGTGCTTGCCAGCTTGTGGACCAATATCAACAAGAAAATCAGCCGCTCGCATGGTCGCCTCGTCATGTTCGACCACCACCACGGTATTGCCTTGCGTTTGCAGCTCACGAAGGCAATCGAGTAGCCGATCATGATCAGCGGGATGCAAACCAATGGATGGTTCATCTAGCACATAACACACGCCAACCAACCCGCTGCCAATGCTGGTCGCCAAACGAACTCTTTGCAGTTCACCGCCACTAAGTGTATCCGCATGCCGATCAAGCGTGAGGTACGGGACACCGACTCGAATCAGGAATTTCAGTCTCCGAATTACCTCACGAGTGATTGGGGATGCAACCGCCTTTTGCAGGTCAGTCAGGTTCCTCTCAACATTCTCAAACCACAAAATCGACTCATCCAGCGCCATCGCTGTGAGCTTGTGGATTGGAACTCCTGCAATCGTCACAGCGAGCGCTTCTTGACGCAACCTTGCGCCCTGACAGGTCGAACATAGCTCATCGTCTTCACCGACCCGTCCGAGTCCATCACAATCATCGCACGCCCCGTACGGGCTGTTGAAACTGAACGTCCTTGGTTCGATTTCTTCAAAACTCGCATTGCATTCAACACAGGCCATGGAGGTGCTATAGATCCGCTCGGTCCAGTTCTCCGCCTCCCCGCCCGCTTTGCCCTGCGTGAGCACCGTTGTCAAACCTTTGCCAAGCTTCAATGCGAGTTCAAGTGACTCAGCCAACCGAAACTCCACACCATCACGGACCACAAGGCGATCAACAACCGCCTCAATCGTGTGAATTTTCTTCGGAGCAAGCGGCGGAACGTCATCCAGCAGATGAGTTTCCCCATCTACTCTCGCTCTGATGAGCCCTGACTTACGGATCTCTTCAAAGACCTCGCGATGCACGCCACGCCTGCCACGGATCATGGGTGCCAACAACACCACCTTGGTCTTTTCTGGCAATGCACTTAACGAATCTCGAATGACATCAGCTGACTGTTGCGCGATCTCAGAGCCGCACTCACCACAATGGGGTGTCCCCACCCGGGCATACATCAGTCTCAGATAGTCATAAATCTCCGAGATAGTGGCGACCGTGCTACGAGCTCCACTCACGCCGGATTTCTGGTCGATCGCCAGCGTGGGTGCTAAACCATCAATGGAATCCACGTCGGGTCTCGGGATCTGATCCAAGAACTGCCGAGCGTAGGCAGAAAGACTGTCAACGTATTGGCGCTGCCCCTCAGCATACAAGGTGTCAAAGGCAAGCGAACTCTTCCCACTTCCTGACACCCCAGTGACTACTGTCAGGGCATCCCTGGGGATGTCCAGACTAACACCTTGTAAATTGTGAGCGCGAGCGCCTCGGATCCGAATCATATCGCCGGACGGCACCGTTGCTCTTCGCTTGGCCTTACTGTTAACCAATCGACTCATCATCCAGATGCGAGAAGTGAAACACGGGATAGTTTAGAATCATTACTTGTCTCGAACCAATCGGCAACCACGTTGAAATCTCATGCCCAAGTCACTTCTCCGGATTGCATCCAAATGCAGCAACTACCGATCTGAACGACTCCCGTTGTCCATCAAGACCCCAGTCTGGCTCAATTGGTTGCCTGCTCTGCTGTGCGTCTTCTGCTCTTTAACTTTCTCCGAACGGGCTCACTCGCAGAGTTTAAACACCTTGTTTGGTGACGCCATCAAAGCACAAACGGTGGTAGGTGCTCAAATTCTGGAAGGTTCCTGCAACCAAGCGGAGGCAAAAAGCATCAACTTGGGCTTTACTGCACCCGATCGCCGTAAACCGGTCACTCAGGACACCATGTTCTGTATCGCTTCATGTTCCAAACCGCTGATCTCCTGCGTGGTATTCAGACTCGTCCAAACCCAACAATTAAACCTCGACACGCCGATTGACCGCTGGTTACCTGCCTTCACAAAGCCCCACCTACAGGACGCAACGCTGACCCAACCGCCCACTCTGAAACAACTACTAGCGCACCGAGCAGGGATCTACTCGCAGAAGGAGCATCCAACCGCTGAACAATTGCGTGCGATCCGCGACTTTCGCCTTACATTGTCTCAATCAGTCAACCTGATTACTCGGCAACCTCTTCAGTCACACCCAGGAACCCGATACGCCTACAGCGGTGCAGGTTATTGCCTGATCGGAGCGATCGCAGAGAATGCAACACAGCAGCCAATCGATGAAGTCCTAAACGCCTATCTGTGTAAGCCGCTGGGCATGTCATCAACAACCTTTTTTCCCCATCGGCGGACGGGCAAGGTCGTTGCAACTGGGGGCAGTTCAAGAACTCAAGCACCTCATCTTTTACGAGACCAACTGCAGTTTCCGTTAGTGGGTGGCAGCATTCATACCACCGCCCACGATCTGCAAAGATTTGCGAGAATGGTGGGCAAGCGCGGCATCTTCAACAACAACGTGATCTTGGATCGTGCAACCTGGTCCCAATACATCTCTCAGCCCTACCATACGCAACGGTACGGATATGGCTGGACACGCACCCAGCAGGGTGATGCTATTGTGCTGTCTCACAACGGATCGTTGCCGCCAGCGCAGGCGGCGTTGCAGATCAACCTACGCTCGCGGGAATACAAAATCGCAATCTGGACTTTGGCAGACCCAAGCAACTCGAAAGCGACCTCCGATCTTCGTACTCAAATCCGACAAGCCCTGAACGGCGGTTAGGATGATTTGCACGAGTGAATTACTTCTCGTTGAAATACAGTTCTTTACTGAACAAGTCGTGCCGCAAGGCTACATTGAGTTCCAAATTCATGTAATTGTATTCCTCTATCAGACGTGGATTTCCACCATCCGTGGACGGCCAATCAAAAACAACCAACCGCACCGGAACGTTCAGCTCATCATCGACATAAAGGCTGGCTCGATAGAAGGTGAACTCTTCTGACCTCTCAGGATGTTCCACTTGGATATGAGTACAAGAACGGTCTTTCAGTTTTGCATTTTGAAAATATTTGACCACCGTATTTCGCGCCTCGGGATCAGCGTTCACGTCCTTTCTCGCAAGATCAATCAATCGCTGCATGATCCGGTCGAATCCAATCTCAGTAATGGGGTAACGACTCTCTCGCCTCGCAGTTTCTCCATTCGGCTCGACCTTCAATTCCACATCTTTAAAGAGTCCAGAGCCACCCATACGAACCCACGCCCGTCCGTCGCTATCGCCTTCGGTGAACAAGACAATCCGTCCCTTTAGCTTGGCTGGGCCAAGAAACCGCATCAGCACTGACATAGGCACCGCTGTGTGGCCGGCCTTGTGCTCGGCGCACCGCACCTTCACATCAGCGAACTGATACGCCTGCAACCGTCCACCAATACGTTCACGCTTTACCAGCTGGCAACTGTAGGTCCGTATGTTTTCCTTGATGTAGTTTTGGCGTTCTTCGGCAAACTGAATCGTCGCCGCAAGTGGATGGTCAAGCCCCGGGTCCCCTTGGCTGGGTAAGCCTTCGGCCTGCAACGCATGGTTAAATACGCAACAGCACCACAGGAACAAGCACGTGAATCGACACGATTCTCTATACAGCAACATGGGTCACCTTATGATGCAACTGGCCACCGGCGTAGGCATTCATGCCTGACAATCACTTCTTTCCCATGCTGTAACTCACCAACTTAATCAAACGGACTTCATCAAGCTCGATATGTTTGAAAATGTGGGTCACATTTGGGGAACAACCGCTCGTACCCTCACTGGAGAGGTGGTGCAAGACTACCCACTAAGTGAGCATAGACAACAATTATCAGTTGAATGTCACCCATCTCGCGTCTGTTATCGGCAGGTCGCCCCGAAGAGGTAATATGGTCCGACTAGCCCGTGAAACCCATCGGTGCCCCCCCAAACATCGACTTGCCAGTCTCACAGTCAAGGAAGCAGGAAGTTGGTTCACCACTCAAAAACCGTTTATTTTACTCTGTTCCGGGTAAAACCCGCGACACATCGCCGGAATTACTGCCCCATAGTTCGCCTGCAGAGGGCTCACCGCATGAAACGCGGTCCGCTGTGTGGTGTCAACTGAACCTTCGGATAGCGAGGAGCACGTGAACACCCTCCGCCAAACTCACTGGACCGGACACTTCGGCACGCAAGCCCTGTTGCTCTCGCGCCCCGTCTCACTGCAGCACCTTCCCTGAGGTCGTTTCAACCCTACACTCTCTTGATGTTATTCATCGCACAACGACCATCCTGATTCGATTAAACTTGGAACGGTGCTCGACGGACTCTCATATTTCATTTCAGAACCCCTCACGTTACAGACTCTGATCCGCTTTATCCGTCGCTGAGCGAACCACGATCAATCCTGAGACAACTGAGATGATTGATGCAAGCCTCCTAGAGCAAGACAAGAGCATCGCACCGTTGAGACACGAGCCCAAGCCACGGGTGGTTCAAAGTGTAATCGACCGGCAACGCCCATCTCATCGCGAGACGTTCACCGCCCAAACAACCTAACCGCCCCACCAGAGACTCCATCCCACCCCATGCGTCGCCTCTACTACCTTTTCATGATTTTCGCGTTGCTGCATCCGTTGACGGCAACTTCACAAACGAAAGAGAACAGCAACGTCGTAAACACACAAGCGCCGGGGCAGCATCCGCCAGCACCGGCAGACTCGGCCGCAAGGATAGGTGTCCCAAAAGGGTTTTCGGTATCACTGTTTGCAGGAGAGCCAGCGGTACACCAACCGATCGCGATCGACCTTGATGATCGCGGACGGCTATGGGTAGTGGAGTGTTACACCTATGAAGGCAACTATGACCTGAATCTTCATGATCGGATATTGATTTTCGAGGACTCAGACGGCGATGGAGAATTTGATCAACGTCAAGTGTTCTGGGATAAGGGTCAGAGACTGACTGGAATCACATTAGGCTTTGGCGGTGTCTGGGTAACCTCAGCGCCTCATCTTTTATTCATCCCTGACCGCGACCAAAACGACATTCCCGATGGTGAACCTGTCGTTGTACTCGAGGGTTTCAGCACCCGTGCACGCCACAACATGGTAAATGGACTCCGCTGGGGTCCCGATGGCTGGCTGTATGGCCGCCACGGAATCACTGATAGTTCCCTGGTAGGAACTCCCAATACGCCGCTCGGAAAGCGTACCCAACTCAACTGCTCGATTTGGCGTTACCATCCTACCCATAAGAAGTTTGAAGTGGTGACGCATGGCACCACCAATCCATGGGGATTGGATTACAACGACCACGGACAATGGTTCTTTACAAATAATGTGATCAACCATCTCTGGCATGTCATCCCTGGCGCACATTACCAGCGGATGTTTGGTGATGATTTCAATCCCAACCTATACGAATTGATCCCTCCCACGGCTGATCATTTCCATTGGGACACGCTCGGCAACCCTGGCGTCACCAACAATGAAAACCGAAAAAAATATGACGGCCGTCATGATTCACACGGCGGCGGTCACTCCCATGCAGGCGCCATGATCTACTTGGGGGGGAAATGGCCCCAGAAATACAGAAACTCAATTTTCATGTGCAATACGCATGGAAGACGCGTAAATCGCGACAAACTGATCCGAGCTGGAAACGGTTACCGCGGCACGCATGAAAACGATTTCCTCATCGCAAACGATCCGTGGTTTCGTGGTGTTGAAATGAAATATGGTCCAAGCGGAGATGTCTACCTCACGGACTGGTCAGACCTAGGCGAGTGCCACGACCGTGACGGAGTCCACCGCTCAAGTGGCCGAATTTATAAAATCATTTATACAGGTGACAGTGGATCAGAAACCGTGACGTCACCAAAACCGCTATTGCACGAAGCCACCCCCATTAAACTGGTCGAATATCAGTTGAATGCGAATGACTGGTACGTGCGTCACGCGCGACGGCGTTTACAAGAGCTTGCAAGCGAGGGTGCTAACCTGGAACCAGCGGCGACTCGTCTGCGGTCTATATTCGATTCCCACCCTGAAACCACACGTAAGCTGCGGGCGATGTGGTGCTTGACCAGCATCAATGCCATATCAGACAAGTGGTTGATACGGCAGCTCCAACATCCCGACGAACATGTCCGCCTGTGGTCCGTGCAATTACTGGGTCAGTCCTCGGCAGATTCAGCTACCGTTGCCGCGGCATTGGAGTCCATGGCAAATGACGAGCCGTCGCCACTCGTTCGTCTGTATCTTGCTTCCGCGATGCAAAAACTACCCCCCTCGCACCGCTGGGGCCTCGCAACAGCGCTAGTTCAATATGCCCAAGACGCGAGCGATCAGGCTCAGCCTCTGATGATCTGGTATGGGATTGAGCCCGCGGTACGCCTCAACCCGTCAAAAGCCCTCGCCTTAGCTAATTCAACCGCTTTCCCGATCATCCGCCGCCATGTGGCTCGTTTGCTGGCCTCCGAAATCGATGAAACGCCCGACCACATCACACAGTTACTGCAAGCCGCAAGTAACTCCAGTCCCTCAGCTGCACAGAATTATCTGCAGGGAATCGCCGCGGCATTACGCGGAAGAAGAAGGGTAGAGGCTTTACCAGCCTGGTTACCGCTGATCAAGAAATTTCAGACAACCCCCAGCAAAAGACTGACTGACCTGGCAAACGAGTTACTGGTGGTCTTAGGAGATGGTAGAACCGTCGAATCTTTGCTTGCCACCGCTCGTGACCGCGATGCCGACCCTACTGCCCGTCGACAGGCACTCAAGGTCATTCTGGACTCAGGCGCAGAAGGAATCCAAAAGACCCTACTTTCACTACGCTCTGATCGCATCATCGGTGGCGATGCAATTCGTGGTCTGGCCCAATACCCAGCTCCGAACGTGCCCAGCCAGCTGATCAAGATGTATGCAAATGCGAAGCATGATCATCGCCCCGCAATTATAGAAACCTTAGCCTCACGTCCCACCTACGCAGCCCACCTGCTAGATGCCCTTTCGAACGGTACTGTCACAGCCAACGACATCCCAGCCGCAACAGCTAGCCGCATTGCAAACCTCGGCCAACCTAAACTCAACGAGTTACTGGCTCAACACTGGGGTTCCGTCCGAGCAACATCAGCGGAAAAAGAACGCAGTATTGATCGTTACCGAACCGTACTCACGTCCACACCAAGTACTGATGCGAAAAATGTTGCGATTTCAGGTCTGAGCAATGGCCGCAGGCTATTCAAGAAAGCATGTGCCACCTGCCACAAAATGTTTGGCGAGGGAAGCGAGATTGGCCCAGACTTAACCGGCTCAAATCGAGACAGCAGTGAGTATCTGCTCGATAACATTGTTGACCCCAGCAGAATAGTACCACGTGGAATGCGGCAAGTGATCTTTCTTCTCGATGACGGTCGCGTCATTACTGGTGTACCGATCCGAGAGGACGAACACACGATCACGATTCAAACCGCTGACAGTATCAAGACACTCGATACAAAGACGATCGAAAGGCGACAACAGCAGGAGACGTCGCTGATGCCTGAGGGGCTTTTAGAAAACCTGAGCGATCAAGAAGTTCGAGACCTCTTTGCGTTTCTTCAAAGCTCCACCCAAATCCAAACGACAGCCCAGCCACTAAAATAAAGGTTTCAACCAGAACCTGGACACCAGCACCGGCCCTGCCTTCAACACCAACTCGCCGATCCAGATTGAAAACCGGCCTCTCAGTCTACTCGACTACATTCGCCCCCCGAACTCGACCGATTCCATCCGTCATGAGGTCGGCCGCCACCCCATTAGGGGCAAGCGGGGCCGCTTCGTCGTTTCAGGGCGTCAACGGAGTCAAAAACCACTGATTCTTGGTATTGGTCGTCGGCTGATGTGATGGCAGGGGAACCGCTTCGCCGGTGATTTCCTCGATTCCCCACCGCGTCGCGCTCGCCAGCATGTTGGTGTTCACCGCGTATTCGGCGAGCGCGTCTTTTGCCGCCTCTGCGTTCATACGACCGAGGCTTACAGCGCACATGATTCGCACCAATTCAATTTCGGGAACCATTCCTTCGTCATCCTGAAGGCGTTCCACGAAGCTCGAAACCAATTTGGGCTGAGGATCGTTTTCATGAAACACCCCCAAGGACCAGACCGCAGCAGGCCTCGGATATTGACCATAGTCGTAACTCTTTGGCACCAGCTTCAATAGCAAAGGCTCAGCAGTCGTATACCCTTGATCGCCGAAAGCAAGACACAGATGCGCGAGATGAAACGTCACCCCCGGCATCCGTGCATTGAGTTGTCCTGACTTGAGTCCCTCATAAACGCTCTCGGCATGATCCAGCATGTCTGACAAAACATCAGCCACACGCAACTGGGTAAGCCCCCACGCAGCGGCGACCTTCACATCACCACGGGGATGTCCCAACAGCTCAACCATTCTTTCTGCCGCAGGTTCATGATCAATCTTGCCAAACACAACACATGCCTGCTCACAACCTCTCCAGTTATCTCCCGCAAGCACCTTCTCTACTTCCCTCAACACGAGAGGCTTCAGTTCTTGATCCTTGGAAAAGTCAGTTAGGGAATTTGCAACGAACGTTCGCAAGCCAGGGTTAACATCATTCAACAACCCAGCCAGCGCAGCAACATCCTCCGACTTACGGCCATCTACCAAGGCCTTGGCACACCACAAACGGACATTCACGTCACGGCTATCTAGCAACGTGCCGACATGAGGAACGACGAGTTTATAATCGATACGATAAAGATGGCCGAGTGCCAAAGCTTGAACTGCGCTGTTCTCATTGCCCACAAACTTCTGTAGGATCGCAACCGCTTCGTCAGAATCAACGCCGCCAATCAATGCCAACCCGAGCAATGCATCCAGAAACTGTTCGCTCGAACGCTTCTCCAACTCGCTGGCCAAGACTAATTGATCCTCAGGTGCCACGATCCCCAACACTTGTGCAGCAGCCAGCCGCAATTTACGCAGCGCGCTTGTATTTTGAACTAACGACTTCAAAGCATCGTTAGCACCTGTTGCATCGATTGCGGCCAATCCGTTCATGGCGAGCATCATTTGACTTGGGCTCGCCGCCTGTTCCTTAACCCGCGTGATCCAAGCGTCCTGCATCACATCCGACCGCCAATTCGCGAGGGCAGGCTCAACGATCTCCGAGACGGCCGCACCCTTTGCCGCGGCTAACTGCGCGAACAATTGTTGTTGATCACGGACATCCAGCACGATTAACGTCTGTAGCGAGGCTCGAACCACATCAAGATCCTGCTTTTCTGCTGAGGCGAGTTTCACCAATTCCTCGACAGCAACCTCCAGACCTTGAAGATTCTCTTCAAAGGCCATCGCCATCGTATCGATGATGAGGCGCTGTAGCTCCGGTTCATTGCGTTTAAGAGCACGCATCCACAGTTCCACCAAACCTTCCGGGAACTCGAGCTCCTGCATTTTCATTAACGATAAACGAGGACGCTCCAGCATCAACAGCTCGTATTCATCAAAACGCCCCGGAACATCATCCCCTGGGCCTTCTGCGAAAGTATTCACGCTGCACAACACGCTGACCACAACAAGAGCAGCACTAGCAAAAATCAATCGAATCATTTTCAAACCGCACGCGAAAGTCGCCAAACCTGCACGCCAAGAACGAGAAACATCAACGAGGAAAGGACGCCCGCAATCCACCAAGACTCCGGCAACAGTTCAAACGACTCAAATCCTGGTGCATCAATCACACTCAAAGCGGCACCGACAGGCGTGGTCATTAAAGCTGTCTGCACCGTCTGAAAACCAAACGGTGCATCTCTACCAAGCCACACTAAGAGTGGTAACAGGAAAACTGAGATCACGACCACGTAAGTCATCGAAGTTGAAACGGCGGTCGACCGAAACAAACTGCCAACCGCAGCACTGATCGCAAGTGCATAAATCGATGTCCACAACAAGCAGACCAACACCTGCTGGACCTGCAACGTCAATTCAGGCGCAATCAACACCATCATCACGTAACCGGGCAGAGTCGCCATCAACACCAGAAGCAGGGTCCAAACCACGCTCATCAGCTTTCCGAACACCAAGCGGAACGAAGAGATCGGTGTCATCCGCAGTAATTCCCAACCGCCACTATCTCTTTCACCACTGATCAACCCCGAGCCCAAACTTGGGGCGAGCACGATCACAAGCACCACTTGAAGCAACACCAATAATGCTCCAATCGTTTCCACGCCCCAAGACGTGATTCCCGTCGCGGCCATGTAAGTCAACACCATGGAAGTCACCGCACAGACAGATACCAACCTCAGCAACCACTGAGCCCTACCGAACCGCCTGCAACGATACTCCTTCACCATCACCGGATTAAGGTACCACGGAATCCCGCCCTTACGTCGCTGCGGGTCGACGATATAGACGAGTCGCCGAAACACGCGTGACATCGCCTTTCGATCATCCGTAATCACACCTTTTGACCGAGACTGATCAAAAATCCGATGATTCAATCTGGAAATCGTCCAAAACGCTAAACCGACTGCGCTTAAAACCGCAAGCAAAATAAAACGCGTAAAACCGGGCAGGGTCTTCAACCCAAACGAACCAACACTCCCCTGCCCCATGATCTCCATGACCGCTGGCAGCGGTGACAGGTTTCGAATCCAATCACCTGTTTGGGCAGCAAAGGCACCCCCGACCGCCGTGCCTCGAAAGAAAGCGTCGGGCAACAAACTCAAGAACAGAAGCCCGAAAACAGCGGCATAAGTGAGACGCACCGCGGCATCGCTCGATTGAACGTAACTGCTGATCAACATCCCGAGGGTCGTATATTGCAACGCAAGCAGCCCCAGCACCAGATAGAGGAACAAGAACTTGTCACCACTGATACCACCCATCGCATAGCATGCTGCCGACGCCGGCAAACTGCACAGCAAAACCAATAAGCTGAACAGCAAGACCCCTGCAATCTTACCCAGATAAATCGACGCTCCATTCATCGGCGAATTAAGCAACAGAGCTAATGTGCCGCTATTCTTCTCATTTACAAGCGACGTCGCCGGGAATGCCGGTACAAGGAAGATCACTCCCGTCATCATGCCGTAACCGAAAATACGAAACACCTGCAATGACTGCAGCCCACTGAGATCAACTGAAGCATCGGATGGCCACCGCATCAACACCGAAATGGAAAACACCAGCGTCAGACACGCCAACATGCCGAAAGCACGCGGCGACCTCAAAATCCCAATGAATTCTCGACGTATGACTGGGTTCATGATGCAGCCACCTGCGCGGGTTCTGCTGGACCATCCGAAACTTGCTCTTCGTTAGCAACATGCAAAAACGCATCTTCAAGATCGGTAGCCACTTCGCGGAATTGCGACACAGGCTGTCCTTGTTGCACTAGTTGAGCAAGCAACGGGGCAATCGCATCATCAGCCAAGCTGGTATTGAACCTGACCATTTGCTCAGCCTCGGCGCCGGTCGCTGTTCCTGGACCGCCCTTCTCCTGATCTGCTTGTTGATCAAGCCAATTCTGAACTGACTTCGTGGCATCGGCCACACGTTCGCGTTGCAGCAGTTGAATTTCAAAAGTTCTTCGCTGTTGAATATCTTTCATGATGCTGTCAACGGTCCCAAATGCTCGCAACTTCCCTTTGGTGATCATTGCGACGACATCACAAACTCGTGCCAGCTCCGGAAGGATGTGGCTGGTGACGATTAACGTCTTTCCCATATCACTCAACTTCAGCAACAAGGTCCGCATATCGATCCGGGCCTGGGGGTCCAAACCATTCGCGGGCTCATCAAGAATCAGGACCTCGGGGTCATGCATCATGGTTCGAGCCAATGCGACCCGCTGCTGCATTCCACGACTCAGGGCATCCACGAACAGATCCTTCATGTAAGTCGCCCCAGCAATCTCAAGAACCTCATCCACGCGTCTCAAGCGAGGTTTGCGAGCGATTCCGTAAACCGCACCGAAGAAATCAAGATATTCGCTCACTCTCATATTGTTGTATTTGCCAAAATCATCCGGCATGTACCCCACAAGCTTCTTAATTTTCCGGGACTCCGACAGGCAATCCGCGCCAGCAATGCGTGCACCACCGGACGTCGGCTTGAGCAGTCCGACCAAGATTTTGATCGTCGTGGTTTTGCCCGCGCCATTTGGCCCAATAAACCCCATGATTTGACCTTGTTCTACCTGCATCGATAACGAATCCAATGCGGTGAACTCACCGTACTGCTTTGTTAATTGGTCAATTTGAATGACTGCACTATTATCGCTCACTGACATCTCCGTTTCCAATCCAACCGCTGTGTGTATCGTTCACTTTGCAACTCCTTCGAAACTGACTTGCAAAGACTCAATTCCCCAAGTGTTACGTAACGGCTCGGCTTCCAAGTTGGCTGACTCACGTGCGATTGCTGCCGCCGCCTTTTGCTCATCCGATTCGGAAACACTGATTTTCATTCGTAGCCCACCCTTTTCATCAAGCAGCAGTGCAGCGGGGTCAGTGATCGAATACTGCACCGGCCCAATGGGGCTCAAAAATTCATGCAACGTTTTGAATTCACCATCAACAAACCCTTTGATTGCCACGGTCCTGCCCGGAGCCTTAATCGTCAGATCAATCTGCGCGTTGCTCAAATCGCAAGGCACAACGGATTGAGGAACTGAACAGCGAACGCCCACCTCACCCGGCTTCACGAGACCATCAAGCCATTTCCCGGTGTTGGCATTGTAGAATTGGGAACCAAGGCTCCCTAACAGTTCCCCCTGTCGAACAAAGGTCGATGGCACCTTGAATGCTGTGCCTGGAGGCGTTTTTTCAAAGCGTAGGGGCAACGAAACAAGAGACCAACCGACCCGCTCATAACCTTCACCAAACTCAAGGCCAATCTCAAGTGGTTTTGTCCATGTCACAAGGGTTGGTTCCTGACTGAAAAAATCTACGTCGGGGGCGGACAAATCCCGCAGCAACTCCTGCCGCTTCTGCTGTCTTTCCGACAAGACGCTGCTACCGATAAACCGCCCGGCTACGAGGACACCGTTACCACGATAAATTTGCTCGGGTTCGTCGCCAAGCACGAGTGCCAAATCAGGCGTCCCGACCGTTGCCACAAAACTGTCTTCACAGACACGCGGGTCCAAGCCATCTGTTCTGACCTCGAAGCCATCCGGCGTGAACTTTCCAATCGCGTTCCACGGCTGGTCGATCTCAACCACCGCTTCTGACTCGACGTGCTGCACCACCCCCGGTGGCTGATTAACGAAATACCACTTCGATCCACCGGCATCATCCCAAACCACCCGCTTGGGCGCACCATCATCCTGACTCACCAGATGTGTGGTAATGTCACCTCCAGCCGCAATCGGCAAGGCACGCTCTTCTTGACTGTAAATAGCCGCGACAGAACTTACTCCCGCGGTGGCACTGTCGGGCGTCGTTCGCACGATCTGACCAGTAGCAATGGTCGATGGCACCTTGGAAGTGTTCATCTTACCCATAGCAACCAGGATCACCATGGCAGTAAGGGCTGAAACGGGAACCAACACCGCTAACCCTTGGAGTTGCTTATGGTACATCAGCGTTGCTCCGCCGATGACTACCACCAACATCTGCAGCGACAACACCCAGGCGACTGAACTTCGACTCGGAATTTTGTAACCAATCTCGCCGTCAAGCACTTGGGATACTTCAGCTACATGCTCGGGTGGGTCCAGTTTTGACACAAAGAACCGGCCGGCAAGTGACTTCAACGGGGGAGAAAGTTTTGCATCCAACAACCAGCCACGAGCCCCCAGCGTGGTGAACAACACCTCGCCCTGCCCCACCTGCTTCCAAAACGCTGCCGGCCATCCATCGATGTCGCAAACAACATCCTCGGTGTCCACAACGACCCTCGACATCCGAATAGGGTTATCGAAACTCATCTCGGTATATTCATCTTGAGATGAAGAATGCTGTGCCCGAACACGTATCTGAAAATCATTTAGCTCAATTTCATCAACGACGCCGTAACACATCGCATCGCCAATCAGCTTTTGAACAGATTCGGGACTGACCTGATCGACCATGATCCAAAGTCGACCACCATGATTCAGCCACGACCTGATCCTCCGCACCCCAACCGTGTCCGCCAAGACAGCGTCATCTGCAATGATCAGTTGATCCAAAGGATCCAATGGCTTGGACGTGGGCGGGATGAAACCGCGATTCAGGTCAACCATCCCGAGGTCCTGAGCCCCGCTGCGTTGGCTGTCGGAAATTGCATACAGCGTCTTACTGATCACGCCCGCTTGGTACTCCGCAATGAGCGAATTGATACGTGGTGCAAGCATCGTCCCTGTCCGATACGCCTCACTTGAAAGCAACAGACGCCGCTTTCCTTTGGGCATGCCGACTGCATTCGCTTTGAACTCCTCACCACGCTCTGTCTCTTTGAGCTGCATAGTGGTCAGTTCCGTGTAAATTTCAGGACCTGACGGGGATGAACCGCGGGCAGAAGACACATCCTCGGGAATCTGGACTGCCAACCATGATTGACGTTTCGATCCAGCGGGAATCCACAAACGACGACCGTATTGAAGCCCAGATGCTTCACCTACGGTCACAACGCTCATTTCCTCAGCGTCTTCACTGGTCCTGTTCAATCCATTCACGCTCAACGTAGACCAACGCCCGGCGACATGCCGCGAGGCACCAGCATTGGCGACAGTGACAGTGGGCGCCGGCAGACCATTAGCTGAGCCGTCCACAGGATTCCCAGCCTTGGGTGAACTTGTTGTGCCTACGTCCTCTGCAGGAGTTGTATCTACCGCGGGTCCCGTCGCTTCCTGTTCACTGGTCGATGAGCCCTGTTCCTCATTGCCAGCGTCCTGCGCCTCAGCGAACCGGGACGCTCCATTGCCGTACAGAACCATCGCCGCGGTCAACGCCAACGGAACGACCAACGCCACCGAGTATTTAAATGCTGCTATCAAGATCGTATCAAAGGTTGGCAGAAAGAGGGGATGAGCAAGTGTGCCCAACCATTAACGGCATTCTACGGCAGTGGCGATACCGTAGCAATCAGCCACGACTTGCCACCAACTCCATCAGCCACCCTTCACTCATCAGGCGAACCACGCACCCAATCGCAAAATGCCTGCATCGGCGAAGCCAGTACAGCATCAATCCACACTTGATGTACCGCCGCAAGCAGGCTACGACCACCGATCTCGCAGAATGAAACGCGAAATTTCGGCTGCGATAGAAAAGCGGAAATAGCCTACCCAAAAGCCAAGCTGATGCTGGCAGGTAAACAGTTTCCAATGATGTCCAACGAAAAGCAACGCGAGCCTCGACTCAGTTTCACTCGCCCACCTAGATGATTTAAAACACAAAAATGGCAGCAATCAAGAAGTCGGAAACGGTATCGACCCTTTAGGTATAGCAAAATGTCGCTTAATCTGCGTTGATGCTGCAAGCATCATCAAACCCGACTTGCGTCATTCAGCGAACCCCGCTTTGCAGCGCGTTCGCAGCCGGTTCTTCCCCAGCAGTGCGACTACAAGCTCGCAACCAAAGCCAGGAACACAACGCAACGACCCCTTCCACCGTTGCGAATAATAAGCGAGCCGCAATGGCCGCAAGAATTGCATGAGTCGTTCCGATGGAAACTGCTAAGACGGTTGTGACCACCAACTCACGAATCCCAGCCCCACCGGGCAAAAGGGATGCGAAGCCAATCACAACGGCCAGACTCATGGCAGCTGTGCAAACAAGGTACAACTCCACCAAACTCGGTGCGACATTTTCCCCCATCGCTGAGAAACCAGGAATCGCGGAAACCAGCACGGTGAACGAGGCTCCAATGAGTAACCATGACAAGGACGACCACGCCCATCCTGCAAAAAACAACCCCCAACCGATTTCCCCATCGGCAACTGCCGAAAAATCCTTGATGAGACGTTTCGCAACAACTTTGAGCACCAGCGGAAAAGTTGGCAAGCTGGCAACAATCGCAATGCCGCCAGCCATGAACGAAATCCAAGCCGGAACCGGAAGCCACAGCACCACGATTCCAGCAACCGCTCCCCCAACCGCCATCATCAAAAACGTTTCAAGAAAGACACTCATGGTTGCCTGCACCGGCTTTACACCATCACGTGCGAGTACCCCAGCTCGGATCACAATCACCATTGCCTTTCCAGGGACGTATTTTCCAATATGCCCCATCAGTTGTGCAGCAAGTACCGTGCCGGTGCGTGGTCGTTGCCCCAACGACACCAGCGCCCGCCGAAGCAAAAACCCGGATGGCAGTAACCCCAATCCATATAAAAAGCCGGCTGCCAGCACATAATGCCATCGGATTGATGTCCAATTAGGTAACGACGCCACGAGCGTCTCACGACGAAGAAGCAAGGCCTCACGTTCAACTTGCGTTGCCGCTTCCAATTCTGAGTCAATCGACTCGATCTGTTGCTGGACTTTGGATTTTTCCTCTTTCCATTGAGTTACTGCCGAACGCCCAGCGATCCACAATCCCCCCACAACCAAGACAGCAATCACCCATTTCGCAACGCGAAGAAACAGAGGCTTATACCTCTTCAATAGCAGCCGATTGCTGTGCTTACTTTGTTCAATTTGATCTTCGGTTGAAGTCAAAATACTCTCCTCAACTCATCGCTCTTTGCTGGGAGCGTGGTAAATCAACGAGTTCGCCGATGCCCGAAACATTGCGTCGTGAGCTGAGGAAGGACGAAAAACGGGCTGACTTCGCCCCTCACCTGTGCCACACTGTACGCCGAACGCCTCCATCCGTCATCTATTGATCAGTTTTACTGAGCCCAGAACAGATGTCCAAAAGAAAAAAACAGCGAAAACACAACGTGTCCGGACCTGCAGCCGACAAAAAGGTCCAAAACGCAGGCGCAAAAGATACGGCGTCTCGCGCAAACGAGCCGAAAGCCGAGGGGTCGGCCATTGACTCAGCTCACATGGCT
The DNA here is from genome assembly GCA_051010795.1 of Rubripirellula sp. Taxonomy (GTDB): domain Bacteria; phylum Planctomycetota; class Planctomycetia; order Pirellulales; family Pirellulaceae; genus Rubripirellula. Next base: position 17,279 of record JBPCVE010000448.1, read on the forward strand.
GTTTCGTCCCCAGCACTGCCCCCCTTGCCGTCACTCTCTCGCATTCTTTCCGTAGTGATGTTGATCCTCGGAATTCTGGCGGTAGGCGCGTTGTTCTACAAAGTAATGGCAGGCTTTTTTGTGCCACTGTTTCTGGCAGCACTCTTAGTTGTTCTTTTCCGCCCGATTTACCTTCACATCCTGAAACGCTGCAAACAGCGTCGTCAACTGGCCGCCATGGCTACGACCTTGCTAATCATGACGGTCGTCCTGTTTCCGATTTTTCTTTTAATTTCTGTTGCAGCTAGCCAGTTCACGGCGATGGTCAGCCATGTTGACTTCAATGACCTTTCAGCAGCCCTGGATCGTGGTAGAGAACAAGTGGGAATCTCACTTCCCTACGCGGAACAGTTCCGCCGGCTTGACTCCCTCTCGGACAACCTGGACGAACCCGAACGTGCCGACATCGATGGTACCCCCATCATCAGCAGCGAAGCAAAAGTTGCCCAGGAGATGGTTATAGAGAACATCACCGAAGCGCTCACCCTTGTCAAATACCTGCAGTCGAAAGTTGATGGACCCGCGACAGCTGATGAGGCTGCTCGTATTGCAGAAGAAAGGCTGGTTGAGTTCAGGAATGCAGTTCTGACGCATAACGCTGATTCAACCCAGTCCGATACTGACGAGTTGGTTGGGAAGCTGAGTGCCGAAGAAAAGTTTCATCGGCAAAGCGTCATCGCATCAGCAGCCATACGCTCATGGATGCGAATCCTTCTGGGCGGCACCTTTCGAAGTCAAGTGCGGCTGCTTGCAAACCCAAGTACTGAGTCTTTTAAAGATTTACTGAATCGGGGGCGCGAGGTGCTGCAGCCTCGATTCGTGTCGCTGACTAGCGCTACAGGAGGTTTTCTGCTTCAGTCGATCATTGGAATGCTGATTCTAGTAATCGCGATCTATTTCTTCCTTCTCGATGGAGCGAGCATGGTGCGCACGTTGATGCGTCTCAGCCCACTCGACGACAACTATGAGACTCGCTTGCTGCTAGAGTTTGACCGCACCAGCCGAGCCGTTGTGCTTGCAAGTGTCTGCAGCGCTTTGGCTCAAGGCATCCTCGCTGCATTGGCGTTCTGGGCCTGCGGCTTCGACTCCGTGATCTTCCTATTCTTAATCACTAGCCTCATGGCACTGGTTCCATTCCTTGGTGCAGCCTCCGTTTGGATTCCGTGCGTACTTTACCTTGGTGCCGTCGAGCAACGTTGGTATGTCGCATTGGCGCTGTTTCTGTACGGCGCGGGAATTGTCTCGTCGATCGACAACGTCATCAAGATGTATGTTCTCCATGGGCGCTCCACCATGCACCCACTATTCGCACTACTGAGTGTTTTGGGCGGTGTGAAAGTGTTTGGCCCCATCGGAATCCTGGTGGGCCCCATGGTGGTCGTGTTCATGCAGACCCTATTGGAAATTCTAAATCACGAGCTCGCAGAGCGGGACGCCAGTACCATCATGACCGACTCAGACAACACCGACGCTGCGGAAGGTGGCTCAGCCTCCGCCACCGCTGGCAACATTGAACCTACGACTTCTTGAAGCAACTTACCGAGCAGTTCCTCGAGCTAGGCTGCGATAGCTGCCGCTCGCAATTCAGGGCAAGGAGTTTTGGCAGAACACAGGATATAATGGCGAAACCACGGAACGTGCCGGCGTGTCCATGGAGCCAATTGCGCCAGTTCGGCAAGGTCACGCAGTACCTGGGTATTCCCAACCGTTGTGATACGGGCGACTCAACAAGGCATTTGCCTCGTCATCACCCACCACCCGCTCCTGCTCTCCATCCCAATTCACACTCCTGCCCAGTTTCATGGACAGCATGCCAAGAAGACTCATGTTCGTGGCATCGTGTCCAATCTGCACATCACAAGTGGGGCGTCGCCCAGTTTCGATCGCGTCAACAAAATCAGCCCACAACAAATCAATGCTATGTCCATCAGGCT
>JBPCVE010000449.1:0-3145 GCA_051010795.1 Rubripirellula sp.
CTGATCGAAATCACAGCTGCCGCCTCACCCAATGCTTCGCTTCCTGCAGAACTTGAGGTCAGTGCAATGACGAGCGTGAAATCTAATTCGCGAGTACTCGGCAAGTTGAAATTCAACGAGACAGAGCCTCGCACGAACACAGTGGAAGTCCGGCTGGAAAAAGGTGAAACCGTAACGCTTCGATTCACCAACGGTGCACTCGATTACGAAAACAAAACTGCCTACAAAACATTGCTGACCCAACTGTTTGACGAGCAACCCCGACTGGCTGCTGCATGGAATGCGGTAGGCGATCCGGCAAGAGGTGGAAGTGGTTGGGCTCGCGTCGTGGAAAAGCTAAGCGACCCTAACCTCGATGCAACTCCCTACATCAACCAGAAATCCAAACGTGACGCGGTGGTGACTGCCATGGCCAAAAACTCGGTCAAGTCAGGAGAAACACTGGTCTATCGTTTTTTTGAACAGGGTCCTTATCTGGGAATCCACCGCTTGAAAATCGTTGGACCGACGGAAGTTTACCAAAGCAAAGACGAGCTACTCCGACTCAAAAGACGCGAAGAACTCACTGCAGGACTTTCAGACACGAGCTCACGCTCAGAAATCGGATCATTTCTCACACAGTTCCTCGGCAAAACCTTCAGGCGGTCCGCTCTGGAAAGTGAAATCACAGCCTACGCCAACCTGATTCAAACCGAACACCAGCGAACAGGATCCATCGACCAAGGACTGCATCTTGCTATTCGCTCTGCACTTCTTTCCCCTGCATTTTTGTACCGTAACATTGGCGATGGAAAACTTACCGACAACGAATTGGCAAGTCGGCTTTCTTATTTTCTGAAGTCGATGCCCCCGGATGAAAAACTTCAAAAGGTCGCAAACGAAGGACGCCTGGGAAACACCAAGACACTGATTTCTCAGGCAAACAGACTCTGTTCATCACCAGCGTTGGCTGCAGATTTCACCACACAGTGGTTGGGGCTGGAAACGTTGAATCACCTGATGCCAGATGTTCGCTTGATGAAAAACTTCAAGCCGACTCACAAAGCATCGATGAAGCGAGAAGTCCAACGTACATTCCAACACGTGCTCGATAACAATCTGCCGGTGCATGATTTGATCACACCAGATTTCATTTTCACCGACGAGATTCTGGGCTGGGAATTTTACGGACTGCAGCAATACAAACCTGCAGGGAAAGGAGAATCCAGAAAAATCCCCAAAGGTATGCGGCAAGTCGCCATCGAACGGGACGCAAGACGCGGTGGATTGCTGACCATGCCAGCAGTGTTGATGGCGACCGCTAATGGCGTCGACACGCAACCCGTCCTCCGAGGCGTATGGGTACTGGAAAACATCTTGGGCAGTCCTCCCCCCGAGCCGCCCAATGCAGTTCCAGCCCTCACGCCTGACACCCGTGGCACGAATAGCCCCAAGGAGAGACTGGCAGCCCACATGGATTCAGAAAGCTGCGCTGCGTGCCACCAGGCGATCGATCCTCTTGGGTTCGTCCTAGAGAACTTTGATCCCGTTGGACGGTGGCGAGACCACTACCCAAAATACGTTGAGAAAAAAGGGAAAAGCAATCGCCTTGATGGGGCCAAGATCGATGCCTCAGGCATGCTTCCCGACGGACAAGAACTGAGTGACATCCAGGATTTGAAGCGTTGGCTGAAAGACAATCCGGAACCTTTTGTGTGCTGCGTATCCGAAAAGCTTTTGAGCTACGCCACGGGGCGGCAAATGAACTACCGTGAGCGGAAAATCATCAAGGAAATTGTCGCCAGTCAAGCCACCAATGAATATCGTTTTCGTGACCTGCTGCTTGCGTTGGTCCAGAGCGAGATTTTTAGAACCAAGTAAAAAACGTTACTTCCCCGGAGCCCGACGGTAGGCATGGATGGGATTTTGGTTCCAAACACCTCAATTCATCCGGCCTCTTGGCGTGCATCTGCTGTTGACTTCGTTACAATTCGGGCTCGGACCCCTCGCCCGTGACGCGAGCTGGTCCTTGCTGACACGCACCATGCTTCGAGAATACAACATGCGTCTAACCGGTACGATTCTGACCTGCCTGCTTCTATTTGTTATCACCACCTCTGCCTCGGCAGATCGCCTGACACCGGAAACACTATGGGACCTTGCCCGTATTGGAGATGCGTCCGTTTCACCCGATGGCAAAACCGTCGCGTATCTCGTGAAGCGTTATGAACTCGCAGAAAACAGCGGAACCAGCTCATTACTGGTACAACCGCTGCCAGAATCGGCGCTGCTAGAATCATTGGAAAGTGATGTCAGGATAGCCGCCTTCGATTCAGCACGAGTGGAAAGCAAGGCTGAGGCTCTGCTCAGCGATGTCAAAGGGCTCGGAAGTTTGAATTGGCTTGCGCACCCCGGTGGAAACAAGTTGGTCTACATTGCCCCCGGCGAATCGGCGTCCAAAGGCAACAAGAAAAATGCAAACGAAGAAGACAAAGAAGAAGAGCCGGGCGAACCACAGGCATGGATGCTGGATCCAACCACTGGGATCGCAAAACAGCTTACCCATGTCGAAGACGGCATCGCCAATCTGATCACATCGCCATCAGGTGACGCGATTGCCTTCACCGTTGATGTCAAGATTGACAAGGAAGTCACCGAGATCTATGCAGACCTTCCCAAAGCCGACGCCCGCATCATCGATTCGCTGATGTACCGGCACTGGAACCAATGGCACGATTATGCCTACAGCCACGTTCACGTTGCCAAAATCGATATCGAGGGGAAAGCGTCGGAACCCGTGGACTTGATGGCAACCCTGCGAGCCGATTGCCCTCTGCCACCATTTGGTGGATCGGAACAGTTTACGTTTTCTAACGATGGTAATGAGATGGCGTTGACGCTCAAACTCGTCAACAATCCAGCTGAAAGTACCGACAGCGGCATTTATCTGGTCAGCACCGAAGGTGGGCCTCTCAAGAACATCACCCCCGGTATGCCGGGCTATGACATGGATCCCGCCTACTCACCAGACGGGACCAACATCGCATTTCACTCGATGGAACGGGCTGGTTTCGAGTCAGATCGCAATCGCATCATGCTGTACAACCGCAGCAGCGGCAAGCTGAAAGAGATCACTGAGGGTTTGAACCAAACCACGCATCATGCG
>JBPCVE010000450.1:0-8460 GCA_051010795.1 Rubripirellula sp.
CATGACACGATTGTTCTTTCGCTTTTATGTTGGTGTCGTCGTCATTCTAGTCGTAGCGTGGCTGGTACAGGCCTACGTCGCGAACTTATCTTCGACCCAAAATGTCAACGTGGTCGAAAACGCACTCGGTGGGGGCGTCCGACTGGCCCGTGACGAAGTAGAAGCTTTTTGGAATGAAGATTTATCCAGTTCGACATCTAACTATCTTCAGGTTGCGGGTAACTTCGATTACCCGATGTACCTCTTATCCTTCAATGATGCGACTTGGTTAGAGGATCCCTATCGGCAACGCTTGATCGACGGTGAGGTCGTACTGCTGGGAAAACATCTCGGGATCGCTGTCTTCCCGCAACCAAAACCTGAAAAATCGATTGCTGATGACCTGGATTCGTCTTGGCGTGGTGATTCACAATCCGTGACTGAAGCAGTGAGCCAGAGAGAGACAGCGAAGCAAAACGATTCGGAGAGGCAAGCTGATACAGAGCGTCGAACAACCAAGAGTGCAGATCCGGAATACTTTCTGCTATTTGGTCCTCTGCCGCAATTCGTTGGGCCAAGTCGCGTCCAAGTCACACTGGGTTATGGGATTATATTTTTGCTGGCCGCCCTTGCGATCGCAATCCTGCTACGTCCCGTTGCCAAGCAGTTTCGCGCGGTAGAAATCACAGCGACTTCCATTGCCGGTGGTAATCTCAATGCCCGCATACCGACCAAATCACGATCACAAGATCTGGCTTTGGTAACAGCGTTCAATGCAATGGCAGACCGCACCGAGTCCTTGGTTCGGTCACAGCGTGAACTACTGCAAGCCGTCTCACATGAACTACGCACTCCCTTGGCTAGAATCCGTTTTGCAACGGACCTTATCGAGACCGCAAAGAACGAGGACGAACGACGCAATCGACTCAACTCCATTGATGATGCTACCGAAAAACTCGATTCGCTTGTTGGCGAGTTACTCACTTACGCCAGAATTGATTCCAATGCTTCGGAAAGGCCTTCGGAACTCGTGAACATCTGGAATCTGATCGAAGAAGCAGTAGATTTCCATGCCCCCTTGTACCCCCACATCAAGTACATTCTTCCCACTGACCCTGCGCAGTTGACCACACGGGCTCATTCAGCCAGTTTGGCAAGAGCGATCGAAAATCTGGTCAGCAATGCTGGGCAACATGCTAAATCACGAGTCATGCTGTCTGCACAGATCATTGAGCAAGCTGTGGTAATCAAGATTGAGGATGACGGCAACGGTATTCCCGAAGACCAATGGGAAACCGTCTTTGAGCCATTCACGAGGCTGAACCAAGGTGACAATCGGGGTGTGGGACTAGGCCTGGCGTTAGTTCAACGCATCACCAAGCAGCACAAAGGCAGGGTTATCGTCAGCAAGAGCACTTTGGGTGGTGCCTGTTTGATGATTCGACTACCTCACCACCCAGAGTCGACATAAGACTGAAAAATTGAACAACATACGATGATTCCAGTGCCTCATTTCGAACTGTCGCTCCCAACAGCGCGTCAGCATTTCGAGTCACCCTGAGAGACTGTAGGCGATACAGCGTCGAAATTCATATCCATTACGAAGATCACTCATGTTTCCAATACTCACACTCCTGCAAAGACTCACACTACTGGTGCTTGCTGTTGCGTGCCTGACCATTCATTCAGAGACGACCTCGGGTACCGAACCAATCCTCGAGGCCCATATCGGAAAAAAAGTCTCTCCGTTCACGCTGGACAACTGCTACGGCCGTGCTGTTTCACTGGAAAAATTTTCGAACAAGAAGGCGATCGTCGTGGCCTTTCTTGGAACCGAATGCCCATTAGCCAAACTCTATGGCCCGCGACTCGAAAAGCTTCAGCAAACGTTCGGTACAGATGACGTTGTAGTCATTGGTATCAATTCGAATAAACAGGACAGTTTGACCGAAGTCTTAACGTACAGTCATCGTCACGGCATCACATTTCAGATACTGAAGGACCTCGGCAACAAGGTCGCGGACGCCTTTGCTGCTGAGCGCACCCCCGAAGTATTCCTACTCGACTCTACTTTCGCCGTAAGGTACCACGGCCGAATCGATGACCAATACTATGTCGGCGGGTCGCGAGCACGCCCCGAAGTTTCGGAATTGTCAGACGCGATCAAGCAGTTGCTTGCAGGAGAGGATATTGCTGTTGCTGAAACTCCTATCGAGGGCTGTCACATTGGCCGCATAAAGAGCGTCACCCCCACCGGTTCAATCACGTTCACGAAACATATTGCACCAATTTTCAACAACCACTGCATGAGTTGCCACCGTGAGGGTGAAATCGCTCCTTTCAATCTGACTTGTTACGAAGATGTGGTCGGCTGGGAAGACACCATCATGGAGGTCCTCGAGGAAAGTCGAATGCCACCTTGGTTTGCCAATCCAAAACATGGTGAATTTGCTAACGATCCAAGATTAAGTGCAGATCAAAAAGACCTCATCTTCACGTGGATTGAAAATGGCATGCCCGAAGGGGATTTGGCTGATCTGCCAACACCACCCGTGTTTACAGAAGGTTGGCAAATACCAGAACCCGATCAGATCATCACAATGCCCCAGGCATACCCTGTCCCAGCTGAGGGAACCGTCGATTACCAACACTTTGTAATTGATCCGGAATGGACGGAGGACAAGTACATTGTCGCCACAGAAGCACGCCCCCAAAATCGTAGTATCGTGCATCACATTTTGTTGCATATAATTCCACCAGACACCTCACCCAGAAACTATTTGAGAATGCGTGGCCCCATTCTTGCTGGCTACGCTCCAGGTTCGATTCCGCTCACAACGCCTGATGGAGTTGCGATCAAGGTGAAAGCTGGCAGTAAGTTGCTGTTCGAAATGCACTACACGCCAGATGGACATGCGCAAAAAGATCAAAGCTCTGTTGGCATTTGCTTTGCAAAAGAACCCTCCAAAATAAAACGCGAACTGAAGGGAGATGCTGCAAGCTTTCCTCCTAGGCAACTAATCATCGAAAAGAATGATCCTGACCAGCAAAGGGTTCAAGATTCAAAAAAAACGATGCGGAATGTTGCCTTAGTCAGCATGACTCCCCACATGCATTTGAGAGGAAAATCGTTTCGGTATGATCTGATCGATGCCAAAAATGATACTGTCATTGAAACACTGCTGGATGTGCCAGCATACGACTTCAATTGGCAACTGAAATACATCCTCAAGAAACCGAAATTAATTCGACCAGGGCAATTCATTCGTTGCACCGCTGTCTTCGATAACTCGGCAAACAATCTGTCGAATCCCGATCCTGACAAACGTGTGCGTTGGGGTCCGCAGAGTGAGGATGAAATGATGATCGGTTTCTTGGAGTACATTCCGCTGTAGGCCCAAAAAAGACAGCATGAAACCGACTGGCAATCGGTGAATTCGCCGATCCACCGACCACGCATCGTGGCGTTTTCATCACGGCGTTTACCATTACTGCATCTACCGACCCCATGAATGCTGCATGATCGTCAAAAAGTCAAAACGTTTCATCAATTTCTTGAAGACAACGGCGATCGGCGGACTGCTGTTTCTGTTGCCTCTGATTGTATTGGGGGCATTAGTCGGGCAAATCACCCCGCTTGTCGTATCGGTAGCATCGGCACTCAACAAGTACATTCCCGTAAAAACCCCGACTGGGATCGCTATCCTTGTCGGACTGTCCATCGCTCTCATCCTGCTGCTCTGTTTCGCCGCTGGTATGTTTGCACGCTGGTCACTTGGAAAGAAGATATCTACAGCGTTCGAGAAAAAGCTTGCGCTTTTCTTTCCACGCTATTCGATCCTCAAGGATCAGATGGCGGATACGATTGGGGGCAATGAAACAAGGCCTCAAATGAAACCTGTGCTTGTGGTGTTCGACGAGTGCCAACGCATCGCCTTTGAAACAGAACGGGATGAAAAACAGGGTCTGGCCACCATTTTTTTACCTGGATCACCTGATCCATGGTCAGGCAAGGCAGTGATGATAAATCTTGATCGCGTCACCCATTTGGACGCTGACTTTGGGCATGCCGCCGCCACCTGCGAACAAGTGGGCCGAGGCTCGATTGCGATGGCCGGCCAACTGCCCAAGTCGTCTCCGAACACCAAGACGCCGAAGCCAGACAGCGACCCGAAGCCAGCCTAAAACGGAGGAAGACAGCGTCAAAAATCCGGCAAAGGGTAAGACGACCCATCACAAGGCAACACACAACACATGACGCGACTCACTGATCAAAACTCACTGATCAAAACTCACTGATCACGAAGATGTCACCCAACCGATTCTTGAAGCAGTCGGTGCTTAAGCTTCCGTAAGCCCCAGAGTCAGTACGACAGGTATCTTGCGGGCTCACGAAATGCTTGCATTTACATTTCTGCACTTCGGTGAAGTATGACAAGGTTCGTGTTTTGGAAATCCGCCAAACCCTCTACACTGTGCCTTCTGCTCAGTTTAAGAATTGCTCGCACCGTGAAGGACTCCAGGAAGATGTTTCGTTACTCGTTTCCAACACTTCTGATCGCCATTTTCTTGACTTCAACCGTTTCTTCGCGAGTTGCCCACGGCCAACAAATGGAAGCGGCCACAGTTCAAGCCGCCACGTCTGTGCTGAGCGAGGCAATGACCACGCCGGGGAACAAGATTCCGCAGGCGATGCTGTCGGATGCTTATGGCGTTGCGATCATTCCCAACGTGATCAAGGGTGGCTTTATCGTGGGTGCAAGGTTTGGCCGCGGTCTATTGTTCATTCGCGATGCCAATGGTATTTGGCACGCTCCCGTCTTCATCACGCTGACCGGTGGCAACATCGGATGGCAGGTAGGGGTCCAGTCCTCCGACATCATTTTGGTATTCAAAACGCTCAATAGCGTTCAGGGTATTCTTCAAGGGAAACTAACAATCGGCGCTGACGCGGCTGCATCTGCTGGCCCTGTTGGACGTCAAACCGCTGCCGCGACTGACGGTCAACTCAAAGCGGAAATTTATACTTATTCTCGCAGCCGAGGATTGTTTGCCGGCGTTTCCATTGATGGCTCAGTGGTTCGTACGGATCCACTGGCCACCAGTTCTTATTACCACAGTGCTGGTCCTGGGACTCCTTTGGTCATCCCGCCAGCTGCGTTGCAGTTAACGCAGACCATTGCTCGCTATGCTGGCACGGTTCCGCAACCGACTCCCACCGCAGTCGTACCTGCGGCACCTGTGGGTGGCAATCTGGGCGTTCCATTTGGCACTCCTACTGCGGGCACGGGGCAACCAGTCCCTGCCGTCCCTGCGACTGCGGCAAGCACGGTCACGGTGATCACCCAAAACCCACCAATCATCCGTCAACAAGTTGGGTCTGAGGCGGATGTCCTAAGAACACAGCTTACGAAACTGGCCCCAGAGTTGTACGAGAAGCTGGACGATAATTGGAAGAATTACCTGGCACTGCCCTCGTCCATTTTCTTGACAGGCGGGCACCCTTCAGAATCTGAGATCGCGACAGTTGTAGAACACTTCGAAGCGGTCGCAACAAATCCGGCGTACAAACAGCTTGCTTCTTATCCCGCATTTCAGTCGGTTTATGGTGTCCTGCGGCACTACCAGCAAACCATCACCAGCGCATCATCGACGTTGAATCTTCCCCCTCCGCCAACTCGTTAATGCATGATAACAGGCTGCCGTTCAGCGAAGGGCAGTCTGGTTACCTCAACGGTGACTCGGAAACTCTGTCCCAAACCACTACGTTCTCAAGCTTCCCATGCATCATGTGCGACCACAGGTAACCTTCGTTTTGGCTGGGGTTACCATTGCATCGCGGTTCGTGTCTCGCTGCCTCATTAGATTCCATTTACCATGTACACACCTGCAGCCACATCATTAGCCACCGTGGGTTCGGTTGCCAGCGAACTGTGGCGTCATTTTATCGCAGTCATTCTGTATGTGAGCGTGATAGAAGCGCTCGACATTCGCTACGAATGGAAAGACAGTGCATTTCCGCTTCCCGTGATCGCAATCATGGGTACGGTCATCGGCTTGCTGCTGGCATTTCGAACCAACTCCTGTTACGGCCGGTGGTGGGAAGCCCGCATTCTGTGGGGTGCGATCGTGAATGATTCCCGCACCTGGACACGCCAGCTATTGGAATTCACAGCATCGACTGATACGAATCGTCAGACGACATTAACACGCATGTGTCATCGCCAGATCGCTTGGTGCTACTCGCTAAGTCGAAGCCTGCGAGGTCAAGACGCAACGCAAGATCTCGAAAATTTGCTGGATGACGAAGAAATTGGTGAGGTTCGTGAAAAGCACGTACCGAATCTGTTGCTTTTACGACAGGGCCAAGAACTTCGGGCTCTGAGACAACAAGGGCATCTGGAAACATTCGAGTTCATCGAGCTTGAAAAAACTCTACTCCGGCTGACCAATGCAATGGGCGGTTGCGAACGCATTCGCAACACCACTTTTCCCCGATCCTATACCCGAATCATAAATCTACTGATTTATCTGTTTGTCATTTGCCTGCCCTTTGGCCTCGTCGAATTGCCATGGTTCGGACTGGTTTCAACATCCATCAGCTTCGCATTTTCATTTTTGATGGTCGATCGAGTTTCGATTTTCCTACAAGATCCCTTCAGTAATCGGCCATCGGACACGCCCACCCAAAGCCTATCGCGAACCATCGACATCAATGTTCGTGAAATGCTTGGTGAAACCAATCTGCCAGAGAAGCGAACACCTGTGAACGGCATTTTGATGTAATGAAAATGCACGGGCGGAATTCTGCAGAGTCCTCAGCCAAATTTTGCCAAAGCACACGGTAACAATTTCTACAAAACCTCACGGTGATCATCGCCGCTGAGGACGGTGCCCGACACAACAGAAGTCACGATCACTGGCAAGTGTCTGAGCAAGATGGATTTTTCCGCAGATTTATAACTGCTCAAACTGCCGAGTATTTCCTGCCACGCAGTTTACCGCAGAGTTGCGATCGCAATCTGGGAAAACTTGTGAACCACTACGTGGGCTGGCACAAGACGCAAACGTGGCAGATTGGCACTGCGATGCAAACGCAACTCACTTTGTGCATCGACCACAGAAGGCATACCTCCAGCTTATTCAGGCAAAACCAATCTTGTGAACGGATCGCTTTGGCGACAAGTGGCTTACTCGAACAAACCCGCGTTGCAAAAAAGAAACGACCCAGGGGGATACATCATCGCGTCACGTGCATGAATCAGGTTTCGTACGCCCCCCACCGGCACGACGGCAGGAGCCAAAAGAGAGCAATTTAGTAGTAATTACCAGTCAATTCTCAGGATAGATCATCCACCCCCCTCTTGGCTTTTCCCACCAAGCTACTGCTACAATCAACGCAGTGCCGTCAACCACTCGGTCGGTTTAAATCAATGTCGATATTCCGGCGGTGTAAGACGATCACGAGCAAACGCTGACACCTCATGTAGGAAGCTGACACCCCAATCTGGTCAGACACACCACAACTGCAAACCCTCCTTATCCGCTTCTCGATGCCTAGCAACTCTCGTCACAGAAAACTTGATCCGACCAAAATCATGAAATACATCACTTGTGCCGCGCCGTTTCTATTACTCGGTGCTCTCTTCGCTTTTGCGAACTCTGCCTTCGGTCAAAATCCTCCACCCTCGGAAGACCAGACTGCGTTGACACCCCGGCCATCGATTGAAGTTGCGGAAGAACACAAACCATTCCTTGCCAGTGCTCAAGCATTCGTTGACGCGTACGCGAAGCGTGATGCTGCAGCGATCGGGAATATGTTCACGGCTGACGCCGAATTTCTGGATGAGTTTGGTGAACTCACTCAGGGTCGAGAAGCGATTATCGCAGTATTCGATAATGTATTTCGAAATTCCCAGAACGCGACCATCGATGAAATTGTGATTGAGCGAATCAGAAAAATCACTGACCGGGTCGTGATGGAAGAAGGCATTGTCCTTGCAGCTGAATCACCAGACCACTTGCGGACTCAAAGTCGTTATGTCGCGTTACACACACTGGAGGCGGATGGCAAGTGGAGGATCAACTCGCTCAAGAATCTTCCGGCCAGTGTGGTTGGCCGCAAAGAGCAACTGGAACAACTTTCATGGCTGACAGGAAGCTGGGTCAATGAAGATGACAATTCAGTAGTTCATACAACCTGCAGCTGGTCCGAAGATGGAAACTACTTGCTAAGGCGCTTCAATGTGCAAACGCGAGAGGGTAATGAAATGAGCGGAGTGCAGCGTATTGGATGGGATCCAGCCCGAAAAAAGATTCGATCGTGGACCTTTGATTCCCATGGTGGATTCTTCAGCGGGCTGTGGACCAAACACGGCAAGGAATGGCTACTGACGTCCGCTGGGGTTACAGCGAGTGGTGAAACTGTCACCGCAACCACTGCCTACACTCTTCACGATGCTGAAATGGTGACGTGGCAAT
>JBPCVE010000451.1:0-2539 GCA_051010795.1 Rubripirellula sp.
TGGTTAGTGACCCCGTCATCTGGTTCAGCAATGTCGAGTTAAATTGTGTTCCACGAGCATATGCTGCGAACCAGTCTTGAAGAGACTTTACCTGATTGGCAGGAACCGTTTGCAGCCGGGCAACACGTTGGACCATCATCATCCCGAAGCGTGGATTTTCCAAGCACTGTGCTGCGATCCATTCCACTAAAGCTGCTCTAATCTCCTCGTGCTGCGACGCCATCATTTTCCGCAACGCACCATCGCTTGGAGCTTCATTATCCGCAGCGCTGACGCACAACATTGCCCGAGCAGCGATTTCCTGTTCCGTTTGAGTTCCATTACGACTGGCATCAATGACCTGCGCCAAAAAGTTTGGTGCATTATTCAACTTATCGCGAAGCGTGGCAGGAAAGTCGTTAACGACGTCCTTCTTGAACCATCCAGTTTCCCCTTTTTTCTTGAAGCTTGCGACCTTGCCTGTCATGTCAACTGCCCGCCATGATCCTCTATCCATTACGTTGCCATCATAGGTCACGCCGCCCTGAAACACGCCAAACAATGTGTCACGCCCCAAGTGCTGTACGACGAGGGTGGTATCGGCTTTATCCACAACGAGCTGGTACTCCTGCTGATTGACTTTCAGATAAAGGGTGCGACCACTCGCAAGGTTCTCGATCGCCAATCTTCCGGATACCAAATCAAACACCACAACGCCCTTTGAAGAATCAGCTCTTTGTGAGATTCTGAAACTGGTATTTGCGTCGGCTATCCATTTCGCACCCGGCACATCCTCTCCCTTCAATTGACTGTCCGAAAAAGTTGCCACCTGAACCCAGGGGATTGCATCATCCTGTGCATAACTTTTCGGGACGTTGATTCCTCTCCACTGCTCTCCTGCAGCATCTTTTGTAGCCGCGATGCCTTGCACATCAGACCAATCCAGCCACTTGGCCAAGTTGATCCGTGGTTGAGAGGGTGGCAGCAAGATTCCAGGCCCCTGTGGACGCTGCGATTCATCGGGACGCATTGGCTCAACGTCAGGCCCCTCTACAAGCCCATTGCTTGGAGGCGTGATTTCTGGCGGCGGCACCTTTGGACGCGGTATTTCTGGCCCCGCACCTGGCGGGCTTGGCTGATCCAGCGGCGACCCATCTTCAGCATCGTTTTGAACGACGTCCTGTTGCGACGAACCCTCAGCCTCTTTTTCCTGCTGCACAATTCGTTCAGGGTCAATTTCCCTTGGCAGATTCCCAGCAGGTGCAATCCACTTCCAAGCACCAACCAGCACAGCGACAATAATGGCAGCTGTTACCAAAGCAAGCATTGCTCCACGATACGCCCCTCGCGTTCCGCGTTTTACTTTTTGCCGATGCAAAGAAACTGCTTCGATCTGAGGAACATGATCGCATGGCGGCGTCAGTTGCTCACTGCTTTTCCCGCCAACTTGTGGTTCTCCGCTCATCCCACGGTCAACACCAGCGTTGCGCGCCTGCGTAGGCGACACCGCTCCAACTGCTTGCGACTCATGTGCTTGCGGATCATTCTGAAGCCGCCATCCAGCCACTACTTCACCAAGCAGGCTATCAGAATTCCAGCATTGTTTTTCGAATGCAACTTGCTCGCTCTGCGTGAGTGTTCCATCAATGAAAGCTGCAACGTCTTCGGGATCAACCTGATCCAAGTGAAGCAGGGAGTTTTCGAGCGAGAAGGGCCGCGTCATGACCTGCAGCAATCGATCATGCTGTTGCTTCAAAATTTCATCCTCGCGCATACTCGCCCGCAGCTGCTGTACCTCGGCAGCGGAAGCTACATCTGTCAGCAGACGTAACAAGCGATTCAAATTTGAGGATTCGGCGATAGACATCAGTGTTTCAAAAATACAATTTTAAAATTTCCGGACAAACGATTTGCTTCATATCAACCATGGATTTTTCATTTCCGCAACAAAACCAGGGTCAAGGCTGAGATGCGTCACATGGAATTTATCTCCTCTGTCTTAATACGTAAGCGTCTTCTGGCTCGATCCAATTTTGGACCAATTGCGTTAACACTTATTTTCAGTTCATCAGCAATTTGCTGATACGAGTTATCTTTCTCATAAAACAGATGCAGCACCTGTTGATCTTCCGGCGACAATTTTTTTCTCGCAACACGCAAGGTATCAAGACGATCGTCACTGCACGTGTGAAGTTCCCGTTGTTCGTTTCGCGGGTCTGCCTGATCTTCAACTTCACGTTCGCCCTGCCGCTTACGAATCGCATTCAAATACCGAAGCGTCGCCCGACGCACAACCACACTCAACCAAGTTGAGAGACGGCTACGGCCTGAATAACCCTTCAGTGACTTCATTTCGTTGTTTAGAAGTCCCGCGAAGACTTCAGAACTGATTTCCGCAGCAACTTCGGGTGAGAGAAAGGTCAAACCAACCTCCCGCCACGTTGCTTGAATTCGCGAAAAAATCAACGAGTCGAATTGAGTTACAAATTCGATCCAAGCAGTGTTCTCCCCAGCTACCATTCGCTGGGTCAGTGCAACATTCCGCTGAACCTCATCATCA
>JBPCVE010000452.1:0-26343 GCA_051010795.1 Rubripirellula sp.
GCTTAGCCAGTGCGTTTGTCACTGGCGATGTCGCAGCAGTCAAAGCTGCAACCGACGCAGGCGCCGCAGCAGCGGGTCGAGTTGGCGAAGTTGTCAGCGTTCAGGTGATCCCTCGCCCGCACGATGATCTTCCCAAGGTCCTGAAATTACCCGCAGCTAAAAAGTAAGCTCGCGTTTAAATCCCCAACAATTCCATATCGCAAAAAAGAAAACCCAATGAATGATGCTATCGGTTTAATTGAAACCAAAGGCCTGCTTGCACTCGTCGAAGCTACTGACGCGATGGCAAAAGCGGCAAACGTACAGATCGTCAAACGAGTCGATATCGGTGGTGGTCTGGTCACAACCGTTGTCAGTGGTGACGTCGGCAGTGTCCGAGCAGCTGTTGAAGCTGGTGCCAGTGCCGCCTCACAAGTGGGTGAGTTACTGAGCAGCCACATTATTCCGCGTCCTTCCGAAGGACTGGAAAAAGCTTTTTTGGCATAGAGCCGAGCAGTGACGTGCGGGGCAAACCCCTGCAAATGACCTTTACGTTGACACCTCCCTCGGCCCTCCCATCTCTTCATGGTACGTCCCCCGTGCTAGTTCTTGTTGCCAATCTCGGATCCACGAGTTTCAAGTATCGGTTATTTGATATGACCGACGAGCGTTGCCTTGCGCGCGGTTCGGTAGATCGAATCGGCGCTGAGGAAAGCAACTGCGAAGTTGAAATTGGATCTTGGTCGGAACAAAGAACCATGCTGGTCTCTGACCATGGAGTTGCGGTAGCCGCTTGCCTTGAACAATTAACGAATCCTGAGCACGGAGTCCTTCAGGACGCCTCGCAGGTATCAGCGATTGGGTTCAAGGCTGTTCACGGTGGCCGACTCTCAGGTGTATTCGCTGTCAATGATGATCTTCTTGATGCAATGAGTGAGATGAACGCTGCAGCGCCAGCGCACAATCCACCTTACATCGCTGCCATGAAAGCTTTACGGGAACGTTTTCCTGAATTGCCACTGGTGGCTGCTTTTGAAACGGACTTTCACCGTACCATTCCAGCGGCCCGTCGCGAATACGCGATTCCCCGGCAGTGGGCGGATGAATTTCACATACGAAAGTATGGATTTCATGGCGCCAGCCACCGCTACATCGCAACACGCTCCGCAACCTTATTGGGGCGTGAAGATGCAAGGATCATTTCTTGTCATCTGGGAGGCCGCAGTAGTCTGACAGCCATACAAAATGGCAACAGCGTAATGACCACCATGGGCATGACGCCACAAACCGGACTGCCGCAAAACAACCGTGTTGGTGACTTTGATCCCTTCGCACTGCCACTCGTTCTGGAACGCACCGGAATGTCGCTGGAAGAGGCTCTTTCCCATCTCGCCAGTCATGGCGGTTTGCTAGGCCTCAGTGACAACAGTGGAGACATTCGTGATTTGGAATCAGCAGCAGCCGCAGGTGATGAGCAATCGCAGTTGGCTCTGGATGTCTTTGTTCAAGAAATCCGCCGGCACCTGGGTGGCATGATTGTCGCGCTGGGTGGTGTCGATGCCATCGTATTCACTGGTGGCATCGGTGAAAAAGGAGCGGCAATTCGTGCTGGCGTATGTTCCGACTTGCAGGAACTGGGCATTGTGATCGACGCCAATGCCAACCATGCCGTTTCAGGTGAGGTCACGATTCATGCTCAAGAAAGCCGCACCCAAATTTGGGTGATCCCAACCAACGAAGAAGTGATTGTCGCACGCCAGTGCGTCGATCTACTGAAATCGTGATACAGAACCAACCTTTAAAGCGGTCAGATTCATGTTCATAGCACGCGTAACCGGATCGGTGGTCAGCACCCAAAAGGTTGACTCAATGACCGGCCACAAACTGTTGGTCGTCGAACCCTACCGTCTGGAAAGCAAAAAACGCCAATCACTGGTCACAACCGGACGAACCTTCATCGCTGTTGACACTCTTGGTGCTGGTGAAGACGACTACGTTTTGATTGCTCAAGGCAGCAGCGCTCGCCTCACTCCCGAAACAAAACAACTACCGATCGATGCGGTCATCATCGGCATTGTGGACAAAGTTCACATCGATAAATACACCACCTACTGCCGAACTGAATCCTAAGATTGAGAAGTTCGCCGACTGGCGACAAATCAATCGATCATTGAAGCGGATCATCATTCAAGACTGAAAACCATGCAATTTGACGAAAACACCATTCGCAATGTCGTTGCCCAAGTGCTCGCAGAGGTTGGCCCGATGCCACCGGGAAACGGCGGCTCATCACATTCACACGCGGTCGGTCAGCACGGCATCTTTGATGATGCAGAATCAGCCGTGAACGCAGCAAGAGCTGCTTTTGAACAGTTCCGGGAGTGTTCGCTGGAAGATCGCAAGAATGTGATCGAGATCATTCGCCGAATCTCCATCGAGCAATGCGAAGAACTGGGCCTGATGGAGATGGCCGAAACTGGCATTGGTCGCCCCGAACACAAGATCGAAAAGCTGCGAACTCTCGGCGAACTTTCACCGGGTGTCGAGTTCCTGGAAACCAAATGCTTCAGCGGTGACCATGGCCTTGCTGTGATTGAACGTGCTCCTTTCGGTGTGATTGGTGCCATCACCCCCGTCACTCACAGCCTGCCCACCATCACGGGCAATGCAGTAAGCATGTTGGCGGGTGGCAACACAGTCGTTGTCAATCCACATCCTTCAGGAAAGCAGGTTGCTGCAGAGGGCGTCAAACGATTCAACGAGGCGATCGCACGGGAAATCGGAATCGACAATCTTATCTGTGTTATCGCCGAACCAACTCTCGAATCCGCAGAGGCACTCTTCAAACACCGTCAGGTTGCCCTGATTTGTGTGACTGGTGGCCCCGCTGTTGGCCGCGCGGCTCTCAACAGCGGCAAGCGTGCAATCGTAGCAGGTCCGGGGAATCCCCCCGTCGTCGTTGATGAAACAGCAGACCTCGACAACGCTGCCCGCTGCATCATCCAGGGTGCTGCCTATGACAACAACCTGTTGTGCATCGCTGAAAAAGAAGTCTTCGTTGTTGAAAGTGTGTTTGACGAAATGATGGCATCGATGCGTCGTGCTGGTGCTGGCCAACTGTCAGCGGCTCAAATCCAAACATTGACCAGCAAGGCAATTGTTCAGGTTGGTGAAGATCAGCATGACGCAGCGGGCAAGGATTTCATCGGAAAAGATGCCACAGTTCTTGCAGAAGCCGCGGGAGCCAGCGTCCCGCCAAGCACCGAATTGTTATTTGGCGAAACGGACGAACACCATCCCTTTGTCAGCGTTGAACAAATGATGCCATTCGTTCCCTTTGTTCGAGCCCGTGACGTGGATCATGCCATTTCGCTTGCCAAGCAGTATGAACACGGCTTCCGCCATACAGCAATCATTCACTCCCGCAATGTTCGCAACATGACAAAGATGGGGCGAGAACTTGACACCACCCTGTATGTCAAAAATGGCCCTTGCATGGCTGCCCTTGGTCTCGGTGGAGAAGGCTACCTGTCATTTTCAATCGCGGGACCGACCGGAGAAGGCGTGACCACGCCCAATACATTTACCAGGGAACGTCGATGCAGCATGATTGACGAATTACGTGTTGTTTGAAATTAGGGGCCAACGATGCAAACAGCAATAATCCTCGGTTCGACTCGCGCAACCGTCAAGCATGAGAGTCTTGTGGGACAACGAATGGTGATCGTCCAACCGCTCATGCTGGACGAGACACCTGATGGACCACCGTTGATTGCCATTGATGCTTTCGGAGCACGCCGTGGTGACCACGTCATGCTAACCAGTGACGGCCTCTACGCACGTGACATGACTGACAATGACAACACACCTGTGCGATGGAGCGTCATGGGGATTTTGGACGGATGAAGATGGAGCAGAACAGACATACCCAACAGCCAAATGCAAACGATTCGGTCAACATTGCTGAGATCGTGCAGCAGGTGCTTGCCCGACTGAATTCTACTGCTGAAACAAGATACTCAACACAAACAGCGACTTCGACAACTCAAAACCAAACGACCTCTGCTGCCCTGACCGAAAAGATCATCACCAGCCGAACGATCCAAGAGCTGAGCAAAAAGACCTCTCAAATCTTTGTATCACCAACTGCGATCATCACTCCATCAGCACGCGACGACGCACGCAGCCGAAACATTGAAATACAATGCACTGTCCAACTGCCTGAGGGACAGCAACCAGACCAACAGAAAATTGAAATCATCGATCATGCACAACCAGAGCGAGCCCAGGCTGTCAAACAACAACTGGCGTTTCGGGGCATCACCCATGGAACGGGCAAGATCGTACTCACTGAAACGCCTGCCAAAGAAGTGCATTTTCAGTGTGCAAGAAATAATGAAGTGGCGGTCATGATCGGATCATTCAACGACATACAGCGTTTCTCAGACGAAATCACACCCACCGTCTGGGTACTCGACATGCAACGCCTCACTTTCAGTGCCGTGGTCAATGCTGTGGCACAAATCAGCAAAACACGGAGAGTGAACCGATGAAAATTGCACGCACAATCGGAACAGTCACACTTGCCAAAGCCCATCCTTTGATGGAGGCAGCAAACCTGCGATGCGTCGAATTAGTCGACACAGTAGAACGGATTCATGAGGAGCCACTAGGGGGCGAAACAATCGTCGCGTGGGATTTGTGCAGTACAGGCATTGGTGACTTGGTGGCATTAGCTGAAGGCCCCGAATCTGCACAACCTTTTCGCCCGGACATTAAACCGCTGGACGCATCCATTGTCGCCCTGCTGGATCACATCGAATTAAATTGAAATCGTAGGCCGGGAAATCCGGCATTCCAAAGTGCTGGCCAAATTGGCCCAGCCTACAAACAACAGGATCAACGAAATGCAAAATCTTCACAAAATCAAACAGGACATGTGCGACATTGGCAGTCGCATTTACAATCGTCAATTTGCTGCAGCAAACGATGGCAACATCACCGTTCGCGTCAGTGACAATGAAGTACTCTGCACGCCAACGCTCCAGTGCAAAGGGTATCTGAAACCGGATGACATCGCACTGATCGACATGACGGGAAAGCAGATTTCGGGTCGCAAAAAGCGATCAAGCGAGGCTTTGCTCCACTTGGAAATCTACCGACAACGAGAAGACATTAAGAGCGTCGTCCACTGCCACCCACCGCACGCGACAGCATTCGCAATTGCACGCGAACCCATTCCGCAGTGCATTCTTCCTGAAGTTGAGGTTTTCCTGGGCGATGTTCCGATCACCAAATACGAAACCCCTGGCGGTCAGAATTTTGCCGACACGATCATCCCGTTTGTGAACCGCACGAACATCATGATTCTCGCAAATCATGGTACTGTCAGTTATGGCGAAACAGTGGAACAGGCTTACTGGTGGACAGAGATTCTTGACTCTTATTGCCGGATGCTGATGCTGGCCAAACAACTTGGGAATGTTTCCTTTCTGGGTGGTCAGAAGTCACAGGAATTACTCGATCTGAAAGATCAGTGGGGCTACAAGGATCCACGGAACACATCTGACTACGAAGACTGCGACATCTGCGCCAACGACATTTTCCGAGATTCATGGGCTGAGTCAGGTGTCGAAAGACGCGCCTTTCCCGCTCCCCCTGCAGTGAAAACACCTGCCGCTCCTGCTGCTGGCGCTCCTGCTGCTGGCAATGAGGCAGCGTTAGTCAAAGCGATCACTGACGAGGTGATCCGCCAGATGCAGAAAAGCTGAATGCTCCCAACCAAGTCAATCAGTTTGTTTTCAAACCATTCAAGAACCATACAACCAAACAGTTAATCATCCATGAAAGTTTCGATCATTGGTGGCGGTGGCCTTGTTGGCTCCTGTGCTGCCTTCGCCCTGCAGTGCGGAGGAATCGCTCGCGAAATCGCGTTATTAGATGTCAACCAGGAACTGGCCGTCGGTCAGGCATTGGACCTGCAGCATGGCAGCCCCAGCGTTGCCGACCAGACCATCAGCGGCGGTGGATACGAGCACATCCCCAGCAGTGATGTGATCTGCATCACTGCTGGATTGCGACGCAAACCAGATGAGTCACGTCTGGATCTGATTAATCGCAACACAGATCTCTTCGTTCAGATTCTTAATGACGTCAAAGCAGCTGGCCCCAAGCCATCAGCGATCGTTGTCGTCGTTAGCAATCCCGTTGATATTCTGACTTATGTAGCAGCCCAGAAACTGGGTTTGCCTATCGACCAAGTGATTGGCTTGGGAACACAACTGGACACCATTCGATTTTGCTCACTGATCGCCGAACAAATGGGCGCTCCACCAACCCAAACCAAGGCATTGATCCTTGGAGAACATGGGGAATCAATGGTACCAATTTGGAGCAGCGCAACGATTGCTGGCCTACCTCTGGACAAACAACCAGGATGGAATCCTGGACTCGCCAATCAACTCTTCACGCGAACTCGGGGTAGTGGCGCGGAAGTCATCAAACGCAAAGGTGGCGCTGGCTTTGCCGTTGGCATCGCAATTCAAGATGTGATTGAATCCATAGCACTCGATCGTCGTCGAGTGCTACCAGTCAGTAGCGTGCAATCCGGATGCTACGGCGTCCGCGATGTTGCTTTGTCTGTGCCAACAGTCATTGGCCGCCAAGGCGTGCTGGACCGTCAAGAGATTGAGCTATGGCCTAAAGAGATGCAAGGCATGCGAGCTAGTGGTGCGGCACTTCGAAAAACGCTTGACGTCGTCCTGAAGCGGGTCGGTTAAACGACTCGCAGCAGGAATCTCAACCCAAAACGACTGGAAGGCCGTGAATTGAATTCACGGCCTTTTTTATTGGAGCTTGCGCGTTTTTGATCGCACTTCAGCCCATATTGATGAGGTGTCCCAATGGAACAGAAACTTGCCCACCAGAGCGGGACAGGGCAGTAGCGACCAACGATCGCTGTTCGCAATCTGCGCGGCACGAATGCTGGACACGATACCTCGCGTTCGCGTGCTGAGTCGTACTGCTGACAACCAGTTACTTGACCAACAGTAAGATCTCGGCCATCTGATCTCCACCGGTACTTGGAACAGTGACACCGTTCCTCATTCCCATGAATTCAAGATTAAGCAGCGTCTCGGTCAACTGGGCGATTGTGTCATCATCGCTCAGAAGTTGCAGCGATGAACTGTCATGACGTACTGCAGTTGGATCTTGACGCACTGCGTTGATTGCCCGCATCACGGGTGCGTTCATCGCGAGGCTCATCCCCACCGATTTCACGCCTGCTCGGTCGGCGATCAGCCCCAAATACAAGCGGTCCAAGTCCTTTGCTGGAGCCTGCAGGTAAACAACTGCGGCCCCCTGTGACTTCTGGAGGGACGGGTTTTCAATCACCCCTACCACTTCCTCAGATATTTTCTTCTGACTGCTCGCTTTCAAGCCTGCCCGCATCATCGCGGTACTGAAAACGTCTTGTTCCCTGCCTTCCTCGGTAAGCTCAACATTGACGACCAGGATTGCCCCTAGAGTCATGGCAGGCTGGGCAGATTCTGCTCCACCCACCTCTGGCGAGAACTCATTGGGTTGGGTGCCCGTATTCGGCATCGCAGCGACTGAACTTTCATCGATCGTTGGACTCTGAACTCCTTCCTCTATCGGGCTCTCGACGTCTGGTGATTCAGCAGTGCGTCCAACGCCGGGGTTACCGGATTGAATTGATGCAATCGCACTGGCAGGATCGGGCTGAAGTTTGATGTCCTCTGGAATCCCCGGCACAGGCGTATCTGGCTGCACTTGAGCCATCTGGGGATTTGAATCTCCCGTCTCGCGTTCTTCCTCTGCACGCAATAGAAAAACTGCGAGCGCGATGGATGCGGCCAACCCAACCATGACCGCTGCAATTCGCCACGTCGATGAGTCCGATGCGGCGGGAGCGTTGACCACAGGCTGATTGTCGATTCGCAATAGCGGATGCTCACCAGAAATCTCTTCGCAGCGTGCTCGCTGGACGGCTTCATCGATCACACGCTCAGCAAATCCAGTATCCAAACGAATATCGCTGTCAGCTATCGCGACAGCTTTCAAAGCCGATCTCAGTTCTTGCAGCTTTGCCAACTCCTCGGCGATCGAAGGCTCCGTTTTCAGAAGCTTCTCAACACGAGCAAGTTCGTCGGCAGAAAGGACTTCGTCCAAGTAGCCTGTAAGCAGTTGATCGATAAGTGCTGGTGGAAGTGACATTTTGTTAAACCGTGTCGCCGCGATTCTCGGGCAAGCTCCGTGGGGAACCCCAACTGCGCAAAACGTACAGCCGAGGCATAATAACTACAATCAGCCGCGTCCGTTACAGCTGACAGAAATTGGGATGCTACGGGGTCGCGCAAAGTTCCCGAAAGTGGAAAAAAACTACGTTTTGTTGGGCAAAACGGGTGATTCCATGCCAGTTTCTGCCCTAAAAAATCACTTTTTTTCCCCTTGTTATCATTTTTCAGCATGGATCAACGTGAAATTCTTCGCCAAAACCGCCAAGTCTACGATGCCATGGCAGCAGCGGACTCCCCCCTCTGCAGGCCCGCCAAGGATGAGGAACTCAGAGACCCGTTGGCCACAGTAGATGCCGCCGGCTGGCTGGGTGAGTCGATTCAGGGCCGAAATCTGCTCTGCCTGGCGGCCGGAGGAGGACGACAAAGCTCCCTCTATGCAGCCGCGGGAGCCAACGTCACCGTCGTCGATATCAGCGGTGCGATGCTTGAACTTGATCGCCGTGTAGCTGCGGAAAGAGGCTATTCGATTCGCCTCTTCGAAACTTCCATGGACCAACTCCCCATGCTTCGAGACGGTGAGTTCGACATCGTCATACATCCTGTCAGCACCTGCTACCTCCCAAACATCCAACCCGTCTTCCTGGAGGTCGCGCGAGTCCTGCGATCAGAAGGCATCTATATCAGCCAACACAAGCAACCCACAAGCCTGCAAGCGACCGTGGACCCCGTCGACGGAAACTACCACATCCAACACCGCTATTACCGCGACGCTCAAATCCCAGCAGTCGCCTCCGCCAGCACTAACAGTCGTCGATTACGCGAATCTGGTGCGGTCGAGTTCCTGCATCGCTGGGAAGAAATCATTGGTGGCATGTGCCGAGCTGGATTTGTCATCGAAGATCTGAGTGAACCGATGCACGCCCGAAAAGATGCCCAAGCAGGCACGTTCGCCGATCGAGCCAGCTACATCGCTCCCTACGTGAGGGTGAAAGCAAAAAGAAAGGGTCAGCACACTACCGATGCCTCACTTTGGCTACCCAAAGTCTAGAGCGATTTCAGCGATTGCGTGTCCGACCAACCAGCCAAATCGCCACAATTCCTGTGCCAGCGAAAACGAAGATCAATAAGCCCCTCAGCTTCCAATCATTCGCTGACGAATCGTCCATCCCCGCACTGTCAGCCACCGCACTGTCAGCCACTGCCTGCGGCTCATCGGACACAGCCTGATCCTCCGTTGCTTGGATGGCAGCACCAGACTGCGGTGATTCAGCAGGAGAGGCCACTGGCGTCCCCCGAGGAATCTCAACCAACTGAGGAGATAAGTTCGCCTGTGAGTCAACGATTACCACCGTATCCCCCCCCAAGGCTTCGCTCCAGTTCGCTGACATCAACAAATCCACTCCGGGGTTCTGTGTCTTTACCGTGCAGCTACATTCACCCACCATGTATTGGCATGCGTTCATGACCGTCTGGGATGACAATTCCTTTGCGTCAATCGCATCAAGCATTCGCCCCCTTCCAAAAATTGGAATCAACCATGGTCCAGAGGAAGAGCCAGCCAAGCCACTACCCATAGCTCGCAAAGCCTCCTCATCCTGATCGTCAAACGCCAGTCGAGCAATTTCAAAATCAACTTTCAGCGGTACATCGCAACGCAAGACATCGTCAAGTGAAGCCTCAGGATGCTGTTGCAGATACTCATTTGCCCCAAATCGGGGAATCACCCCCTCGGGAATACTTATTTCCGCCATCGCCTGCTGCACACCAAGACGCACGGTTGCATGAACCTGCTGATTCAGTTTTACATCCTCACACTCAACCAGAACAAAAACAGCGGAAGCTCCGCCAACTAATTTGTCAGCGACCTTGGAACGCAAAGGAGAATTGAGCCAAGCATCAAGCGTCGAGCTTGTGAAGGCACCTTCCCAACAGAGCTTCCGTTGCCCCTTTCGCTCTGGATAAAAAACCTGCACATGAGGTGTTTCAACCGTTGGGTCAAAGTCTTCGAGTTGCCACTGCTGTTGAGGAGAGAGTCTCGCAACATCAAGGACCTGTACTTCCACATTGGCAGCGTCAGTTGCGCTGACTTCGGTGACACGCTTGATCGCTTGGGCAACCTCCTCATCCGGCTCGCCATTGAGCATGATAACCATGGTGTATCGATCTACATCCCAACGCTCCAAAGCGTACCGGAAAACAGGCACTTTACAGGCAAACGCGAAGGCAGGAACGATCACCAAGACCAGTAGCAGTAGCCCACACTTTTGAACCGTGAATGAGTTTCTCGATCGTTCCATCAATGATCTCCCCGGCAAACGCTGAGTGAGCCGCTACTCACTGGACTGTCACTCACTGGACTGTTGCAAAAGCATGAATGTGACCAAGATCAGTACTGACAATCAGCATCCCTGCGACGATTGCCAAGCCATGTGCGGTTCCCGTCAAACTCTCTTGCCAAAGCAGTTCCCCATCAACCGCGGAGTAAGCCCGCACACTGCCATTGAGCCCAACAATTACGGCATCACCTGCCTTCACCATGTCGAATGGCACGTCTGATTCGACTTCCCACTGCCACGCATCCTTCAATTGTTTTTGAGCTTCTTGAAGTAGTGGCTTTGCCTGTTCCGCAGTGACCGTTTTCTTTTTCAGGTCATTTTGAATTTTTCGCATTTTGTCCTGAGCTTGCACATTTTGACTGCGGTCGAGGCACTTTAATTTCCCATCAGTTGCCAACCAGGCAAGATCAGCTGCAACCAGGATCCGATTCGTGCCGGTGAACGATGCTACCGAGGCATTGGAATCAAGATTGGCAACTCGAATCTGGTCATCCCTTTCCTTTTGGTGTGGCGGACCAGCGAAAAGCATGTCATCCTCGGAAAGGATGCAGAAGACACCACCTGCCTCTCCGATTTTCCCGCGTGGTGTTCCATCTTTTCTGTCAAAGGCGAGGGGTGCGGCGCGTCCTTGGGGTACGAACAATTTTTTCGATGATGCGAGAAGCGCGCCCTGCAGCGTCACGTTCGCGAGTTCCCGACGAAACCCCTGCTCACTTTCCACCCCACCTGAAAGTGCATCAACAGAGCACAAGTAGGACTTTTCCCATGGCACGAGAGAGCCAGCAAAGACAGCTTGCTTCCCGTCCACCAATACACCCGTACGAACTGGCCACAACGACATCAGCTTACGATTGCTGGTGATGTGACGATTACCCTTCGAGGCTCTCGTACGCCAAATCAGTTCACCCGACGATTTATCACAACAATAGGCGTAACCATCATCTGAGCCGAAGTACAGATTCCCACTTGCAATGGTGGGAGGCAAGCGAACCGCTGCACCGGTAAAGTGCACCCATTTTTCTTTACCGGTTTTCAAATCAAGTGAGTGAACCGCATCGTCAGCTGATGACCCAAAAAAAACCGATTCCCCATCCGAAGTCACATAAAAACACGGATCGAAATTTCTCATCGACTGCAAGCCGCTATTACCTGAATAGGCATCCCACTTGGCTGGACCAGTCCAAGCCATTTGCGGCGGCAACGGCGAACGATGAACCCACCTGCTGGTCAAGGGAAAATCCAGACTTGATGAGGTAACTCCACTACGACGATTATCGTATCGGTATGTTTTCCACTCCGTGTCATCCCCAACAGCGACAACCGCATCACCCGATGCGACACCAGACTGAGCGACCACAACCTGTGCGTACAGCACCACCATCATCCCGACCAACCAGGACAGGACCAGTGCTGTTGAGAGTTGCTTCATTTTCTGACTTAGAAATTTCATTTTCCCACTCCTTGCTGACCGTTGATTCCACTGCTCTGCACAGGAACCAATGCAGGCCTCCGCGGTCCAAAACCAATGGAACATTCCATCCACCCGCCGCATGAACAGCCTCCACCAGCTTCGGGCGAAAACAACATGCCTTGGGCTGGTATCGTGCTCAACCAACAACTGGGTCTCAAACGCGTAAATTCGGTTCGTTTTCCTTGTTCAATTGACCACAGCGACAGTGGACCTGTACCACCTCGATACAGAATTGCTTCTCCTGTTCCGATTGGAGTGGCACAACCGCGGCGTTTTCCCAGTGTGCCAGTCTGGATGGTCTTTCCAGTCGTGGCATCAAGGATGTGCGGTTGCACGAACAACTTGCCACTCATCAATACAGCATGCTGCATATGGGCACCGTGATGATTCTCCGGCCAATTGACGTCGCGACTCCAAAGAGGCTCACCATTTCCCGCGGCGTAGGACGCAAAGTGGAATTGATTGCCAGAGGAAGACTGCAGAACGAATTGCTCATCATCAGCCAAGCCGAAGGCCACGACCTGATCATCCGCCTGAGATGCAACTGGCTTTTTCCATCGAGGCTTCCCCGTTTTACGATCCAGACAAACGACAGATGCGTCTTTCCAAATTTGCTGATTTTTCAATTTCCCACTTTTAGAGCTACGTAACTTTGGATCATTGACCTCAACAAAGTAGATCGAGTCCTTCACGATCGTGATGGTCGCCTGCACTCCTGCATCCATGTCATATTGCCAAAGAACGTCACCATATTTTTTGTCATAGGCGATGATCGAATCAGCACAAATCTTTGCAGTGGCTGCGTCATCTTTGCCGTCGTACCAGGCTGCCTTCTGCCAATAATCTTCGTAAATACTTTCACCCTTAACCGCGGAACCAACCACCATGTCGTCCGTGACGGCAACAAACCCCCATTCATGCTCTGCATTGAATGGCTCAGGAAGTCGCAACGTATTCAGCATTTCGCCGGTAGCGGCATCAATGATCCACAGGCAATTGTGAGTGGCGGCGTAGACCTGATCACGATCAGCACACCAATTGCCACAATCTCTCGGGATATTGACTCGCCGCAAATCAGGGATTTCCAGCGACCAGAGGATAGCTCCATTGAACGCGTCCAACGCTACCATTCGATTCATCCCTTGGTGAAACAAGCGTCCCCCAACGGCAAGCGGCGCGGGCATTCGAGGATTTCGGTCGATTCCAAAGTCTGCCCCTGGTCTACCAAGCCAACGAACTTCCAACTCTCCCGCCTCATCAGCACCTCCCAGAGACTCACCCACAAAAGACTGGTTGGCGGGTGATCCATACTGATGCCCCCATTCAGCAAGCTCAGACACTTTGTTTAAGTTTTGAAACCAGATACCTGACCCTAGTGCGGTCCACTCACTTCCCGCTTCGCTTGGGGGCTTTCCAATACACACCATCGTTCCCGACTTCGCAACAAGCCGCTTATAGTCACCGATTCTGGAAGTCGAACAAATCACCAGATTGGCAAAGTCCCCGGGAACGTCACGGGCTTGCTGTGCAGTCAGACGAACGCCATAGACACCTGCCTCATACCACAGCTTGCGGAGTCGCTGCAGCTCTGATTCGTCCCAGCATGATGCAACAACAGTCATCGCAGTACGAGCAGCTAATGCCTCTGCCCAAGGCTTCGCTTGGTCCTGGCTGACAACGGCGAATCCACCGGCGTGATTCAACTGCTTGATCAAAACATCCAGAATGTCATCCGAGACCAACCCACTGTCGATTTCGTCGTCTGTCTCATTGAAACTCGAGATCAAGGGCGGCGCGTAATTCATCCGCATGTCAAATTCAAAAAATGGGCTCAGCAGCAACTTGCCGTCCTGCATTGTGCCTATTCGATAGTAGTACGTTTGCCCCAGCTGCAGGTCCTTTAAAAGGACACGGTGACTGGTTCCATTCTCCACCGACTCAACGATTTCACCTAGCTTGCGAGTTAAACCAAAGGCAACCGAGGAAGGGCCTGCCTGCGCGGACTCCCAGCGGACCTCCGCAGACGTCGGATCAAGAAATCTCACACCCGCTCGAAACCCCGCGTCCTTGGCCAAAGCGACCTGTGGCTGCATGAGCACAACAAGACACAGGACAGAGAGGCTGGCAACAAGACGAACCTGCTGACAACACAACCTTGTCTTGCAAGACGTGAGTCGGGCAGGAGAATAATCTGCGGCAAATACCATGGAACTCATCTTGAATCCGGGTCACAGGACGGAGAAGCACGAAGTTTACCAAACTTCTCATGCTGTTCGGGCACCAATCCGATACTGCAACACTAACTTGAAGAATTAGCCGTCCATGCAGCTTTCAGCACTGCCTCGAAGCGAGAATCGGGCTGAATGAACGACATTTGATGAACGAAGTCCCCCAAGTGCCCCCACTCTCTGTCCGGCATGCTCTTATTCACCCATGCGAAATGCATAGGATTCGACATGCAAACTAAAAGCCCGAGGAAATTACTTCATCGTTTAAAGCGATCGCCCAACCAAGTGGAAACCACCTGGCAAACCTCTTCGCTACCGCGATCATGAAACAAGTCATGGCGAAACCTCGGCCACGGACGAAGGGTTACACGGTCGCCGGCTCGAATGGCAAGGTTCTCGCAGGCACTTCGATCAATCAAGTCATCGTCTTCGCCGTACATGACCAACGAAGGAACATCAATTCGACGAGCGTGGTCCAATGCCCAACGCCCCTGTGATAACAATTGCGTCGCAAGGTACAACGTGATACTTGTGTGCATCCACGAGTCCTCAGTAATCAATTCAGCTTGGTGCTTATCACTGGTTAACCTATCGACGTCGACCGGTCGTTCAATCTGAATCCATGGCATCAAATACCCGGTCAACCAAGCTGCAAAGATGTGAGGTCGAGGTGGCGGAACAGGCGGCAATAGCATTGGCCCACACAGTACAATTCCCTCAGGCTTTGTGGCGGAAGAAGGAGCCCCCTCGAAACATCGCAGCAAATAATTCAGCACCAAATTACCACCCATGCTGTAACCAAGCAGCACCAGCGGAACGTCGGGAAATCGCTCCTTGATAGTACGGCAAGCCGCTTCAATATCAGCCAGCAATCCGGGAAACGAGTCGACTCTTCCACGCCCCCCCGGTGAACGCCCATGCCCCGGCAAATCAAAAGCATAAGTGCACCAACCCTTGGCCCCTATGACTTCAGCCAGCGACTGATAGCGCCCCCCGTGGTCGCCCAAACCGTGGACCACAACGACAACACCAACAGGACTTGCAGCTTGGCACCAGAGTCGTCCATGCAGCTGCCCACAGCGCCCAGTCAACAGCGATTCGTGCTTCACAACGGAAGCCCCGGATGAGTTTGGTTCTTTGGATTTCAAGCGTTGTCGTTTGCCTCCATGCGACGCAGCGATTGCCCCGAACCGGTTCGAACTGACTCGAACTGATGGTCGAACCAACTGCAAACCACGTTATTCGAGTACACCGAAACACTCGCAAGCACAAGCAACACCCTGGTAACCACGATCATGCGATCAACATCTTCATAACACCCCTTCTACGACGGGCGGGCGTCATCACCGACTGCCCCCGCACGAACTGAACCATGATTCTAACGCGGAAACCATAAACAACCAAAGTGACAATTCGGCAACTTTGACAATCCGCAAAGCTGTCAATCGCCAGCCAGCGCTTTAACCAGTGCGGAATCGATGATAGGCAGGCCCAAATCTCCCGAGCCCCGCAAAAAAACATTACTCCCCGAACTCAAAAACCGTCATCTCGCGGTTTTCCCACAATATGACAGCTTCGGCACAAAAGCTGCTACCTATTCAATGCTGATGTAGAATTGACTGCCAAGGTGGCTTCTTTTTGACTCAATCTCCACCCATTGGAGGCATAGAGCGAGCATGTTCACTCGATTACTAGCTGCTTTTATTCTCGTGCCACTCATCGAATTGATGCTACTTATACAGCTAGCCAAATACACCAGTCTCGGGACCACAATCATGCTTGTCATTGTGACTGGCGTCCTCGGCTCGTGGCTGGCTCGCAGGGAAGGCGTCATAGCATGGTTTCGTTTTCAATCTGCCTTGGCAGAGGGAAGGGCACCGAGCCATGAGATCCAAGATGGTCTGATGATCGTGTTCGCGGCTGCATTGCTGTTGACCCCTGGCCTACTGACCGACGCACTCGGATTCACGCTGCTTTTGCCGCAGGGGCGAGAACTGATTCGCCAAACAATTCTGAAGCGATACATGCAACGCTTCAAAGTACACTTTCGCACATCAGATGACTTCGCGCCGGAACCGCTGAACCGCACAACGAAAGACAGCTCTTTCACAATTGACGCAGAATCATATGAAAGAAAAGCTGAATAGCTTCTCCGCGACAAACTGGTGGTGCTCCCAAAACGCGTGCATCACTCAGCTGACTTAGCCGCCGGTAACTTTCCGGCTGCCCACAAGGTGCCTCTGGTCAAAGCTTTCAGAAAGACATCGTCTTCGAAGGTTGCATTGGAATGTCCGTAGGTCGTGCCGAACACTCGAGCCTTTCCAAACTTGTTGACCCAGAAGACGGGATGATCTTTTTCCGTCTTCTCACTCTTTGAAGTAGCAAGCACGGTTGTCTCAGGCCACACCTTCTCAATCACATAGAGTTCGTCCTTCGCTGTGATGTGCCCATCTGGGAACCCCTTCATGATTGGATGATTCTTCTTCGTGACATCCACCTTATAGTTACTTTGATGTTCATGACGACGGCTAGTGACGCCGAGGAATTTGCGCCAATCATCAATTTCAGCTGCACGATAGGTATGCATGGCACAGTGAATCACGACAGCGTTGGTGCCTGCGTGGTGCGGGACCGTTACCGCTCTGATGTAATCAGCATCACTGGTGTTGGCAAAACATTCATTGTGAATGACGACATCAAAGCCGTCAGACCACTTGGGATTTTTGTAGAATTCAATTTGTGCTTTGGTGCCGGTACCACCTTCGTTCACCACCGTCCAGACAGCGTCCACTCCATGCTTTTCCATCGCCAATTGCATGGCCTTGGTTTGAAAATCGTAGTCGTGACAACAACCACTGGTGATCAGCAGGATTTTGACAGATGCATCTCCAGCATTGCTGGATCCATCTTCACCAAGGACCTTTGTCACTAGCAAAACAACGGCCAGACAAAGAAGGAACGGAACCGCTGAAAATCGAAGAAACATGAATTACTCCGCGAAGGTCAATTACAAAAAAATAGCGTTCGAGTCATGATAACTCGAACGCTGGCTGTAAGCAGCATCACCATCGCGTAATTAGCGAGGCTTGTCAGATGGGCTGAAATTAAAGCCGATCATCCAATTCCACTGGTTCCATGACCTTGGTGTTGCGTTCGACTGCAACGACAGTCGTTCGTTGCCGAAGCCCATCGCGGCTTTCAGCCGTTACCGGCAGCACCTGCCGCTTGTCCGGGAGTTCCATGCGCACGGTAAACGAACCATCGGCCTGCAATTTGACAGGACGACCAGCCACAGTGACTGAGGCAGAAGAAACGGTCTTCCCAAAAATGATCAGCTCAGCATCCACATTGAAAGGAAGCTTTGCCTGACGCAACAGAGTAGGGTCCGCAACCGTTTGCCCTTGCTCGCCTCGCAGCGGCATTGGTCTGCAGAGTCTCTCCTCAAAAACCTCTTTCAGGTCACCTGCGTCTGTTTCGTATCCACCACTTAGCGAATAGATACGTTCGTAGTCTTCTGCAATGTCACGCCAATGTTCGTCGAGACGCTCACACTCTCCCGGACGTGGCGTTTCGACCACGTTGCTTCGGCAGACGGTATAGAAGTCACCGTTGTCAGACAGATAGCCGATAATCACACGGTAGCGAGATGGCGGCTCATCGACATCGATGTACCAGTTGTCGACGCCACCGTGAATGGGAATATCACGCTCAACACTTTCCGCACGATTGTTGTTGACATCACTAACACTCAACAACCGCAACATCGGAACCGCAGTATGCCATCGCTCGGACAATGCTGACTCAGCTCGTTCAACACTGGCCCGAGTAATTTCCCAACTCGCCTGCAACCAGTATGAATCACGGACCATGAGGACGATTCGGTCCTGGTGCTGCTCATCAGCACGGGTGCGATTCGCACCACGATTGACAGCGGCACCGCCGACCAGAGTACCGGTCGAAAGATCCTTATTGCGAAGCATCGTTTCTCGGCGCTTTCGGATTTGCGCCCGAATCCGCGCCGTTTTGGCCGACACTTTCGGCTCAGGCAACTTTGGCATGGGCTTAGGCTTAGCTGAGCGAGATGAAGACTTGGCAGGCTTGCGTCCCTTCGCCGAAGGCGGCGCCTTAGGTGATGCGGCAACTGCCACGGTTTTTGCCTTGGTGGCCCGTTTCTTCTTAGCTGGGCTGGCAGAAGCCTTTGCTTTCTCGGCCGACGCTTTTTGACGCAAGCGACGCTGAACCTTCCGGATTTCTGTGACCAACTCATCTTTCTTGAGTCCGTGCCAACCGGGAACGCCATAGTTTCGAGCCAAATCGGCTAGCTCGCGACGTGTCTGAGCTTTTAAATCTGCGGTCGTGATCACCTGCACCTCCAAGATCGTGACACCGCTTCTGCATACTGCATTGCGGCGTTGACTATTGCTATCGCGTTCGGCAGCTGGTCCTCCTGAGTGCTTACCGTGTCCCCGTGTGTTCAGCATCCCAGCTGTTTTGATGACACCGCATGGCTCAGCGTTTGGCAGGCTGTGACCAGGCGGGGGTCCGAAAACGAGGGCGATGGTCTGCAGTTTTTCCGCACAAGGCGGGGGATAATTACAAAATTAGAACCATCGGACCAGCATTAACGGCACAATCGTCACCGGAATCATTATGCCAAGGGATCTAAAAATAGCTAGAGACTCACCCCACCCTTTTGACACAAAGCAGGGAAAATTAACCGTTACAGCCTGACAAATCGGTAGAAAAGTGAAACTTTTCGGCCTAAGGGACACCCTTAGCGGGGTGAGCCAACCACCTAGACCCTGTGAGCACCTCGCTCCCTTAACGCCCAATAAGGTTAAATGGTCCACCAGTAACCAAGACGAAAGCATGCAGGGCTGAGACAAAATGAAAATTTGGCTCACCGGACCGCCTCGAGTTGCACCGACGAGAACGAGTTGCACTCACGAGCGATTGGCTGCAATGGGAATCACGGCCTCAAACAGATGCGGATATGTTGTCCAGAACGACAATGACGGTACCGAGACGCTAGCTTCGACCGCAAAACGACCGAGGCGGGGTGCGACCATACGTCGCTGGCACTGGATTCTCGAGAAATACCGTTCACATTATGCTGGTTGCTCAGAGTCAACGCAAACGAAAGTGATTCTTTGTCCAAGCCCGACCAAACTCCGCCGCTCGACTCCGGCGAGGGCGTCGGCAGGGACAACGACTCGAGATTGCACTCGCCTGTGAGCAACACTGAAGAGGAAAAGCTGGCACGGCAAGGTGACCCGAACCGGTCGCTCGCGGTCGTGGCAGGCATGGGCTTCGAACTTGCGGGGACGACCGTTGTCTTCGCAGGAATTGGTCACTTGGTCGACCGGTACTGTGGTGTAGACCGCAGCATTGGCTTTGCGATTGGTGGCTTGATCGGCTTCGGTATAGCGATGTTCCGATTCATTTTGAAAGCGTTGCGGCAGATCGAGGAAAGTAATGCATGACTTACATGCGTTCCCCAGTCGCAGGTATTCCCAGAGCATGAAAACAGAAACTCAAACCGTCGAGGCAGTCTCGATCCGTAGCCTTTTCGGTGAGGTTACGAGTCGAATGCTGCTGGTTTGGGCAGCTTTGGCAGTATTTTCTTCAGTTGCCGTATATTGTTT
The DNA here is from genome assembly GCA_051010795.1 of Rubripirellula sp. GTDB lineage: Bacteria > Planctomycetota > Planctomycetia > Pirellulales > Pirellulaceae > Rubripirellula. The sequence continues at coordinate 19,921 of JBPCVE010000452.1, forward strand.
TGCGGCTGAACTCCTCTGGCCAACTACTTTTATCGCGGTAATGAGTGGACTGATTTCGATCTGTGCTCTCATCCCCGGCATGACACTTGCTACACCTCAGTTTCCAGTCGAATCGAAGCTTTCGAGACAGCATCGAATCCAGAGAAGTGGGCTGTTCTTGGTTGGTGTCCAAGCGACCATGATTATTCGTGTCATAGGCACCGTTGCACTTCTCGCGCTGTGTCGTTATCAAATGGGCCTACCAGTCGAAACAATCGTTCTTTTTGTTTGTGGTTGGTACATCGCGTTGACTGGATTTGAGGTCCTCTGGCTTGCCAAGAAAGCCTCTGCCCTCAATGCAGTAACGGCAGAGGTACCGCTCGCAGCATCAGACGCATTCGTTGATGGGACCGATTTCTGAAAATGATTGCTGGAATGAACCCGCTACTCGCATCTGCAAATGACCCCACCTCACACGTGATCCCGCATCCCGTGCATGGACCGCTGTTTGAAGTGAAGGTTCCAGACACTCACATACCTGCTCTGAATATCATTGAAGGGGTGTATGAGTTCTCCATCACCAATCACCTTTTGATGAGCTTCGTTTCTGGGGTCGTTGTGATCCTGGTCTTCAAGTTTGTCGCGGGTCGTGTTCGAGTGAAGGGCGAGGGACTCGAGGCATACAAGACTCGTGGTCGTTTCGCCCAAATTTTTGAAACCATGTGTTCGTTTATGCGAGATGAGGTGGTTCGCCCCAACCTGCATGAGCTCACCGACAAATATATTTACTACATTTGGACGATCTTCTTTTTCGTTCTGTTCGCGAATGTGTTGGGCTTGGTCCCAATCGGCTCAGCGTTGTACTTGGCTGCTCTTGCGGTAGGTATCGACGACCCCCATCTGACCCATATCGGGGGCACAGCGACCGGGAACTTGTCCCTGAACGTTGTGCTCGCGACTGGTACATTTATCGCGATCATCTACATCGGCATTAAGGAAACTGGTGCAAAGGCGTTTTTTGCTCACTTCAATCCACTGGGCTGGCAAGACAAAAAGATGTTGTTGATCGGCATCCCACTTTACTTCTTGGAGTGGTTAGGCCTGATTATCAAGTGCGTGGTCTTAGCAATGCGACTATTTGGCACAATGATGGCCGGTCACTTAGTGCTCGCTGCGTTCATGGGCCTGATCTTTGTTGCAGTAGAAGTGAGTAGCGGCTTGGCATACGGGGTTCAAGTCGCCGTCATCATTGCCGGCATCGTGCTAACGCTTCTCGAACTGTTTATCTGTTTCCTGCAGGCCTTTATATTTACATTTTTGACCGTGCTGTTCATCTCGTTGGTTGCAAGTCACCATGACGACAACCACTTGGAAGAGCATCCATTTAAAGATGAAGACCAAATGGACCTCGACAAACTCGCAGATCCGCAAAGAATAACTCCCATGCCCGATCCTGCTGGCTAAACAAGTCGCTGGAACGATTCATGGTACTCAAATCCCTTTTTTAAAACCCAAACTCAATTTTTGCTCAGCACACCCAACTCGTTCGTGGTTGTTGAGCACTTCACGAGAGATAACTTAGGAGCTATCCAAAGATGTTTGAAATGGCAATGTTGCTGGCACAGGTAGATGGAGCCGTAGGTATCGGTATCGGTATGGGCTTGGCTATTCTCGGCGCTGGCTTAGGAATTGGCCGCATCGGTGGCTCAGCGGTTGAATCGATCGCACGTCAGCCAGAGGCCGGTGGAACCATCTCGACTCAAATGCTGATTTCTGCAGCGTTGATCGAGGGTGCGACCGTTATCGCCCTGATTCTTCTCTATATCTCTTAACCATTGCGTACGGCAGGCTGTGTTTGTCAATGCTGACAGCGTTCCACTCGCAGTGGTAACCACCTGTCGAAACATTGGCCTCACCGGTTCAGGTACTCCGATGGAACAGTTTTGACTGACTGCTGACTAGGATAAAGATGATGATCACGATGAGTTGGATGTCACACCAGCACGCAAGTATAAGAGCAGCAATGCGGTGCTTCGTGCTTTGCTTAGCCGCTTCCGTCATGAGCGTTGGCATCGCCCCTGCGTTGAATGGCGCAGAAGCGTCAGAGGATGGAGCGGCCGAAATCAGCCATGATGGTGACCATACGGAAGTTGGCGACCACGAGGAAGCTCCTGTTTTACTCTCCTTCGATATTGGTTCCGCTGTTTGCAACCTTCTGATTTTCCTGGGGGTACTCGGAATCCTCTCGAAGTTTGTGTGGCCGGTCATTTTGGACGGACTGCAAGCACGAGAAGACAAGATTTTTGACGAACTGAAGAACGCGGAGAAGGCGAACGCTGATGCTCAGACCCTGCTGGCCGACTATCAGGGCAAGCTTGATGGTGCTGCAGTGGAGGTTCAGTCAATCCTGTCAGACGCACGTAACGATGCGACTGCCAGCGGACAGCGCATTGTTGACGAGGCGAAAGAAGAGGCAGAGCGTCAGCGGGAACGCGCGATTGCGGAAATCGAAACAGCCAAAAAGGTCGCACTTGCTGACCTAGCCGGACAAACTTCTGATCTAGCGATTGGAGTTGCCCAGCAGGTCATCGGTAGGGAACTTAAGGCGGAAGATCATGCTGAGTTGATCCGGCAGTCGCTGGATCAACTCCCCAGTAACAACTGATCGACTTGGATGTTGTCAAGAAACATTACTCCATCGAACGCGGGTAGTTCCCGAGCGTAACCCATGAACGAAGCTGCTGAACACGACACGGTGCTCGATACCGGAGCCGAACAACTGGGCAAAACCTATGCCCGTGCGTTGATCGGCGCGGCGAAGAGTGCTGGTATCGCAGACAAGATCATTGAGCAACTCGGTTCAGTGGTCGATGACTGCTTGGCGGTGAGTCCAAAGCTCAGAGCTGCTTTCGCCTCGCCCCAGATCGATGACAACGAAAAGATCAAAGTGATCGACCGACTGTTCGGCGAAAACTGTGATCCACTCTTGGTAAAATTCCTCAAGGTCATGGCTGGCCGGGGACGTCTGGCTCACGTTGATGCAGTACGCGTTGCTGCGGATACGATCCATGACGAAATGCTTGGTCGATTGGTTGCCACAGTTCAAACTGCGGTTCCTCTAGACGACGCTCTTCGATCCAGCATTGAAGAGCAAATTGGTTCCATCATGCAAAAGCAAGTGCGATTGTCAGAGTCAGTCGATCCAGATTTGATCGGCGGCATGGTAATCCGCGTGGGAGACCGAGTGTTCGACAGCAGCGTATCCAACCGCTTGGATGCACTCGCACGCCGCACACGAACTGGTTTCTCAAGCCAATTGCTTCAACGCTTTGGTGAGCTCACATCAGAATAGGTTTTGACTTGCCGGCCAACCGGCACCAACTATCAACGCTCGACAAAACTGCCGGGCCAACACTATTGATTCAGACCCATGAAATTTAGCAGTGACGAAATCGCCTCAGTCTTGCAAGAAGAGATTGAGCAATTCGATAGCAAAATCGATGTTCGCGAAGTCGGTACCGTCCTTGAAGTTGGTGACGGCATCGCTCGCGTTTACGGACTCTCTGGAGTCATGGCCGGTGAGATGGTTGAGTTTCCCAACGGTGCGATTGGACTCGCGTTCAACCTCGAGGAAAACTCCGTCGGCGTGATCATTCTCGGTGACTTCCTGACCATTCAGGAAGGCGACGAAGTCAAAGCACTCGGAACACTGTTGTCGGTTCCTGCAGGTGATGCAGTCGTCGGTCGCGTACTCGATCCGCTGGGCAACGCACTGGACGGCAAGGGACCGGTTCAGACCGATGCCACACGCCCGGTTGAAATCATCGCAACAGGTGTTGCCGAAAGGCAGCCCGTTACCGAGCCAATGCAAACGGGTATCAAAGCGATCGACGCGATGACACCGATTGGCCGCGGCCAACGAGAGCTTGTGATTGGTGACCGAAAAACTGGCAAGACAGCCATCGGCATTGACGCGATCCTGAATCAGAAAGGCAAGAACGTCAAATGCTTCTACGTTGCGATCGGCCAGAAAGATTCGTCCGTTGCCGGCGTGGTTGATGCACTGGAACGTTACGGCGCCATGGAATATACGACGGTCATCGTTGCCGGTGCATCCGCCCCAGCACCCTTGCAGTATGTTGCTCCCTACGCCGGAACAGCGATGGCAGAACACTTCATGTTCAACGGTGGTCACTCACTGGTGGTCTATGATGACTTGTCCAAGCAGGCAACCGCTTATCGTCAGATGAGCTTGCTGATGCGGCGTCCACCCGGCCGTGAGGCGTATCCTGGAGACGTTTTTTACTGCCACAGTCGACTACTTGAGCGATCCGCAAAGTTATCAGACGCACTCGGTAGTGGATCTATCACTAGCCTCCCGATCATTGAAACGCTGGAAGGTGAGGTTTCTGCTTATATTCCAACCAACGTGATCTCAATTACTGATGGACAGATCTATCTACAACCGGACCTCTTCTTCGCAGGTATCCGCCCTGCGATGAACGCCGGTATTTCGGTATCGCGAGTGGGTGGCGCGGCTCAGGTCAAGGCGATGAAGAAAGTTGCGGGTGGTTTACGACTGGACCTCGCAGCCTTCCGTGCACTGGAAGCTTTTGCACAACTCGGAACTGATCTTGATGCTGCGACGCAGGCTCAACTGGATCGTGGATACCGGATGGTCGAACTACTGAAACAACCTCAGTACAAACCGATGAGCGTTACCGATCAGGTGTTGAGCCTGTATGCCGGAACTAGAGGTTTCATCGATGATGTGCCCGTCAGGGCAGTCCAACAATGGGAAGCTGATTTCCAACAATTTGCCCACGACAAGCATAGTGACCTCATTACCTTGCTCACTGAAAAGCAGGACTTGAGCGACGATGTTGTCGAGAAGATCGAAGCTTGCATCGCTGAATTCAAGAAGGGCTACAAGCCCGTTGAGAGCGAACTGTAGTCCCTATTGAACTTCATCTTTTCCTTTACCAACTGAAACGCGTCAACTGACTCATGGCCAACGCCCGCGCCCTCGACAAACGACGAAAATCAATCCGAAACATCCGCAAGATCACGCGGACCATGGAATTGATTGCCACAGCGCGCTACAAGAAAGCGATGGATCGTGCTGCGGCCGTGACGGCTTACACCGACCGGTTGTCGCAAATCGTCAACAGCTTGGCTGACTCGGGCACGGAGGTCAGGCATCCACTGCTTGAGCAACGCGAGAACCCTCAGGCGGGACGCCTGCTCACGCTAAGCAGCAATCGTGGGCTGTGCGGCGGATATAACGCCAGTGTCCTGCGGGCCGCGGTACCGCACATCGCTGGAATGAAATCGGACGTCGGGAATCTGCTGGTTGACGTCAGTGGCAAGCGTGGGATCAACGGACTGAAGTTTCGCGGCATTGATACCAACGACACCTATCAGGAGTTCGAGGACCAGCCGGCCTACGACGAAGTTGAAAAGATCGCTTCCAAGTACCTTGAGTTGTACGTCACCGGCCAGATGGATCGCCTTGATGTGATTTACACGAAGTTCATCAGCACAAGCCGACAGGAAGTCACCATCGAAACACTGTTGCCTTTTGGTTCCCTCGATGAAGGCGTCGGTGAGACAGATGAGGGTACGAATACACAGTACGAATTCCAACCGTCCGCCGAAAGCATTCTGGAAGAGGTCGTGCCGACCAGCTTCAAAGCAAAGCTTTTCAAGTGCTTTCTGGATTCTGCGGTCAGCGAGCAAGTCGCTCGAATGATTGCGATGAAAGGTGCAACGGAAAGTGCAGGGGACATGATCAAACAACTGTCCATGACTTACAATCGCGCCCGTCAGAGTCAAATCACGGGTGAAATCATGGAAATCATCGGTGGTGTTGAAGCACTGGAAGGTTAACCGCCAACCATGCCATCCGTCCTATGTTTTTCTATCAAATTCACACATCCAATTAGCTAACCCCAGCCTTTAATACGAACATGTCTACCGCAACCGAAAACACTGTTGGACGCGTCACCCAGGTGATCGGCTCGACTTTCGACATCGAGTTTCCCGAAGGTCATATGCCTCCCATTTACAACGCTGTGGCAATCAAGTCACAGCACAAAGGTGTTGACATCGATTTGGTCGGTGAAGTGCAACAGCACCTCGGTGGCGGTCGAGTACGTGCCATCGCCCTGGGAAGCACTGAAGGAATGATGCGGGGCATGGACGTGGTGGACACCGGAAAAGCCGTGAGTGTTCCTGTGGGAACCGCAACACTTGGCCGTGTGTTCAATGTGCTTGGAAAAGAAATTGACGAGCGAGGTCCTGTCGAAGCAGACAAATACATGCCGATTCACCGGCAAGCCCCTCCTGTGAACGAGCTCTCAACCAACACCGAGGTGTTCGAAACGGGCATCAAAGTCGTTGACTTGCTGACGCCGTTTGTTCGTGGTGGTAAGGCTGGACTTT
>JBPCVE010000453.1:0-3231 GCA_051010795.1 Rubripirellula sp.
CCAGTATGGCGCGCTCGATGATCAGGCCGCGATCTACAGCGGCACGATCGACAACACAGATCGCGCGATTGGGCGACTCGTTGCCAAGCTCGAGCAACTCGGCGAGCTGGACAATACCATCATCGTCTACTCGTCCGACAACGGCAGCTACCGGCAGGAGCGCAACGGAGAACTACGCGGTAAGAAAGGATCTCAATTCGAAGGCGGGCACCGCGTTCCGGGCATCTTCTACTGGAAAGGCGGGATTCCCGGTGGCCGCGTCGTGGACGAGCCCGCTGCTGCCGTGGATCTCCTTCCCACCCTGTGCGGATTGATCGGGATTGAAAAACCCGGTGGCGTCCATCTCGATGGCTCCGACCTTGCGCCCTTGCTCACCCGTTCCGGCACCTTCGAGAGGCATCAGCCGCTCTTCTGGATAAGTGGCGCAAACATGGTTTTGAGAATGGGTGACCACACTCTTTTTGCGTCCGGCACTGCGAGATCGCCGATCGATTCTAAAACTGCCGATCGACTCATAAAGCAAATCAGAGAACTCCTCGGCGACGATCTCGAGAAAGGCCTGGACGATAATGAGCTCCGCTCGCGCCTTTTTAGCCGCAACATGAGAATCGCCAATCCCGAGGCCAATCGACTGCGGCACCAACTTCGGGACTTGTACTACTTCAACGAAGCATGGATCCCCGAACTCAAGAAGAGCGGGCTCGGCCGTGTCCAACTGTATGACCTCTCGAAGGATCTCGGTCAGCAAAACGACATTGTAAAAGATCGCCCCGAACTCGTTGCCCGAATGAAAAAGCAGGCGACTGCCATCTACCGGAGTGTCATGGCCGATGCACCGGAATGGCCCACGCCAAAAGAGCAGGCCGCTGCGACGCCACCAATCCGTAGCGGAACTCGTCAAGAGTTTCGGCCGCCCCGCAATGGTTCACCTCCATTGCCGAAAGTCTTGACGACTTCCGCTACGAAGGCGCCCCCGAAGACCAACGTCATCCTGATCATGGCCGATGATATCGGCTACGAATGCTACGGCGCCTACGGCGGTACTTCGTACAAGACACCTGTACTCGACAGAATGGCTCGGCAGGGCATGCGATTTGACCACGCGTATTCGAACCCCGTCTGCACGCCCAGCCGGGTCAAGATCATGACGGGGCTGAGCAACGTTCGCAACTACGCCGCCTTCGGGATCTTAAGGCGGAGTGAGCGGACGATTGGACACATGATGAATGAGGCGGGGTATCGAACCGCCATCGCCGGCAAATGGCAATTGCTGGGGACCGATCATTACCCGGAACAAACTCGTCGTAAGGGTTCGTGGCCCCAGGATTCAGGTTTCCAGCGTCATTGCCTGTGGCAGGTTGACACGGGCGGACCGCGTTTCTGGGGTCCAGTCATCACCACCGACGGCAAGACTCAACAATTTGAAAAGGATGTCTTTGGGCCCGACATCTATTGTCAGTTCCTGTTGGATCGCATGGACGAGTACAAGGACGAGCCGTTCTTTCTCTACTACCCAATGGCGCTGGTTCATTGGGAACACGATTCAACAAAGGAAGACCCGAATCAGTTCATCCCCACTCCCCACAGCGCAGACCGAAACAATACGAACCAACAAGAAAACTTCACCGACATGGTTTCCTACATGGATACGATTATCGGTCGCATTGTCAACAAGACGGTAAAGCTGGGAATTGCAGACCGCACGCTTATTCTTGTCACCGGAGACAACGGAACGTACAGATCGATCAAGTCCAACATCGGCGACAAGGTGATCGTGGGCGGCAAAGGCAGGCCGACGGACGCTGGCACTCACGTCGCATTGATCGCTTATCAGCCAGGCACAGTTCCAGCCGATCGGGTCTGCAAATCCGTCGTCGACTTCTCCGACTTTGTGCCAACGATTGCCGAAGCGACTGGCACCGCACCACTGTCTCCCACCGACGGGCGCAGTTTCTTTCCACAACTATTGGGCAGAAAAGGGAACCCGAGGGAAAACATCTTCATCTACTACTGCCCCAAACCGGAGACAAGTAAGCCACTTCGATTCGTTCGCAACGAGCGCTGGAAGTTATATGGAAATAACCGCCTATTCGACGTCGCCAATGACGTTTTGGAAAAGAAACCAGTCACGGGTCCGGCGTCGAAGGGAATTCGCAAACAACTTCAGGCAGCGCTCGACCAGATGCCAAATGAAGGTCAGAAGTTAATGAAGTTCGATTAGGGATAACGGCCTGGAATGTCAGACCGAACGTCTGTAATCGAGAATCACCTTCCGCCACCCTTCATTCACCCACCAGAAAAAACATCCCATGCAGAACTACCCCATTCTCACCTCCGCCCTGGCCATTTTGATCGGCTCCTCAGCAATTGCCGACGACCAAACCAGGAAATTCGTTTCCATCTTTGACGGCAAAACCCTCGAGGGCTGGACCCAACGCAACGGAACCGCCACCTATGAAGTTAAGGACGGCACCATCGTCGGCACAACCAAGGCAGGAAGCCCAAACTCTTTTCTTTGCTCGAACAAGCTGTACGGTGACTTCGAGTTGCTTTTCGAGGTGAAGGTGCACAACAGCCTGAACTCGGGCGTGCAAATTCGCTCACAAACCAAGGGCGGACCGAAAGGGCGAGTAAACGGACCGCAAGTCGAGATCGAAGCCAGCGGAGCCAATGGCGCTGAATCAGGGTATCTCTACGGTGAAGCAGCCGGAGGGTGGATGACTCCCGAGGACAAACGCAAGCCGCACAAGCACTTCAAGGACGGCCAGTGGAACCAGTACCGAGTGCTCGCCGAGGGAGCACGCATCCAAACATGGATCAACGGTCAACAAATTTCCGACCTGGTGGACGAACGAAAACTGAAAACTCACCCCAGGGGATTCATCGGACTTCAAGTACACAGCGTCGGTAACCGTGGCCCCTTCGACGTCGCATGGCGCAACATCCAGATCCGCGTCATCGATAAAAAGAAGTAAACCGTCAGGTCACTCCAACTCATCGTGGAAATAAAACCCGCTGGGTGAACCCGTCTGACTATGAAAAAGAACCGCTCGATTAACCGCACCAACAATTCATAGAACAGAAACCAATAACAGATCATGAAACGTAGAGATTTTATTAAGACCACAACCGCCGCTGGAGTCGGTGCCTTTGTATTGCCTCGCTTTAGTATTGCTAAGCCAGGCCCATCCCCGAACAGCAAAATGAACATCGCCATGATTGGTGCCGGTG
>JBPCVE010000454.1:0-12558 GCA_051010795.1 Rubripirellula sp.
TCGCTTACGGATTGCTTCCTGGGACAAGGATCACGGCGCTGACGACCGGTGCGGAAATGGCCAATCACTTCGTTTGATCAGGATGATTTGACGTTGCTGGCCCGGTCACTACGCGCTTTCGCATCCACTCGACTCGACAGGATTTCACCCTTTGAGGGTGTTATCGAATCGATGGAAGTTCCAGTCCCACACGGGAGCAATTCGATCATGCAGATATACGGACCCTATCGGGTTTCAACTACGCAGCCCAATGCTGCAGCCCAACGCAGCCAACCTCAAAAACCGGCTGACGCGACTCCAAATCCTAACAAAGGTGCGGTAGACCAACTCGATTTATCCAGCGCGGCCAGCGGGGTGAACCGCATGGCTCCGAACTCGGCTGTCGCTGGTGGCGGCGAGATCCGGATCGATCGCGTTGCAGAGATTCGCAGACAAATCGCTGACGGAAGCTACGAGACTCCGGAAAAGATGGATGCGGCTCTCGATCGGCTCCTGGATCAGTATGCCTAGACAGGCCGATTCAGTCACGGTTCTTCAATAACCTGCTTTCGGCATCACACCGGAGAATGGAAACGCGTGCGAGGTCCTCTCTTCGCCGCTGTTTGTGGAATGCGGCCAAAACTCTCCGCGTATCATCTGTTTTTTCCGGTCAGGGCTTCACGGTTAACTATATTGGCAGGCGATGTAGATCTGTCACTGCGTCGGATGCTCGGCTTTACTGCCCAAATGCATCGGATCCCAATTCCAATTGAAAACGCCTGTGTCAACCGCTGATTCCCTCGAACCACTGAACGTATCTTCATCGCCTCGGGAGAGGTTTGAGGAGTACCTGCAAACGCGTGGATTGCGACAGACCAGCCAGCGGAAGTTTCTGATTGAAGCAGTCTTCGAGGAGCATGACCACTTTGACGCAGACGAATTGATCGACCGTCTACCCCGACGTGGCGAAAAGAATTACGTCAGCTCTGCGACTGTTTACCGAACACTCCGCGAATTTGTTGATGCTGGGCTGCTGAAAAGCTTCCAGCTTGATGGGCGAACCGTCTACGAGTTGGATTACGGGTATCCCCAGCACGACCACCTGTACTGCACTCGATGCCGGATGTTATTTGAGTTCCAAAGCGAGGATCTTGTGAAGATCAGGGACAGCGTGGCTGCTGAGAAAGGCTTTCGCGTGAGCGGTCATCGAATGATCATCCAAGGCGTCTGCCGTGATTGTGGCAAAAGCCGTCGCAAGAAACGCAAGCAGGATCTGGTTTAGAGCGATTCTCGAATTTGCTTCAAAATTGCGGCGAACACGAGCTCATTGTCGTCAAAATTACGGCTTTCTGCCTGCACCTGCAGAATCAAGGTTCTCCCTTCTGCTAGCAAAATGATCAATCGCGAGACGATCAGCAGATCGAGATAGTAGAACCGAAAGTCGATCGATTTCTCATTCGGTAGTGCCCCAGTCAGCGACACCTCTTCTCGCTCGACTTCTTCATAATCCTCCGCAATGGAGCCTGCCACCTCCTCGATGATCTCAGGGATCACCTGACCCTCGCGTTCTTTCTCGAGACTGAAGAAACCACCTGTAGGCAACTCCAGTGTGACACCATCACTGCCCTCATCCTCCGGCCGTTCAATCTCTTTCCAGTTGTCGGGATAGAGAAACTTGATTCCAAACGATTCGAATGTGGCAGGCATGCTCGTGACAATCCGGGGTCAGCGGTGGGAAATCAGTGTTTTGAGACTGTGCATGATGCGCTAGTTGATCGATAAATCCCAGCCGTGTTAGCTGCGTTCTGGGCCAAGAAGGTGAGCTCGCGTTGCGTAAAAACAGGGATTTTGGTAATTCCTCGCACGTGCCGCCGCTGTTTTGGAACCAATCATGCCCGTCAAATTACCCCCACGATTTCTCGAGCTACTGTCGCTGACAGTATTTGCTTGTTGTGGCTGCCAAAGCATGAGCCATAAACAGCAGCAAAAGTTGATTGACGCGAGGCGTCATTCCGGGCTGGGTTTTCAGAAAATCCACAATGGCAGTTGGGAAGATGCTGAGAAACTATTCATACAAGCCCTGGACAAATCAGAGAATGATGAGCGTGCGCATTGGGGCTTGGCAGAAGCACATTGGAACCGCGAAAAAACAGTTTTGGCCGTCGAACACATGGAGCAAGCGGTTCGCCTAAGTGCTGGCGACCCCAAAATGGTCCAACGCTTGGGGCAGATGTATCTGGACATGGGCAGGCTTGAAGAGGCGAAAACCCACAGTTTATGGGCACTAGAATCCGAGCGTGATTCGGCAGAAGCGTGGGCACTTTATGGTGATTGCCTTCGTGCAGCCGCCGGCACCACTGATCCTGATCATCCAGCCCTGCAACCTGCACTTGCAGCTTACCACCGAGCCCTTGCGTTGCAGCCGGATTACCCCAAAGTACAACAAACGGCAGCAGAGATTTACTTACAACAACAACGTTACGACCGTGTATTGGCAACCCTTGATCGGTTGCACGACACGCATGGAGTCGACGCTGCTTCCGCCCGCGTGGACCTGCTCAGAGGAATCGCATTGCGGCAAGAAGGTAGAACCGATGATGCAAAGGTGAGTTTCCGCCGCGCTATCGCCAAGGATGGGAGCAATCCTGAGCCCTTGATTGAATTAGCTGCTCTTGAACTCAAAGACGGTCAGGTGGAACGAGCTCGATCTGCTTTGGAACAGGCAGCCGAAGTCGCTCCCGAGCTTTTCAAAGACGGAGCTCTGGTCGCGGAATTACAAGACGCAGAACAACAAATCGCCGCTGAATCTGCGGGGAAAGATACGCGGAAACGGCATTAACCAAGGATGACACATGAATGGCTAAGGCAAGTTCCCAAATGTGACCAACACATGCGGATAAAACTCACAAACCATGAATGTGATCTCCTGTGTTTTGAACTCTTCTTTCCTATTCCCTTCCTGCCAACACCCGTTCATTTCGACCACGCTCACTTCAAGCCTGAGTTGAAGCGTTCGCCACTGCCAGACGCATGTTGCATCACCAGTGAGTCATGGTGGGTTTGGAAACAACAGTTGTTCGGGTTGTTCTGATTGTACGAATTACGACACCATTGTGCCTGCGGTACGCCGGAACCATCACTGCTCAAAATCACCGTATTGCCGAAAAATCCTTCGGTTCCAGGCAATTCACAACATACTGCCGACGCACCCTGATTATTTAGGCTAGGCTTCGTTAGTCCCTTGGTAGTGCCAGATTTTCGATCTTGCACGAGCAACTCGCTTCTGAATGGAGCGTCATCATGTCACTGTATAACGGCGCCGGGCAGCCTTTTCCTGGGAGCCACGACCACGTCGCCCCGGATAACAACGAATTCGTGGATCGACGAAGTACCGCGACCGCAGGACAGCAGCAGGCCGAGCGTCGACAATTCGGGAGCTCGCTTAGCGGGCTGTCACCTGCTGGGCGGGAGCTAGCTGTTGCGATTGACGAGTACAAGATGCAACACCATCGTCGTTACCTTACCTGCGACGAGATGCTCTCAGTCATGACTACACTTGGCTATAAGAAAGCAGACACTTAAACGCAGCATGCTCATTTGATCAGCGGTTGCATCAATTGGCGTCGAGTCACAACACCTCGAATCTTCGCCTTGTCATCTTTAAGTACAGCAATTTCGCTGGCACTGTCGTAGAGGCTCAAAAGCACCTGCAGATGCCGATCTTCGGATCGGCTATTGAACACTGGCTGACATTCCAGCTTGGGATGATCACCGCACAGGTCAGCGTACCAGAGAAAGCCGATGATTCCTTTGTGATCTTTGACAAGGATCATCGGATGATTGTGCCGCCGCGCTTCTTGTCGTGCGTGCTTGGCATCAACGGGAGTTGAAACGATTGCCAGCCGGTCAACTGGGACCCCAAACGAAATTGCTGGCTCACCGCCGACTTCAAATAGACGTTGTGCGAGTGATCGTTGACCGGCTACCAAGATCCCCGCCTCATGGCCATGTTTCAAAACTTGCTCCAACTCACCACGCGCCATCGCCAATCGCAAGCGAAATGGGGTCTGACCAGTGACTTTCTGCAGCGCTCTTCCTAACAGGCCAAGAATTAGTGAAACCGGACTCAGTAAAACGGTTGCCAACAGCAACGGCGGACGAGCTGCATTGAGCAACCGATAGGGAGCGTGATAAAAGAGGTACTTTGGCAGCAGTTCACCAAACACAAACACGATCGGCGTTAACAGAATTGGCCCCAGCAACTCAGCACTGGATCCGGCACCAAACCACACAGCGACCCCCATCACGATGGCTAAACTGGTGACATAGTTGGCAAGATTATTCCCCACCAATGTGGTAGCCACAAAAATTGCTGGATGATTCAACAACCAGATCATCCTCCGTGCCATCTTTGATCCGCTTAACCCATCAAGCACAAGACGCGTACGAGAAACGCGGTAAAACCCAGTCTCGCTACCACTAAAGAATGCACTGAGTGATAGCCCCAGAAGAAACAATAGCCCTGCAACAATCATGGAAGATCTTCCTCCCATTCGCCTTGGACAATATCGATCCAAATGCCATTGTCCTCAGCTTCAAGCACGGTCAGCAGATAGCCAGCCAATCTCGCTGTATCTCCTACTCGAGGCAAACGCTCGTTGTTTCGTTGGATGTAACCGGCAACCGTATTGATTCCATCCTCAGTTGCCTCTACACCCAGCCGCTTTGTCAAAGCTCGTACACTGACGAGGCCTGAAACACGAAAGTGGTTATCCCCCACCTCGCGTATAACAACTTCACCAAAGGGATCTTGCTGCTGCCGGGGAGCGAGGATATTTCGCATGATTGCATCGATAGAAACTGCCCCCAACAACTCACCGAATTCATTCACCACGACCGCGACTGAGCGATGCTCCTGATTAAGTCGATCCAAGACTTGTGAGACACGGGCAGACCAAGGCACGTAAATGACTGGCTCAAAAAAAGAACTCAAATCATCCAACTGACTAGGACGCAGAGTGCGAACTCCTACTGAGTGAGTAATCATGTCACCTGTCGCATCAGTCACCATCAGATAACCACTGGCGGGCATCGCGTCCAGAACATTTTGGGGCTCCACCGTAGCAGAACACATCCAGAGCTTGTTGCGTGGTCGCATCAATTCACCTACCCGAGTCTCAGCAATCTCGACAAGTCCCTGCAATGCCATTCGTTCGCGTTGCAACAGCGCAGCATCGTCGGTGCCCAAATTAATTGCACGTTCAATATCTGCGAGATCGATTTCGGGTTCGGGCTTGAAGGAGGGCCAGACCAAGCGACTGGCAGCCTGATTGACCGCGGTCACCAACGGCACAACCGGCCCCACCATTCGTACAGCCAGTGAAAGAGGAGGCCCCAACATGATGGAAATTCGCAAGGGTGCCAGAACAGCAACACTCTTGGGCAGCATCTCGCTAAAGAAAATGATGCTCAGCAGACTCACAACTGTAAAGACGATGGCAACGGTTCGCCCTGCGTTGACATCATTTTCGAGACGCGCACCCACAATCGCTGCAATGGCGAAATACGTCATATTGATCAGCAGGTTCCAAAACAACACTGCTGACAGCAAGTGTTCCGGATCCCGGAGCATTGTGGCCGTAATTCGGCCACCAACACCTCCGCGAGCAAGACTTTTCACATTCCGCTGAGTCAGCGAGAACATGGCCGCCTCGCTGCCGCTGAAAAGGGCGCTGAACATGATCAGGATGCCCATGGCGAGAAGCCAAAGCCAAACGTCCGTGATCCAAGTCAAGCGTCGTCTCCACCAGCACCACGGTCCCGTTCCAACGACACATCAAAGTCGCTTAGTGAAGGAATCATCATCGCCGCAGTTGTGAAAACATAGCCGACCAGCAAGGCAAAGAACACGTAAAGGTGATCTGTCTGCAGCAGGAACTGGGTGATGGCATAAAAAGTGACCAAAGGTAACCCGAACGAAGCAAAGAAAATTGCAGACGAGGGATTTCGCCATCCCAATGACGCAAAGAGTGCCGCACCACCTCCAAGAATCATCACCAAGAATGGTGCCAGCTGGAGTTGAAAGGCGCCTCGGAAACTGACCATGATTGTCATGCAAATGGCAATCCCGACGCATAGAAAGAATACGGTTCCCAAGCTTGCCAAAATTGCCGTTCGACCCGCCACATAATTTAACCCAGAGTGCAATCCCAGCATCGTCACAAACACATACAAAACGATTGCTCCGAGGATTACGTAAATCATATTTTCGTATGTCATCACGTCGCAAGCTGCAAGAAAAATCACCAAGGCAATCGGAAGCAAGATCATTTCTTTGGCTACATAAAGTACTCCCACCAACTTTCCAAAAATGAACTCCTGGGGACTTAGATCGGTTGCGAGTAACAGATCGAGGGCGAGGCCATCTCGTTCGCCAGTGACAGAATTAACAGCGAGTGCATTGACGAGAACAAGACTAATTACCCCGAGGGCAGCGACGGGAATCGTTGCCGAGGGCAGAGCCCGCCCAATTCGACCACCAGGTTCCATGGCAACACCGCTCTGAACCTGTGAATACAGCACGCCAGCAATGAAAAGAAAAAACACTACAAAAGCGATACGAATCACAACAATCTTCCGTCCGTAGGCCCAAGTTCGAACCTCCCGCCAAAGAATCGGATTGTCCCAGACATGTCTTGGCGAGCGGGCCTTCCAATCCGTCACAGCTCCCTGATTTTCTAGCTCCTCCGAGGACTCCACTTCCGGGGCCTTGAGCCTGACATCACGCGAAGGATTCCATACTCTCACCTTTGCTACACCCAAAGCCAGTACCAAAGTCGAGAGCACCACATTGCTGCATACAAAACACACGACTCCCAAAGCTGTCTCGTCGGACAAGCTAGCCAGGGGGGATGCTGCTGCTGCCAGTGCCCGTGGCGGACTGAAAACCAGGGTGATCGATTGCGGCGCACCAACAAGCACCTCAGCCACCACCTCGCCGATCCCCATGTATAACAACAACCCAAGCACCGTCATGGCAATCGCCTGAAAAGTTTTATCACGCCACATTCCCACCACGGTGCCGATACTACCCGCCAAGACGATCGTCGCTGCAGTAACGACAAAGACCCCAAGAACCTGCTGAGGCGATACACCGCCCAGAAGAGGCAGAGTCATGAAGAGAGGAAGAGCCCCCAGCAACATTGTCATCGGCGTTAATAGCGTCGCGGTCAGTTTGCCCACCACCACTTCGAAGCCTGAAAGCCGCGTCAGCAATAGTAGTAACAACGTCCGCCGATCCTTTTCCTGAGCAACGCTGCTAGCAGCACCGACCGCAGCAAAACTGGCCAGTACGAGTAATTGCAAAGGCGCCAGCAACGTGAACATCCAGCCGCCAAATCGAGCCGAATCGCCGCTGGTTGCCAGTGATCTGGATCCGTCCAGCACCAAATAACCCGTGCACAATAGAAGAAACAGGGTCAGGACGTACAGCCCCCTGATCAGGTAGGTCTTGGGGCGTTTGGGGACCACAGTCGCTTCGCGATTAAAAATGGGTCCAAACATGGCTCAGGGCTCAAACTTGACGACAGGGCAGACTTCGGAGCGTTAGAGTACCAAAGGACCACCATGATGGCAGGCGGCGTCTACTCCTGACAATCAATACAAACTGATTAATCCGGAAAATCTTGGCTCAACGCAAATTTTCAGTAATACGCACTCCCAAAGCCCAGGTACGCACAATCTCGTACGAGTGTTTTGCAAAGCCCCTTTTTCTTTCTGCTTTATTCCCAAAAACCACAATTCCGTTGAATTGTAAGAGGCGGTCCAAAAATGCCCAAACTTACAGAGATCAAGAGATTTTTGGCTGAAGAAGATGGTCCCACGACCGTAGAGTACGCGATCATGCTTGCCATGATTCTCGGCGTCTGTATCGTCGCGATCGCTTACTTGGCAACCAAAACGGGCGACAGCTTTGATTCCTCATCCGGGGCGATCTGGGGAGCAATGTCCAATTAGTTCCTTTAATTGAACCTGTAGCGTGATGAATTCGACTGCTAACGTATCACCAACGCGACGACGCATCCTGATTGACTCGGGTGTTCAGGGCACCCTCGTCCGCCGAACGGCTCTATACGCGGCTGCTACAGCCATCTATTTGCTCGTCATTTTCATTCTCTCAGATACTCTGAGTCATCCAAAGGAACCGGTATCCGAATCGCTGCTACGTTGCCTTGATGAAGCCATTTTCTGGGCACCAGGGCTGATGTTGCTTGCCCCGTTGTTAGCTTACGACTTGATTCATATCTCAAATCGCTTCGTGGGGCCCATGTTTCGCCTACGGCGAGAACTGCGAAAACTCGCCAATGGGGAGACCGTGGGGCCCATGTTCTCACGTCAGGGCGACTTCTGGGCAGACGCCTCAGAATCTTTCAATCGACTTCGTGAAGAACTCGTCGAGCTACGGGCATTGAACGCTGAATCGCAGGAACCAGCGGACCTCGTCGATACAGCCAAGTCAAATGCGAGCCCTACACTGAATCAGACGACCACTGAATGATTGGCGACTATTCATGATGCGCGACTGAGTCGTGAAAGACGTGACGCGCGGTGTCAGCCCCCCTAGATGACCGTGATCACCGTAGATTGCAAGTGTTTTTATTAAGTTGGCCAAAGACACACGCCGATTTCCCCTTGTGTTTTTAAACGCGCGTTGCTGCGTTAGCCCGTGCCGTTTGTGCTATCTCATGCAGTTATTGCTCTAGCACGTGTCGACTCTTGTGACTCATTTCGACATATTGTTATGCTTCGGTGGGACGTGTTAGGTCCGAAAGAAGCTCGAAAAAAGATTTTAACACGATCATCAAGCCCGATAACCATCTCCAACATCACTGCACTCGCTCTCGAGGGCCATCAAACGTGAAGACGCTGTTTCAAGCAATTTCTGGCGGATCCTGCCTCCTCAATCTTGATGCGCAAAGCATGGAGGAGATTATTAAGGCTGCTGTTGAATTTCTAGTTCAAACAGGTCGGCTACCAGAAAGCCAGCAATCAGAAGTGATTGAAGGGGTACTGGAACGGGAAAAGATGGTTCCTACAGTCATTGGTCAAGCCTGCGCTGTCCCACACTTTTACAGTGAGTCGATCGCAGAACCTGCCATGGTATTCGTGCGTCTGCGACACGGGGCGAATCTGGGCGCTCCGGATGGCATTGCAACACGATTCATTTTCTTGCTGATTGGTTCGGAACAACAGACACTCCAGCATCTCGATACACTCTCATCAATCGCGCGATTGATGTCGGATAATGTATTTCACTTTGAGCTGACCTACGCAAAAACACAACAGGATGTGGCAGACGCCATCGAACGGCACATCAATCGCAATGTGCTGGCTGCGCCACCAAAACCGCGGGAAGTTTCTGATGGCCTGAAATCTGCTCCCCGTCCATTTGCGGGAATCAAGGCAGATATCAAACGCCGACTTCCCCATTACATCGCTGACTTCAAGGATGGGTTACGAGCTAAGAGCATTGCGTCAATCGTGTTCATGTTTTTTGCCTGCCTCGCTCCTGCGATCACTTTTGGTGGATTACTGGGTGGTAACACAAACGGTGCGATTGGTACTCAGGAGATGCTGATATCAACAGCCGTTTGCGGGGTGGTGTACGCTCTGGTCGCTGGACAACCGCTGATCATTCTTGGCGGCATTGGGCCCATGCTGATTTTCACGATCATCCTCTACCAACTCTGTCAGGATATGGAACAGGGTGACAACTTTCTTGGTATTTACGGTTGGGTAGGAATTTGGACTGCCTGCCTCACTTGTTTGCTGGCCATCGGCAATGCCAGCAACTTGATGAAATACTTCACGCGATTCACCGATGAAATTTTTTCAGCTTTGATGTCTCTGATATTCATTTACAAAGCAGTGGAAGGCATCATCGAAACTTTTGAAAACCCTGGCAGCGGAGGAACAGAGAAAGCACTGTTGGCGCTGATTCTGGCGATCGGAACTTTTTACATCGCGATGTCACTCGCTCGATTCCGCAGCAGTATCTATCTGTTTCCTTGGATGCGTGAATTCCTCGCCGACTTTGGTCCGTCAATTGCATTAGCTTGCATGATCGGAGTAGCGTGGTGGCTTGGTGACGCAAATACCGTCGATACACTTTCAGTAGGAGGAGCCACCGAGGTAGTGAAAGAGGGCGGATCATGGTTCGTGAATCTTGGGCAGGTACCGCTCCACTTCAAATTGATAGCGATCGGACCGGCAATCCTCGCAACGGTTCTGATTTTCCTGTCTCAGAACATCACTGCACGACTGGTCAACAGCCCTGGCAATCACTTGGTAAAAGGAGAGTCTTACCACTGGGATCTTGCAGTCATCGGGGGCCTTGTGGGGCTTTGCTCGCTGTTTGGATGGCCATGGATGGTTGCGGCAACCGTACGCTCACTGGCACACGTTCGTTCTCTCGCAATAACGGAGGAGGTTGTTGGGCAGAACACTCACCAAACTGAGATCATTCATGTAATCGAAAACCGTGTCACGGCTGTCGCGATTCACATTCTGATCGCCTTAACCTTATTGGCTCTCTCGCTACTGCAATACGTGCCCATGGCAGCATTGTATGGCATCTTTCTGTTCATGGGCTTTGTGTCACTCAAAGGAATCCAGTTCATCGAGCGTCTCGGCTACTGGCTCATGGACTCAGCCTTGTACCCAGTGAATCACTACACCCGACGAGTGCCTACCCGAACCATTCACCTGTTCACGCTTGTGCAACTGATCTGCTTGATCGTGCTTTGCGTGGTGAACCTCAGCCCGTCCAACCCGGTGAAAATCATGTTCCCAATTTTCATCGCGTGTCTTGTTCCCGTGCGGGCTCTATTAGGCCGCTTCATCGACAAAGATCACTTGGCATATCTTGATGCCGATGAAGAGCCGGATGATGAAGGTTTCCACTGGGTATAACGTAGCTGTTTTCAGTATCTGCTCGAAAATCACATCGAATTTTTCGATTCCAGTAAATCTCCTACCCGTTCAGTCTCCTCACCATTTGTCTCCTCACCCTTGGTATCCGGCAAGGAGTACAGATCGCGAATCGCCTGGTCTGCTGGATGCGATATCGATACAGACTTCATAAGAGACGGCTCCCGAGTGGAGAGCAGACCGTCGGCTTGAATTGATTGCCAATCCCCAGTTCCAAGCGACTTCGCAGTTCCACGCGATTTCGCAATGTCACCGATC
This sequence comes from Rubripirellula sp., assembly GCA_051010795.1. Classification (GTDB taxonomy): domain Bacteria; phylum Planctomycetota; class Planctomycetia; order Pirellulales; family Pirellulaceae; genus Rubripirellula. Next base: position 11,227 of record JBPCVE010000454.1, read on the forward strand.
ATCGGAAATTCACTACCTTCACCTTCAGAGTTGTCCGTTGACGCAATTTGATTCAAGACCAAAAGTGAATCCAAAGGTGTCGCATGACCATCACCTGACACGTCCAGAAAGAGGCCACGGAAGTCAGCCAACGTTGGAGCCTCCGGCAGGAAACTGCCGTACACCCCGAGATGATTCAAAATCACAAGTGCATCTAAGGCGGTAACTTCCCCATCATGATTGGGATCGACTGGTTGAATGACATTTTGCCATGGCCTTTCCGATAGAACACGCAGCATCCCCCCCTCAGAAACAATGACCTGCGCGAACTGGCCACCCACCATTTCTGGTGATCCACTCAAGCCCTCTCCTAAGACCGCGAATTGTTCAGCCTCTTTCACGTAAAGATCCAGCACCACAGCTTCACCAGATGCCGCAAACTGGCCAAGCCTGTTCAGGTCTACTTCAATGACCGCACCTTCCTGAGGCTGCAGTACATACTCCTCGAATCCAAAAACACGCCCGTTGATATATTCCAGCAGTTCGAATGTCGTTTCTGTATTCACCACAAAACGATCAACACCAGCGCCGCCTTCCAGATGGGTAAAGCGAGCACCATTCAATTCCACCTCATCGGCGCCCGCCCCCAAGTCGACCTGAACAAGTCCTGTGGTTTCTGTCAGCCGTTCAATCACGATGACTTGAGGAAGCTCATTGCCCAGTACATTCAACCCGCTAGCATGAGTGCCAGCCACTAGCCTTATCCCACTCGTATTATCTTCAAGAAAGACACTACTTGCATCCTCCGATATTCGAAGAGTACTCGGCTGCCAATCCAAAATCACCACGTCCAACAAAGCTTCAGGTGCAGCGGAGTAAATGCTATCCGAGTTTGCGGCATCAACCCGAAGTGTTACGTTACCAACCTCGTCTCCCTCGGCGAGCAAATCAGGAATGCCTGTCAAGGAAACCATGTGGGGAACATTCCAATTGTCAGTGGTGAACAGCACCTCATTTGTATCAAGTGTCATGTCCAATGGACCAGCATCCCCGTCAATCAGATTCAGATTGATCAACACATCACCCTGCGGACGTGACGCAAGAGTGACTCCAAAATCATCCGTCCCCAACTCCTCAGTAAGTACCGTTCCGCCTTCAGTTGGAAGCAGCAAAATCGCCGAAACCTCATCGTCAAAGATTTCAATCGGCACACCGGAAGCACTATTATTTTCTGCAGTACTGGTAAGCTGAACAAGGCGATCTCCATCACGGTACTCATTATCAACCACGTTCACGTCAAATGTCTGCGAACGTTGCCCCGCAGGAATCGTCACACTCGATGGAAAGCCCAAC
>JBPCVE010000455.1:0-28474 GCA_051010795.1 Rubripirellula sp.
ATCAAAGACTTTGCATAGATCGTATCGAGTCTGAGCAACATAGCCATCAGTCCCGTAGAAAATGACACCGATCTTGTTGCCTTTGCCTTTGCCAAACATGCCTTCGACTTCTTTGCCAGCTGACTCAGAAACATCCAATCCTCGAGTCTCAAAAACGATGCACTTATCTCCGTAGTTGTAAATACTGACTTCAGTATTGGCGGTGTCACCGGCATCAACGTAGTTCTCATCCTTACGCTCAGCAGGGTAACCTAAACGGCCGCCATAACTGATGACCGAGTCGGGATGACGATTCAATCCCAAACCCCAGCGTGCAATGTCTGTTTGGTGAGGACCCTGATTCCCCAGGTCACCATTGCCATAATGACGCTGCCAGTGCCAATCATAGTGAAAGCGTTGACGAGTCAATTTGGGATCGGTGTACGCAGCCGGTCCGCTCCACAAGTTAAAGTCGACATTGTCGGGGAGTTTATAGTCGCCAAGTGATCCGATTGATTTACGTCGCTTGTAACAGAGACCGCGAGCAAAGTTCACATCTCCGATGCCACCCTCCGCAATGAACTTGACCGCATCCTGACATGCACCGCTACTACGGGACTGCGTGCCAGTCTGGAACATTCGACCATATCTTTTTGCAGCCGCGACCAAAGCCCGACCTTCATGGATGTTGTGACTGACTGGCTTTTCCACGTAAACATCTTTACCAGCCTGCATCGCCCACACGCCCATCAATGCATGCCAGTGATTCGGTGTCGCACAGGTCAAGATGTCGATGCCATCCATATCAAGTGCCTGACGAACATCCTTGAATACTTCAGGCGCCTTGCCTTGCATTTTTGCCACCTGGTCAGCACGTTTACGGCCGACCTCCTCGTCAATATCAACAATGGCTCGGATCACGGTCCGAGGGTCCTTATTGAATCCACGAATGTGCTCGCCCCCACGGCTATTCACGCCAGCAACACAAACCCCCAATTGCTCATTGGGGCTTTGAGCCGATGTTCTGGGAATGGAGGCGGCGGCAACCGTGGCAGCAGCGGCGGCTGAGAATTGGCGACGATTCAGTCTTGGCATTGGGGCAGGTCTCAGGTGCAGGGGGGAAAGGAGAGAGTTGAGCTATTCAACAGAGTCTGCATTATGACACGGAAATCCACTTCGTGCATCAACCTAATCACAGGCCTCACCTGATGAAAACGGGCTGGTCGGGGGGAACCGGGGCTAAATCCAGAAAGATCCCATCACCGCTTCAAAATACACTTGTAGAAGTCCATGTGCGGTTTTGATTCAACCACACCCAATCTGATAGGGTTTTGAGTGCCACGTGGTTCACTGAAAATGCCCGCCGTAAATCAACCAAAGCTCATAGACAGGTCTAGACGATGCTACCACGAGAAAACAACAGCCTGCGGTTCCGAGAACCAGAGATCGCCACCCACGTTCCTGTCGCCTGCTGATACAGGCCCAAAACAGGCAGATTCCAGCAGCTAATCCTACGGTATTCAGCAAGACATCGCTCCACGAACCACGACGCCCAAAATGGCGTTGAACATACTCCATCCCGATGCCAAACAACGACAAGGTGCAGATCACCATCCACACTGACTTCCAGGTTGCGGCCCACAATACCCACAGCCCCGGCTTGGACTCGGCAAGTTCATCAGATTTCGCGGGCCGAATCACCATTAGGATGACGAAAGCTAACGCTGCAAAGATGGGAGCGTGTGCCAGATCTGCGAGAGGGCTAGCCTGCGGCCCACGGATCGGCACTGGCATCAAAAGGCCGGTCACAACGAGAGCCAAAACGAGAAAAACAAGACCAGCCCGTCGGACTACAGGAGCGTTGGTGATCCCCCCGAGCGGTGGCAGCACGGTCCTGATCTTCTAATTCCTGCAGCATACTTCGGAAATCTCGCTGGCCATGACCTGACGGTAAGAACTAATCCCTCGTTCGCAGTCCGAGAAACAGCAGACGTTGGCCCAAAATGCTGCATGCCAAGATGATCCCTGCCGAGCCTCAGTCAAGCAACACGTGACAGCTTTTCACAAATACATTGCTCTCGCACCCCAACCCAATCACAGCAGAGCCTGATTCATGAACGGCGATCCACAATCACATGAATCGCTGTACAGAACCACCGATCGCAGAACCCACTACTTGGGCCAAGTCTTGACCTGATTTGCCATCTGATGCAGCAATTGATCCATTTCACGTCCCAGGTGTTCGGAAACCGGACTGACTCGTGAATTCATCAGCGCAACAAAATTCTTGCCATCGTGTCTGCGGATCAGAATACTCGCGGTGCCCGGCAGTGAACCGGTATGCCAGTGATTCTGTTTGCCATCGCTAACGACACGATTGCTCCAACCAAACGAATAGTAGACAGGTTTCTCATTCCCCTCGTGCGTATGCCCTGCAACACCTGGTGGGCGTTGATGCATCAATTTGATGCTATTCTCGGACAGGATAGGACAAGTCGCCGGATCATCGAATGCGGCGGCGAACTTGGCCAAATCAGTGGCTGAGGCCAACCAACCTCCATGCGAATCCATCGCCTCCAAATTCCAGGCACCATAGGGATGAGGCACCATCTGTTTCAGGTCACTTTGAAAGACAGAACTTCCGGTACCGGGATGATAGTACCGCACCTCATTCTTGGCTCGACGCTCTAGCCGAGTCGCCCCCAAACGCATTTGGGTTGCACCAACAGGGTCGAGCACATGTTGCTTCACGTAGGACTCATAGGACTGTCCTGTCAACTTTTCAATCACACGTCCCAGCAGACAATATCCGAAATTGGAATAGGCATAACGTTCACCTGGCACGAAGTCGAGCGACTGTGTCAACATCGCATGAATCACAGCCTGCTGATCGGCCGGTGGCTCAGAACCTGATTTTTCGGCAAACGTCACAGACCTGAACATTGCATCGAACGACACATTGCGATCCCATCCCCCACGATGCTGCAGTAAATGTCGAATAGTAATATCACCTAATCGCTTCTCTGTTCCTTTAGCAGCATCTATCAGCTCATTCATTTCAAGCAGCATGAATACCGAATCATCAAGATCGAGTTTTCCGCGCTCATGCAATTGCAGAACCGCCACTGCAGTGATCGGCTTGGAAATACTTGCGATTCGAAAGAGACTATCGCGATGCACCTTTTTATCCATCGCCACATCCGCGTACCCGTAACCCTGGGCAAAAACAACCTTCCCAGCATTCGTGACTGCAATGGAGGCTCCGGGCAAGCGGTGCTTTTCCATGAACTTGAACATGGAACGGTCATAATTTTCAAATGGTGGTTTTGCCTTTGATGACGTCACTCGATGTGCCGCCAATTCGTGTTCATAACCGGGGCCTCGCAGGACTCGCCCTGGCCGTCGCTTGGTCAATTTGCCATTTTGCAGGACCACTTGACCGTTGACCAACACAAACTTCATTCCGGTGGAAACCGCATCCGGCTGCCGAAAACTCGCCTTATCTGCGATTTGCTGATAATCAAAAACGACCAAATCAGCAGGAGCCCCGAGTACGATTTTCCCTCGATCAAACGCGTAAACATTACTTGCCGCAGCAGAACTGGCCTGCAACACCATCCGTTCGAGCGATATCACATTCTGATCCCGCACGTAGCGTGAGATCACACGTGGAAACGCTCCGAACGCTCTGGGATGCGAAGTGATTCGACCGCCACTGGCAGGTCCGACATCCGTACAGAACGAGATAAAATCCTGCTCAAGTGCCATGATCTTATTCGCCTCAGACATCGTCTCTGGCAAAGCGAATGCACCGCTAATGACCAATTCAAAAAAAGTGTCCCACGGATCTTCTTCGTGCGCCTCTGCAATCTTGGCAAGTGACAAACCATTCCATTTTCGGTACTTCGGATGATTGCTTTTTCCTATCACAATCCGATTCCAATCGCTGCCCGCATGGCGGTACCAGTTTTCCCACCCACTTGTTGATTCCATTTCTTGACGAATCTGATTCCTAAGTTTCGGATCAGCCAGTTTTTGCAACAAAGCGGCATGCCCGGCAGTGAAGTGCCTTGGGTGAATCAATGCGGCAATTCCCAGACCATTGTTGATATAGGGATAAATATCGGCTGTGACGCGTTGCCCTGATGCTCTGGCATTCTTAATCAGCTCAATCGCGAGAGGCATCTTCCCCCAATTCGCCTCACCTGCCGCCTTGAGATGGAAAATATGCACTGGCGCATTTGCTTCGCGTCCAATCAGTAAAGCTTCTTGGACTGCCTCCAACAACTTGTCGCCTTCGTTTCGCATGTGAGTGAAATAGCCACCACCATACTCACCAGCAACCGCAGCCAAAGCAGTAATTTCACGTGGTGGTGCATACACAGCCGGCGGATAAATCAAAGCGCTGGACACTCCAATCGCACCTGCCTGCATGGCTTCATGGGCCAACTGCTTCATCCGCTCAAGCTCGGCGGGGCTCGGTCGCCGCTCGACATCCCCCAACACCAATCGCCGGATTTGAGTATGCCCAACTGTTTGAACCACATTGACGGGCAAGCCCTTCATTTCCAGCAATGTGAAATACTCACGCATGGTTGCGTAACCACTGCGTTTGGCATCCTTGTCAGCAAGAGGAGCCGCCGAAGCACCCTCACCTGCATTGATGGTCGTAATTCCCTGGGTTAATAAATTGATCGCCGACCTGTCAGACTCAATCATCGGACTGGCAGTCTGCCCCATCATGTCAATGAATCCGGGCGCAAGCACTAAGCCCGTGGCATCAATCACGGACCGGGCAAGGCCTTCCTTCATGGTTCCTATGAATGAAATCCGCCCCTCGGTCACTCCCACATCCGCGAGGTAACCCGGTTTGCCTGTACCATCAATCACCGTCCCGCCACGAATGACGACATCAATCCCCTCCCCACAACCGCAAGTCGTCAGACAGGTATTTAGCACAAAGGCCAAAGCAGTGAATATCCGCAACAAGGCAGGTATCTGAAAAAATCGCTGTGGCATGGTTTTTGTTCCTCATTCTTAAATCGCTCGTCAACATCCAAGAACCAACGACGTGCCAACCCCACGTCATCAACCAGTTTAGGCAAATCCATGACCCAGAATGATGATCCCCTTAAAAATGTAGTCCCGTACTCTTTAGCCGATGACAAACTTTCGAACTGCTTACCCCCCAACGCAGTTGAACTCACATGATTTCAATCTCAGAGGCTTAACCCATTGCTCAAACGGCATGGCAGCCGAACATCATGATGCTGCAATCACCTACACTAAATGCTGATGGTGCGAGGTTATGCCTCTGCACTGCCGACTCACATCCGTTCACACCAAAACGATCACCCCAACCCTGCTAAAGGAACAAATGGCATGGGAATCATTTTCATTGGCGGTATCGTTGCTGGTGTCGCATTTGCAGCAAACAACCAAGAGGAATCCCCAGTGTTATGGGGTTTGCTTGCGTTCCTGCTATGCCTCGTTGGTGGAATGGCCGGCGGTCTGATTGGTCAATTCGCAGGTGGTGGAGCGGCATTCGTTGGCTTGCAAATGAAAATATCCAGATTTGGTTGACCCTGTACTGTAGCATCAGTAAGAAACAGGAAGCTTATCGAAACACAGCCACAGAGTGCGTTTCACAGCTCACCCCATGTGTGGTTTTTCTGGACCCAACATTGCCTCGACCCAACATTGCCTCGACCCAGCACTGCATAGCGTTGCACGTATCAACGGGCAGGCTGTTTTCAGTGGTCTAACCCCCGGCGGCTCTACGTTGCCGATCCCGTAATGCCCGACCGATACCTTCGCCGGGTGCAATCTGAACGAACACTTTCTCGACCGATTGCCGATCCACTTCCCGCAAAAATTCGTAAAAACCGGCAGCATAGTCTTCGATGGATCCGAAGATTTTGGAGAGTGCAAACGCATCCACACCGTCAACACCTTCAATCCCACAGAACGCCGAAACGGCAGCCACATCTGATGAAAGCCTCGTTGGCGGCACTTCCACCATGACGACTTCCGCGTTGGGTTGATAATGAGGATGCAGGATTCCCGGTGAATTGAGCTGCTCTCCGGACGCGACCATCCGCCCTTTCTCGCGTCTTCCGAACTCTTTTGTTTGAGGAGCCACTTGCTGCAACTGCTCCAGCGTGATCGCTCCTGGTCTTAACACAACCGGAAGCGGTCCGCTGCAATCCACGACCGTCGATTCAATCCCGATGGTGGTTGAATCTGCCTTAAAGATCGCGTCAATACGGCCATCCAAATCCTCCGCAACAGCCTGCCAAGTGGTTCCACTCGGTCGCCCCGACCGGTTCGCCGAAGGCGCTGCAACCGGAACAGCAGCGATGCGCAGAATCTCTCTAGCAATGGCATGATCTGGAATACGCACACCAACAGTCGACAGTCCTGCAGTGACTTGATCACTGATCGTCGGCAGTTTGGGCAGCACAAGACTCAACGGTCCCGGGCAGAACCTATCGAGCAATGCCTCAGCAACCCTTGGCAATTCCGATGCCGCGCGGGCCCAATGGCTACCATCATCCAAGTGCACAATCAACGGGTTATTGCTTGGTCTGCCCTTAGCTTCAAACAGCTTTGAGACAGCAGCCTCATTGGTGGCATCCACCCCGATCCCAAATACGGTTTCCGTAGGAAACGCCACCAATCCACCCTCGCGAATGATTTTTGCCGCTCTTTCGGTGGAATCTATATATTCGGTCAACAATCTTCGCGTCTCATGTCAGCGTTGCGAATCAAATAGGACCCCAAAGAGTCACCGCGAATACTGCACTCTCAGTGATGGACGCAGGACTCCCATGCGTTCACCGCATCGCCACGAGCTAGCCGCGGGAATTCTCACACAGCGTCCGGGGACACCCCTTTGGTAGCCCCACCATTTGGTAGCCCCGGAGTCTCCTCACCCCAGCACCACAAAGCACCAAAGCGTTGCAGCAACGCCACTTCTTCATCAATGCTACTTTTTTTCCGGTGCAAGTGCCGCGTTCTCTTGCGAGCTCTTTGCGGTCGGTGCATCGTCAATGGCAAGGTCACCAATCGCGTACTGAATTCCATCGAGCATATGTTGAAGGATGACAGGGTTCTGGAACGTCTCTGGGCGATGGCCAAAGTTGGTATAAAACACCCGCCCGTCACCAGCTTTGCGAACCCACGAGACCGGCACTTCTCGTGGCCCATCTTTGATTCGATCCGAAACGGTGTTCTTCGACATATCCAAGCTTACCAGCACCCGCAGAGTCTCAGGTCCCACATAAGATTCAGGTTTGTACTGATAAATCTCGTCTTGATGCCAGAATCCTTTTCCATCAAACGCTTGATTCAATTTGTGCGTGGGATCGTCAAGCTTAAACGCCCAAGTTCCACCGGCTCCCCACGGGTGACCATTAAAAATACCACCCACCATGGCAAGAGCTTCGGGATGCCTTCCAAAGTTGTCACTGGCGGCATGAAATCCAGCCAGTCCCTTTCCCTTTGAAATGAAGTCAAGGAACGCATTCAGCTGGGAAGCTTCCGGAAACCGCATGTGTGTTGTGTTGTTCAAAAGAATGCAATCGTACTTGGCAAGATTATCTGGCGTGAATACCCCATAATCGTCAGCAAGATCCACTTGAAAAGCACCCGTTTTGTCTCCAAGCGTCTGCACAGCAAAGTTCCCGAAAGGAATCGACTGGTGCACGAATCCTTCACAACGATAAAAGACGAGAACGCGGCGTTCCTTGGCTGGCTTTGTTGTCGCACCCTTCGGAACTGCCTCGGTGATCGCCTCACGAGCCTTGTCTGGAATCGGTTTGAAGCGGGACTTTTTGTCCTGTTGAGCGAACAAAAGCGAGGGAAGCATTAGCGCTAAGGTCAAGGTGCAAAACAGACGTGGCATTCATCTCTCCAAAAATCAGGCGGGAATGGGGTCTCAGGCAAGTCTTTGCCAAAGACCGACGCGGACAATTATAGCAGAAGCTTAATCGTTGCTGACGCAGCTAAATAACCAGCACATGCACGGCGACTCACGCCTACACTGGCTTCGGGAAAAGCAGCAAAACAGCTCAGAGTTCAGTTGCTAAATACACTTCAGCATCAGCAACCACGTGATTCGAGGCGTGCCGCAATCGCTCATGTATCTGCTGTGGATCTTGAACATCTCCAGCCAACAGAGCATCTTCCATCTCACGGGCTAACTGATGTGCATGAATCGCGCCCACCGACAAAGACGCCCCTTTGTAGGTATGAACGGCGCGAAGAATTTCGTCGCGGTCATTCTGCTGGATGGCACGCTGCACAGCCTGCAGCAAACTGTTGGACTCTCCCAAGTAGACACGCAGTAAATCACGCAAGAGTTTCTCATCACCTCCCACGGCTTGCCGGGCCTGACTCCAGCAGATCGCTTCGCCATCCACCGGTTGCGGCAAGGGTGACTTGCCTTTTGTGCTGGCGGCCTTGCTACGTAACTCCTCCGCGTCGTGGGCAAGCGTCGCTGCCTTACCAATTTCCGATCCCGAACCAGATTCACACGCATCGTCGATGGGGTGATCAAGCCCTGAGTTGGGTGACTGCTGAGCCTCGACGGTTTCACTGTTTGCGATCTCGATGTTTGCCGGCTCACTGGAGGCAGCTTTATCCGCGGCCAGCCCGAGCACAGCAGCGAGTTTTTCAAGCACCATCCCCACTCGAATCGGTTTTGCCACATATTCGTCCATCCCGACCGACAAACATTTTTCCCGATCACCTTTCATGGCATGAGCCGTCATGGCAATAATCGGCAAATGCCTTCCACTTCTTGCTTCGCGGGCCCGAATTGCTCTCGTCGCGTCAATCCCATCCATGATTGGCATCTGAATGTCCATCAACAGAACATCAAACTCCTGCTGCATCGACAAATCCAGTGCTTCTCTACCGTCCTTGACTGTCGTGACATGGTGCCCATGCTTTTCCAGCACACCTACCGCGAGCCGTTGATTGATCACATTGTCTTCGGCAAGCAGGATTTTGAGTTCCCCCAGTTCAGAATCTTTAGCGGCATCGACCTCGGGCAGGCAATCTTCAGGCTCTGCAATACCCAGACAGCGCACAATTGAATCAAACAAATCAGACTGCTTGACCGGTTTCACCAGCCGTTCAGCAATCCCCAACTGAACTCGCACATCACTGTCTCCATCTCGCCCGCCGCTTGTGAGCACAATGACCTGCGTTTCAGCGAAGCCAACTTGCCTTCGCATTTCTGCGATGAAGCCGTACCCATTCATGACTGGCATATTCCCATCGGTCACGATCAGGGAGATGGGCTCTTCCCGCGCGTCCGCACTTTGCAACTCTTTGAGCGCCATTTCAGCTGAGTTAGCTAGATAGGGCACCATACCCCAGTTGGACAACATCTCATCGAGAATCATAAGGTTTGTTTCGTTGTCATCAACGACCAAAACCCGCGTTCCACCAACGACAACGACCCCACGTTGCTGTTGCTGCTCAATGCCATCAGGAGCACGCTTGAGTGACAACTGGAAGTAAAAATTACTTCCTTCGTCAAGCTGGCTGGAGAGTTCGATTTTCCCACCCATGAGCTTGACCAGCCTTGAAGAAATCGATAGTCCCAAACCTGTACCGCCGTAGCGACGAGTCGTGGAGGTATCGGCCTGCTCGAATTCACCGAAGATCGTACCATGCTTCTCTTCTGGAATCCCAATTCCGGTGTCTCTGACCGAAATTTCCAAACGAACTTCGCCCTGAGTGGCAGGTAGATCCGAGACGTGCACCAGCACCTCTCCGGCATGCGTAAACTTCACCGCGTTTCCGATCAGGTTATTCATCACCTGCCGCAGACGCCCTGAGTCGCCCACGACAAAGCGAGGTACATGCGGATCAACCCTGAACGCTAATTCAATGTGTTTCCCATGGGCTCGGGGCGCGAAGGAACCAATCGTGTCACCAAGACTCTCACGAAGGTCGAACACACGTTCTTCCAACTCCAGTTTACCTGCTTCGATTTTTGAAAAATCAAGAACATCATTGATCACACCAAGCAGAGCATCTCCAGACTCCTCCACCATGGAAAGGTACTTACGCTGATAGTCGTCCAATTTGGTATCGAGTACCAATTCGGTCATTCCGATGATGGCGTTCATCGGGGTACGAATCTCGTGACTCATATTCGCAAGAAAATCACTTTTCGCACGGTTAGCACGGTCAGCCGACTCCTTGGCATTCAGGATTTCATGCTCCGCGCGTTTACGAGCCGTGATGTCATGCCCGATTCCTACCACTCCATTGACAACACCGTTTTCATCAACGAGTGGTACTTTGGTGGTAAGCAACCAAATATCATCTCCTGACTTTGCCTTGTGCGATTCTTCCCGGTCAAGCAAAGACTCCCGAGTCCGCATCACGATCTGATCATCTGCGACGTAGTTACACGCTAACTCGGGCGGAGAAAAATCATAGTCGTTCTTGCCGACCAAATCAGTTGGCTTATCCAATTTTAGCAACCGCAGCAGTGCAGCATTTGCAGTCACAAATCTTCCCGCACGATCCTTGACATAAATCAGGTCAGGTACGTTGTCGATGATGGTTTTGAGCAGATCTCTCTCTCGGGCAAGTCCCTGCTCAGCCTGCTTTTGTCGCGTCACATCCCTTGAAATGCCAAAGGTCCCAATCACGTTACCTTTTTTGTCCTTCAAAGGGACCTTGGTCGTACTACACCACGTTTCGGCACCATCACCAAAGGTCTCATGCTCAATGTCAGCAAGGATCGCTTGCCCCGTCTTCATGATCCTGCGTTCATCCGCCAAAGCTTTGCGGGAATGCTCCAAAGAAAAGAAGTCTGCATCGGACTTACCCAAAGCCTCACGTGGTTCAGAAAGTCCAAATTTGGTCGCACAACTTTGGCTCAAACGTATGAACCGACTGTCGGAATCTTTGAAGTAGACAGAGTCCGGCACCGTTTCGAGCAGGGTCGCCAAAAGAAACTTCTCGAACTCAATTTGATGTTCTGCATCTTTCTGGTCACTGACATCCCAGAACATGACCTGAATTCCAACCACTTCTCCCTCAGCACTGTGCACAGGTGCCTTCCAGACCTCAGCATGAATCGTTTTATCATGACTAATCTCATGCCGCTCGACATTATGGTACAGCTCGCCGGATTGCATGACGCGGCGATCATCAGTCATGTACTTCTTTGCCAGGTCAGCCGGAAACAGGTCGAAGTCAGTCTTCCCGATCAGCTCTGCAACTGGCATTCCAAGTTGATCACACGCCTGAGCATTCGCGTATTGAATTCGTCCGCGTGCATCTTTCCGAAGAACACTTAACGGCAAACTCTCGACCAACGAATGGTACACTGCCTCAGCATCGCGAAGCGCAGTATCAAAAGAAGTATCAAATCCGCGTTTGGATTTCTGCATGTGGGTCATGCCCACAACTATCAGGGCGTCTTCTGCCGATCGACTGCAATGCACACGATCGTGCACCAGATGCGTCTTCTGCTGTGTGTCAATCACACGAAAATCGCGTTCAAGGCAGGCATTCTCTTCGTGATGAAGTAGAAAGTCAGCGAACTGCTGCTGCACCCATGGTTGGTCCTCAGGATGCACAGCATCAGACCATAAATTTGAGTCTGCCATCAATTCATCAGCCGGCCGCCCGTACAGATTCGGTGCCGCTGGATGAATCCACTGGAGCGTACCATCGGGATGCGCCGTCCACGAAATTTCGCGAACCTCTTTCAGGATCGCGTCGGGCAGTTGCGGACCGTTGTGCCCCAATCCGTTGTTGATCTGTGCGTTTGCCATAACTGTGTAAGTCGAACCGGGCCCGCCGTTAGCATTGAATCAGCCAAACCATCATGCTTCCAATCATAAACAGTATGCTAGGGAAACAAGTATTCTTAGTATCACGAAAACCCACGATTTCCCGCTAAAACCGACATTTACCGCCCACAAGGAGACATCGCAGCCTGCAGGCGGCATAGAAACCGCGTCAACTGGAATGTTCCCCAAATCCAGCAAAAACCGAAACCCGCTGCCCCACACAGACGACGGACGCAAGATACTGCTGACCAGAAGACCAAGCTACACCGAGACCAGTTCCTTGAGACACCCAAATTAACCTCCATGTTTTCAGTCATTAGACGACACTTAAGCAGCAGGCATCGGTCGTACAGGCCGCTGGCCGCGTTCATCGACCATCCCCATGAATGTTGCAACGGAGAGTTGAAGGCTGAACCAGAGAGTGGCATCGTGCGGTACAGCGTGACCCTCAGAATGATATCGATTGGTTGTACGTCGTCGCTTGCCACTGCAGCGAAGTGGATGACAGTGCCTCTGGATGACAGTGCCTGCTGGCACAGCGACTTACAACGCGTTTCCGCAAACCGCTGTTGAAACGCTGGCTCGTGGCACACGAGATGGGATCGTTCTCTGGCGGGCTTACCCCACTTGCGCCCCAGACATTCGAAGGCCCCAGACATTCGAAGGCCCCAGACGATGAGCCCTGCCAAGCAACGGTCTCACTAGCCCGACTCGCCGCGCAAGCAATCAAGTAGAGTTGCCACCCCCAATTTCTGCCAATCGTTTCACCGACGCAGAGCTGCGAATCCAAAGGCAGCCAAAACTCCCGTTTTAGCGACGTGCTACCTCATGCTTCAACGGCAGCCAAGCAGCATTCTCTTGACTACTGGCAACACATTGCTGAATAAAATACATGCCCTCGACGCCATCATAGATGTTGGGATAAAGCGTATCACGACGTTCAAAATCCTCGCCTGACGCTCGCTTTGCCATATCATCAAAGGCTGCTGTGTAAACGTTCGCAAAGGCTTCAAAGAACGCTTCGGGATGACCTGCTGGCAAGCGGCATGCACCGGCCCCTAGTTCATTCGTGAACGGAGCATTGGGGTCGCGTGTATAGATTTGGTGAGGCTTTCCGTTTTGTCGGAAAATCAATTCGTTGGGATTCTCCTGCCGCCATTTCAGCGAACCTTTGGTTCCATCAATCTCGATCTCAACATCATTTTCGCGACCATGGCTGATTTGCGAGGCCGTGACCGTTCCCAGTCCGCCATTGGCGTAACGGATCACAGCAGTTCCGTAATCATCAAGCCGCCTACCTTCGACAAAGGTCTTGAGACTGCAACTGACTGATTCAGGCATTTCGCCGGTCATGAATCGGCCGAGGTTATAAGCGTGCGTGGCGATATCACCAAAAGCTCCAGCAGCACCACTTTTGGTCGGATCAGTCCTCCAAGCTGCTTGTTTCTGATCCTCAGCTTCCAGCGAAGTTCGCAGCCAGCCTTGAATGTATTGTGAACGTATCGCATTGATTTCGCCTAACTCTCCACCGAGAATCATTTCTCGTGCCTGACGCACAAGTGGGTACCCCGTGTAGTTATGTGTGACAGCAAAGACAACGTCGCTGCCTGTGACCGTCTCAAGCAACGCTTCAGCCTGGGCCAAGTCGAAGGTCAGCGGTTTATCACACACAACATTGAAACCAGCTTCAACAGCAGCTCTGGCTACTTCATAGTGCGTATGATTGGGGGTCGCAACGCTGACGAAATCGATTCTGTCATCCTCCGGAAGTTTACTTTCCGCGTCCAGCATTGCTTCGTAGCTGCCATAGGCGCGGTCTTCCTCGATCCCATATTCCGGTGCCGATGCTTTTGCTCGTTCTGGGTTACTGGACAGGGCTCCAGCAGTCACCACAGCCCGATTATCAAGGCACGCTCCGATCGAGTGAACTCGTCCGATAAAGGATCCGCTGCCCCCGCCAACAAGTGCCATGCGGAATTTTCGATTCAGTGGTGCGTTGATACCCATGGTTTTTTAATGCTCTCGGGGGTTAAAAACATAGAATTGGGGACGGCAGGACAAGATGTCGAATGTCTTTCTGAGAAGGCAATCGTAAAGATCAATCGAAGCGCGTACAATTACCTGTAGGTGAACTAGGTCCACGGAGGCCGGGATCTGCTGCCGTTTTGTTCTGAAAAACGGTAATAATGACCAAAGTTTGCCACCCGTCACACTCGTCAAATCCCTCCCGTTATCGCATGGAGTCACCAACGATGTCTCAGTCAACTGACCCTCAGACCCTGCCGACACTCGAAAAAAACCCCGTTCCACCGAATCAGCTCCGCGTCCGGTGCTGCGAACTTCAGCGTGTTGGAATAGCCTTCCTCGCCGTGGTAACGCTCATTTCAGTCGGGATTGCGAGCTACTTCGCTGGTCGAAACCAATCGCCGCTGAATCAGCAACTGTCGGAACTGCCGCTACTGAACGCTGCTGCCGCCGTTTCTGGCGAAAAATACTCCATCGCAACGGGCATCATCAGCGAAGAAGCTGACGGATTCTTTGTCTTGGACCACAATTCAGGCCTGCTGCAGTGCAATGTGATTTACCCCCGACGTGGAGGTCAATTCATGGCACGGTTCACGACCAACGTGAACGAGGCTGTTGGAACAGGTGCCAAAGGTGGCAAATACATGATGCTGACCGGTCGCGCTCAATTTCCGAGGGCCAGCAATAACCCCGCTGCAGCGACCGTGGTTTACGTGATGGATACCGCAAGTGGAAATTATGCCTGTTTCGGCATCCCCTATGACCGAGTCGTCGCCAACGCAAACCGTCCGCAACAAGGTGCCATGCGTTTGCTAACGACCGGCACTGCCAACCCGGTCATTGACCGTGACAACCTTCGCTAGCGACTGGGCTTTTCGGCCCCGAACGTGAACGCTTCACCCAACCTATTGCCGGCTTGGTTGAAGCGTTTAATGACTTCTTACCAACCAGCCCAGCTCCAACGAACAAGCGCAGAACGGATTGAACGCAGAAAATCATGGATTGAACGGACCTCAAGCCGAAGCGGTCGCCACGCTCCGTGGTCCGATGTTGGTGTTGGCCGGAGCGGGAACAGGAAAGACCCGTGTGGTAACGTTTCGGATCGCGAATCTGATTCGCAACGGCACCGCGCCCGAGCGAATTTTGGCGGTCACATTCACCAACAAAGCCGCTGGCGAGATGCAGGAGCGAGTCAGCGAACTGATCGCAAAAGCACAGCGGAAAAATCGAAGCCCGGGTGGCCAGCGGCGAATCGCGAAGAAAACGACCAAACCGCCCCAACCTGTCATCAGTACTTTTCATGCTCAATGCGTGCAAATCCTTCGGCGTCACGCCAAAGCGTTGGGGTTTCCAGCCAAATTTTCGATCTATGATCGCGGCGACCAGGAATCACTGGCCCGGGGAATTCTCCGCGAACTGCGTTTACCAGGCACAGCACTGCGTCCTGGTGACATGCTTTCGATCATCGGCGGCTGGAAAAATGAGTCCGTGAAACCAAACAAGGCAGCTTTCCTCGCCTCAACAGATCGTGAACACTTTGCCGCTGCTGGCTATCGACGCTACCAGGATGCCCTTCAGGCGCGCGGTGCAATGGACTTCGATGACCTGCTGCTACACACGGAAACACTGTTTGACGAACACCCCGCAATCCGTGACGAAGAAGCCGCCAAGTACGACCATGTTCTTGTGGACGAATACCAAGACACCAACGGAAGCCAATACCGCATCACCCGACATTTAACGCTACGCCATCGCAACCTCTGCGTTGTGGGCGACGATGACCAATCGATCTACGCGTGGCGAGGGGCGGATGTGACCCACATTCTCAGTTTTAAGGACGACTGGCCTGACGCCAAGGTTGTTTGCCTGGAAAACAACTACCGCAGTACAGCTGAAATTCTAGCGATGGCCAATCGGCTGATCGCTTTCAACACAGAACGCCACGACAAGATCCTGATTCCAAGTCGCCCTAAAGGGCCACGTCCGCGTATTGAACAACACAAGGACGAACTGACTGAATCCGAAACGGTCGTGCGCGAAATCAAGAGCCGCATCGAAAACGACCATGTCCAACCACGTGACATAGCCATTCTGTTTCGCACCAATGAACAGCCCCGACTTTTTGAAACGGAATTACGCAAAGCCAACATTCCGTATGTGATGCTAGGGAGCCAGTCTTTTTTCGATCGACGAGAAGTCAAAGACATCCTCGCTTATCTGAAATGGATTGAGCAGCCAAATGATGAAGTCGCTTTACTACGCGTGATCAACACACCGGCGAGAGGTCTGGGAAACAAAACCGTCAAGCTGTTGGTGCAACGAGCCGTAGAGCGAGGGGTCCCCGTCTGGGACGTGATGCAGGATCGCGCTGCTACGAGCGATCTGACTCCCGCCGCGCAAAGAGGGATTGGCCAACTGGCCGAATTAGCAAAAGATGTGCGGCAAAGAGCCAGCAATGAATCGTTGACGGACGCCATGCGAACACTGCTGGAACGCTCTGCCTATTACGAAGAAATCACAAGACTTTATGAGAAACCCGAAGAACGCCAAGCCAGACAAGCTTCACTGGAAGAACTAACCAACGCTGTTAATGCTTACGAGGAAAACACGAAGAAACAGGACCCGGACCTGACCGGTTTTCTCTCTGAGATTGCGTTATCGGGACGCGAAATGGGCAACGAAAAAGACAAACTCGCGGCTCAAAATGCGGTGTGGCTCTTGACCCTTCATGCTGCCAAGGGCCTTGAGTTTCCTGTGGTTTACATGGTCGGAATGGAGGATGGAATCCTGCCACACAGCCGCAGTGTCAAATCAGGAGAAGAAGAAGACATCGCCGAGGAACGGCGTCTGTGCTACGTGGGCATCACTCGGGCACAGGAAAATCTCACCATGTCATTGGCGTTGACTCGCCGCAAATGGGGGAAACCAAGGCCAACCACCCCAAGCCGATTCCTGTATGAGATCACCGGAAAGGCTGACAACCCGAATAAGTATCGCAAGAAAAAGATCAAACGTTCCATTCAAAGCTGAACAACGCCATTGAGCGTCGCAACCGGACAAGCAACGGAAGCGAGAACAGCGAACTCATCGATGGCAAGCCGCTTACAAACCTTGCAGTGCCACACCACCCGTCTTCTTTGCCAACTGGATCAAGTCTTCGTTATTCTCTTCCACGATGAAAACGTGCAACATGATTCCCTTGAGCTCTTTTGGTTTCACGTTAATCCCATGATCGCCATCTGTGACGATGATTAGCTCAGGACGCTCAGCATCCACGTCCTCAACGACACTGCGAATTCTCTTGATACCCTCTCGCAAGGCAAGATTGATGTCAGTGTCATCCCCCATGAAAAAATCATATTCAAGACGACGAATTTCATCCTGGGCCTCAGCGATATCCAGCACCATCACCTGCTCGTGCACGGTGGAATCAAAGAAGCTGTAACCGAGAACAGCCTCCCGCCGCATCACCGCTCTCAGGCGATTCATCAGGATTGCCAATAGTTTATAAATCCGTTCACCCTGCTGCATTGATTTGCTGCGATCCAGCATCGCATAGAACAGCTGCTTCTTGTCACTCCGTTTGACTTTTTCACGTACCATGAAGCTTTTCGTTGCAAGCCGGTAGCGAAAGTACTTTGCAGAGGCAACCTTGACCGCCCAAGCTGCGGGTGCCATTCGTGGCAATTCATCGTAAGACGCCATCATTCTCATTCGGGTCTGATCTCCATCTGCAGCGGGCAGCATCTTTTTCTCAAATCGCGGCTGAAACGCCACGTATTCGTTGGCAACTCTCGAAATGCGTAGCAAAGCTTCCATGCTGGGTTCGGCCAGCAGTCTTGATGCCACATTCAATCGTCGAACAGAAAGTGGGTGGATTTCTTTTTCTGTCGATTCATCGCTCTTCCCACCAAAACATTCCGAAAACAACGACGCAATCCTGCCACGCGTGTCAATGTTCTCGACCAGTTGAATTGCGGTCACGCCGCGGTCAACCGACATTTGGGAGTGATCTATCTTTTCCGCTGGTTTCAGTTTGCTTTCATCGGGTAAACACTCAAGCAACTCGACTTCATCGGACTCAAGCCCACCCACCTCCTGAAGAGCCCAGTTGATCTGTTCTGTAATCTTCTCAGCGGGAATCCCCACTGCGAGCGACCGTTTAGCTGTCGCAATCACAGCAACATTTGCAATCGCCCGATCAATATCCGTGCGTCCATGAATCCGCTCAAAGTCAATCCCGCCTAGCAAAAGCGAAAGCCGATAGTACAACTCAGCATCACGCGTCGACCGCTGTAAGAAATCGTCCAGTAAACGCCAGGCTTTCCACATTCGCATGCGGTAGGTCAGGCGAGTACGACGTTGGATCTCGTTCTTTCCCGCAAGTTTGCCCTCATCAACCAAGTGGACTCCATCCCAGATGATGGGCAGAGGAAGATGTTGCATACCAATGGCATCCAGCTTCTTAACCACCTCGAGAGAATTAATTTGCTCTCGACGCTCGCTCATTTCCGGGTAAGTCACATGAGTGTGAAACCGAACAAAGTCCCGATAACGCCGATCAACACGAATGCGTTCCATTGGTTTCATCTCCCCGCTTCAATTTCACTCGCAAGCTCATCGACGCGTTCCTCTGACAACCGTTGCCACTGCTGCAACTTGGGATCAGATACTTGCAGGTACTCCAGTTCATTCTTGAGTGCGTCAATACTGCTCATCAGTTCCAGCATTTCAGCAATGGCGCGGTCGTTCATTTCCAACCTCGCGTCCTCCTCCAACCCACTAGCCTCTTCAAAAACCTTGTTGATATCCAGCATTTTTCCATGCAAACGCTCGGTTCGCTCGTCAATGTCGCTGAGCAAAACTTCGACCCCACCCTCCAGCAGCGCTGATCTGATCAGCCCTTCGACATCTCGCTTATAGGACTCCATTCCCTGCACATTTCGAATGGTGAGAATATCTTCCACAATCATCTTTTTACGCCCATGCCGCCCGACACTATTCCCTGCCAGTCGCAATCCCCCCAACGCGATCCGAGGTGATACCTGAAAACCGCTCTCGCGATCATCGTTTAAATTGGCAATCACGTGGGCGTAGATGCGATGCAATTTCCGCTTGTGCGAACTGGCGTTTGGATTGGCGATCCGAAACAGTTCCTCATAGTCTGCCTGTTCATACGATGGCCAGCGAACTTCCAGTTGCAATGGAAATCGCTCCAGCAAAGCTTTTACGGCATCGCTATCCTTTGCAAACTGCCGTGGATCTTTGTTCGTGCACGCGATGATGACTTTCGATTTCATCTCAACGGCAGTGCTTCCATTCATAAAAGTCCGTCGGGTTAAGACATCTTTGAGTGGCAGCAATGCCTGTGAGGATGCATCAAGGATCTCTTCCAACACCACCACTTCATACGGCAGAAACGAGCGTGCCGTATCGTACTCGAGACAGACATCCAACTTTGCAATATTCGGCCCGCCCCAGAGGCGGTCTTCACTCATACCCTCGCCAAAAGACTGCAGAAAAATCTGTTCTTCGGAATAGCCCATGTTTCGCAACGCAGCCATCACCATTTCAGACTTGCCGTGCCCACCGGGTCCCCACAGTAGCACGTTACAGGGCTGAAAAAAACTATGCGTCAGAACCTGCACAATTTCGTCACAGTGAATGAATCGGGACTTCAACGTCGTCGCCGTTAAATCTGGAATAGCGGATCTTGGTGTCTTCAGCGGACCTTCGTCCTGACTGCTAAAATCTCCGCTACCAAGCTGAATCACGAACGTGTCATCACTGGGCAAGCGTCTTTCAATTTTCCGTGACAAGTCAGCCGTGTAGGACTGCATTCCCTGCACAAAACGAATGCTCTGAAACGCGTCAGCGACAATGCAACGATCCCCTCTGATCTTTGCCGTATTTGAAACAACTTCCAACGCTTGCAAGGCCATCCGCGGTGACATGACAAAAGTCTTCGTTTCATTTAAACCGGCGATCACCGCTGAAAGCAGGCGATGAAGTTCCCTGCCACCGGGCGTTGCATCTGGCCTTACTTTGGCAAACAGTTCTGCATAGTTTTTCTGTTCATAACTGGGCCAACGCACCTCTTTTTGCAGCAAGAAACGCTCCATCAAAGCTTGCACGGCATCGTTCCCATCACCAAACTCACGGGGGTCCTTGTTCGTGCAAGCGATCACAACCTTGGCAGAAAGCGGAACCGGATCTGGCCCGTTCATAAAAACGCGCCGAGTCAAAACATCTTTTAAAGGCAACAACGATTGCGCTGGCGCATCAAAGATCTCTTCGAAAACAACAGCTTTGTACTGTGATGAAAGAAACGACCGATCCGTGTCGTATCGAAGGCAAGTGTCAAGGGAAGCCATATCAGGACCACCCCAAAGCCTATCCTCACTCATTCCTTCGCCGAACGACTGTATGAAGATCTCTTCGTCGCTAAGTCCCAGAGACTTCAGAGCTGTGAGAACCATGTCAGATTTGCCATGCCCACCGGGTCCCCACAACAACAGATTGCAAGGTTCATAGAAGGCCGCTGAAATCAGGTCAGCCACCTCTCGACTGTACACGAACTTTTCCGCCAAAGCCTCACGGGCTTTGGGAAGGATCTCGACACGCGGCGTCGGCAACCATGCCCAATCATTGGATTGCATTGACATGCAACTCCTGCAGCAAAGCTCGGGCACCACCACCTCAAGACAATCCGAAAGCGAAGAAAAGAGAGCCCGTGGCTGTTATCTTCTCAGGAATTCATGCAGCAGAAAAGCACCAAGCGAGCTTCCAGAGACAAATTCACGTTCGGTAGCATAATCCATGACCACGAACCACACGCATTCACTCAAACTTGGTTCATTTCCCAATCTGCGGGGGCAACGGTAGCTGCGGGCAACAAGGCCGCAAAACAGATAAAATTGCCACTGCGATGGCTACCTCGAATCTCATCGGCGGCATCACGTCGATCGGCTCAGCCATCGCAAACGCTGATTCAGGTCAGTTTTTCACCTATCAATTCTGGAGTAACGTACCGTTACAAAAGGAACTGTCCCAAAATAACGAAAAAACCGGGCCGCAGCACCATGTTAAAACACCCCACAGACGCCTCACGGATGAAGAAAGTGGATATAATCGAAGGACATTGCCCGCCCCCCCCATAAGCCGTGCCTTCATATCGCCGCGCGGCGCCCAGTCCACCGGAAGATCCCCTCATCAAATGCGCATCCTGGATCTCATCACACCGAAGGATCTGTCTCGGGTAGCCAAATTGCAAATGCTTGCCCGGCAGGTCGTTGAGGGCCTGTGCTCTGGCCGGCACCGCTCGCCACACAAAGGCTTCAGTGTCGAATTCAAAGAGCACCGTCCGTACGTTCGTGGTGACGAACTCAAAGACATTGACTGGAAGGTGTTCGCAAAGAGTGACCGGCTGTACATCCGAGAATTTGAAGAGGACACCAATCTTCGTTGCACCTTGGTAGTCGATCGTAGTGGCTCCATGCGTTACCGAGGCGAACGCTCGGAAGGCCGTAGCAAGTATGAATATGCACAACAACTTGCGGCCTCGCTTGCCTACCTGATGCTCGGTCAGCAAGACACCGTCGGGCTCATTACTTTCGATGATGACTTGAGGGACCAGTTGCCGCCACGGAGCCGCCCCTCTCACCTGCAGTCGCTCCTGTCAGCTTTAGCAATCGACAGCAGTAAGCGGGAAACGGATCTTGGCGGCGTGTTTCGAAAAATTGCATCCAAGCTTGGACGACGTGGCCTGGTAATCATCATTTCAGATGCGATGGGTGACACAAGTTCAATCTCACGCTCTCTGGCACACATCCGAAGCTCGAAGCACGAAGTGCTGTTTTTTCAAATCATGGATCCAGATGAAGTTGACTTTCCCTTCTCAGGACGCATTCAATTCCGCGATCTCGAACAAGTCGACAACGAACATACCGTCGAAGCAATCTCGATCCGCGAAGCCTACCTGAAGCGTCTTCACGACCATGAAGAAAAACTTCGTGCTGCCTGCCGAACGAACAAGGTTGACTTGATTCGTTTGACGACGGATCGTCCTTTTGCCGATGCGTTGCACGAGTACTTGGCATTACGGAGGAGATTGAGATGACTTTGCTCAACGGACTCCTTGCCTTTGGTGCTCTCGCGTTCACGATCCCGCTTGCGATTCACTTGTTGTTCCGTAGTCGATTCAAGACGATCGATTGGGGGGCCATGCACTTGCTGGACACCGTGGTCCGCGTCAATCGGCGCCGAATTCAACTCTTGCACTTGTTATTACTTTTGCTGCGATGCTTATTGCCGGTTTTACTGGCGTTGTGTCTTGCACGTCCGATTCTGACAGGATTCCAAACCTTGCCCGGGGATGCTCCGCAATCGTTGATCATTGCCGTCGATGACAGCCGCAGCATGTCAGCCCGTGACGCTGGTGAAACCGGCATGTCTCGAATGGGACGCTTGCAGCAGGAATTGACTGCCATCGTCGGTGGATTATCAAGGCGAGACGAGGTAATTCTGATTCGTGCCAGTGATGTGGAATCACCTGCCGCTTCCATGGGTGCCCAAGACGCATTGCGGCAGATCAAAACCCTCAAAACCGAGTATGGACCGGTCGATTTGGATCGTCTGGTCCGCGCCGCTGTCGAGGCTTCTAACGACAGCTCACACCCACAACGCCGAGTGATCATCGCCTCTGATTTCCAGAGTCAAATGGTACATAGCGGCGTGCTTGAATCGCTAGAGCGGATGAACAGTTCACTTTCCGCTATGGCAATTCGCCCCGTCATCAGCTTCCTGAATTTTGGACACGATTCAGAACAGCTGGCAAATGTTTCCGTTGACTCAATTGACATCGAATCGCCCGCTGTTGTGGCGGGACGCAATGCCCGCTACACCGCACGCATACGTAGCTCCAGCGATACTCCTGCTCGCGATCTGCGAATCGCATGGTCCGTCGATGGACAACCGCTTGAACCGCGGACCATCACCATCCCTCCAAGGTCAAGTATCACATCTCGACTGACGAGAAACATTGAACAAGTTGGTGTGCACGAAATAAGCCTATTGGTCGAACATGGCGATGCCTTGCTGCCCGACAATCGGCGTTCCATCGCGGTTGACGTGATTCGCGAAGTCTCTGTGTTGCTGGTTGATGGACAGCCCAGCAATAAGCCGCTGGAGGGTGAAACCGATTACCTTGCGATCGCACTCAGCCCCTTTGCTTTCGGTGGCCAGGACCAACCCGACGCAGTCCGCACTTCAGTCATTGAACCAAAAGAGCTGATAGCAAATCTGGATGAGAAAACGCCTGATGTGATCATCATCGCGAACGTTGCAAAAATTGAAGGTGAGCCGAGGCAACGGATTTCAGAATTTGTCAACGATGGTGGAAGCCTGGTGCTGTTTGATGGTGACCAAATCAACGCAGACTCGTACAACGCACCATGGGAATCGAACAGCAGTTCATGGGCCTTACCAGCCCAACTCGGAAAGATAGCTGGTGAATCCACCAACGATGACGGTCAGCTCGACAGCGATGAACCGCCACCGCTACCGATAGGAAATGCCAATCCGCTTTACACGCCATGGAACCTGCTCGGATCCGAAGACCAACGCCCCTTTGCTGATGTCGAGATTTATCGCTATCGCAAGCTGACTCCCAATCAAGTGAGTGAGTCTGAATCGGATAGCGATATCGCTCGCAATTCTGACCTGAACACAACATCAGCCGACATTTCGGAACCTGAAAAAAACACCGTGATCAATTTACTGAACATGGCGAACGGTGACCCCATTGCGGTATCAGCACGACGCGGAAAAGGGCGAGTGCTGCAGTTTGCAATTCCCTGCAACACAGCTTGGTCCTCGCTTCCCATGCGACTGGTGTACCTGCCGATGGTGCAGCAACTGGTACTGGACTTGGCGGGTTCGCGTAAACAGACAACAGTCGATGTTGGCAGAGGCTTTGCCGTCTCCCTGGCAGAATTTGAAATGGCAAACGCTGCCCCAGGGGAACCACCCGACGCAGCCAAAACCCCAAGCAAAGGCGACAAGGGAGATGCACGTGTCACTTACAGCGTCGAATACGCAGGGGAACCAGAAGAACTCATCGAGAGCGTTGAGGAAGGGGACAAAGAACTCCTGATTCCATCGACACAAGTCGGTGGCACTTATGTCTTTCGAAAAACGACGGCACAGAAAGAGGGTAATCCTGAAATCAGTTCAACGCTTCGAGTTGTCGAGGTGCCCGCAGATGAATCAAAACTGCGAGATGTCGAGGCGGCAAGATTAGCCACGGCAGCCGATTTGATCGACGCCAATGTCTACACGGATAGGCAGGAACTCGAAAGCGACGACCGAACCCGACGATTTGGCCGAGAGATGTGGCGTTGGCTGCTCATCGGGTTGCTTATCCTGATGATTGGTGAATTGCTGCTGCAACAACGGGTATCGAAAGTGGGTGCAGCATGATTTCATCAATCCGCTATGCGGGAGAGATGCATCCTGCGGTCGTACTTTTGCTTTCAGCAACGTCTGCTGCCGTTGTCTTCTGGCTGTACTTTCGTGAGAGCCGCAAAGTATCCTCTCCTTACAGATACCTGCTGCCCACTTTGCGGGCTGCCGCTGTCGCGTTTGCCATTTTGATTCTTGCTGGTCCCGTTTGGCACCGCCGGCAGGTCGTGGGCACACTTGGGCGTGTTGTGTTCGCGGTTGACACATCGGAAAGCATGTCGATGACGGACACGTTTGAATCTGATCCGAGTTCCTCCAGACTTAGCCGTGCCCTCCGCATGCTGACAGGAGACGACACCAGTCCCGGTTGGCTGGAGTCTTTACAGGAGACTCATGAAGTCGATGTCATCGCTTTCTCATCAGGCGATCCATCGCTCGTGTGGTCAAGCAGTGACGACGAACCTTTACCCGCTGGCCTTGAAATGGAACCGGACGGACAACGGACGGATTTATCCACCGGAATGGCTACCACTCTGGCAACGATCGCGTCACTGGCCAGTGACGAAGTTGAACGCGACCCGAACGCATCGATTAGCCGAGCTGCCTTGGTTGTCCTATCCGACGGTCGTGACAACACAGGCAATGCTCCGCTTGAATTGGCCGAACGGCTGGAATCGACAGGGGTTGCTGTCCACGGCTTCGGGTTGGGCTCGGAAGATGAACCGAGTGACCTGGGGATCGTCAATGTCATCCGCCCCGAGAATGTCGCATCGGACGGGCGTCTGGCCGGAGAGATCATTCTGCGAAGCTTGGGAGATCCCAGTGATCAGGACACAGCCGAGCGTGTCCTGAGAATCGAGTCGAACGGAAAAATCGTCTGGCAGAAAACAGTAACTGCTGCAGACGGACCTCTTCAGAAAATTGCCTTTGATCTTGATGTTGCCGATGTACTCGCAGAAATCGGCGGAGAAAACCCACGTGGCGTGCGTCGCAACTCTGTGGTCATGGATCTACGAGCAGCGATCGATCCACCGGAAGGTGACACAAACGCAAAAAATAACGCCTTGCCGTTCCGTGTGTCAGCCTCCACACGCGACCGACGCCTATTGATCCTCGATGGCTCCAGCCGATGGGAAACACGCTATCTGCGGAACCTGTTTGAGCGAGATCCAGCCTGGCTTGTTGACACCGTGCTGTACGGAGAGGGAACAGATCAGCCAAGAGTCAAGCGAGGCGAGGAAAGCGGCGAATTCCCCAGCACACGTGAAGCGATGGCCAAGTACGATGCCATCATCATGGGCGAAGTGCCTCCGGACCAGTTCCGCAACACCGATGCAAACCTGTTACGTGACTTCGTCACTCGCGGCGGCGGGTTGATCCTGATCGACGGCCATTACAAACGCCTGCGCGAAATTGCTGAAACAGAATTACCCGAACTTGTGCCGGTCAATTATCTCGATGAGAACCGAATGGGTGTCAAGTATATACGCCCCACTCGGATCGGTATGCAGCGGCCCGTCCTGAATCTTTGGAGCGACAAGAACACACTTGCTGAGTTCTGGGAAAACCTGCCAGCTCCAGCATCCGCGGTTCGTCTGGAACCGCAGGAAGGTGCCGAGGTTTGGGCCAACGCATTTTCCGAAGATGGCGTGACTTCACCGTGGCTGGTTACCCGAATGTTCGGAGCTGGCCGTGTGTTTTACCTCGCCAGCGACCAAACCTGGCGTTGGCGTTACAAAGTCGCCGACCGATTCCATGCCCGCTTCTGGAATCAACTACTCAGCGCCGTGATGCAACCACCCTACTCAGCCGCGGATGAATATCTGGCGTTGGGAACTGATCAAGTCGAGTACGAGGCAGGGGATAATGCGATCATTCGAGTGCGAATCCAGGACCCCCAGGGAAAACCCGTAGGCGATGCTACGGTTGATGCGTTGCTGATGGAAGACGACCAGATCGTCGCCACCGTACCGTTGTCCATTGACGATCCGGCGCGCGGCACCTACCGCGGACAAACCCCGCCACTGGAATCCGGGAACTATGACATCCGCATTCGTGCCAGCGGATTTGACTCCAATGCATTGCAAGCAAGTGCCCCCATTTGGGTCGGGACCCCTGACATGGTCGAACTGGATCGTGTCAGCTTGAGTGCCGGAACGTTACAACAAATAGCTGAATCAGGCGGTGGAAAATATTTCCATGAGTCATCTGGAAACGACATACTGGAAACGTTGAAACCACTCTCCAGTGGCTCCATCATTGAATCTGACATTCTGATTTGGCAGTCTTTTTATTGGTTCTGGGCAATCGTCGCGCTGCTTGCAGCAGAGTGGTGGTTGCGCAAAAGGGCAGGATTGGTGTAAGCAATGTCGTTAGATACTAATTTCTCACGTGGGCTGAAACTCGACCCCCAGACCACCAATGCACTGAGTCATTTCGCTCAGCGGCGGCGGATGCTCTTGCTGCTGCGCAGCGTGGCAGGTGGCCTCGCTTTCCTGATACTGGCGATGGCATTTGTTGCCAGCTGTGACTACCTGTTCCTGCTATCTGATGGCGTCCGTTGGTCACTGAGCCTGACAAGCTACGCGGCCGCTTTGTTTGCTTTTTGGTTTCTGGGACTACGCCATCTTGGTAAGCATGACCCCCGGTCAATTGCCCGCAAACTGGAATCTGCAGACCCCCTTTTACGCGAGGACCTATTATCAGCTGTTGAGTTGGCCGACCCCAATGAAGCCAATGGTTCAATCGGCTTCCGTAATGAACTGCAGCAAAAAGTAGGGCTTCATTCAGCTGGGCTCGATTTCGGCAAAGTGCTGCCCGTCAAGCTTATCAAACGCTGGTTGCTTATGTCGGCTTTGGTCACGGTCGCTTTTCTCACACTCTTTACGATCCCACAGCTACAGTTCGCCCGTCGCATCGCCCGCGCCATGCTCCCGATGGTAGCAATTGAGCGAGCATCATCCACCGAAATTGAAATTCTGAAACCGTCACCACCAACAGGATTCGTTGCGGAAGGCGATGCCGTCGGCGTGGTCGTTAAGATCAGTGGCGAGCCAGCAGATGAAGTCTGGTTGCAATGGATCACGACGGATGGCCTTGAAGGTGAAAGTGCCATGACTCCTCGAATCAGTGGATCGGCCACCACTCAAACTGGAACGCTGGATCACCAAGACACTTACGCAGCGAACCTCTCGATCGGTACTACACCACTGCGATACCGAATCACCGCAGGCGACGGCATCACCCTATGGCATGAATTGACGCCCCTTCCACGCCCCAGTGTCCAGTCATTTGAAAAGCGTTATCAATTTCCATCTTACGCAAAGTTGCCAGACCGCATTGAAACCGCCGAACACGGTGACCTGAAGGCAATGACTGGATCCAAGGTGCTGCTCACCGTGCGTTTTGATGAACCAGTCGAAAATGCACAAATTAGCTTTGGTGATCGTGGTATCACCCCTTGGGAACTGAAGGCTGTTGAGGGCAACGACCACGAGTTCATTGCGACCTTTCCCATCAGCACAGCTGCGAACTATCAGATTGATGGGAAAAGCCGTCGATCAGGATTGAGCAATCCTTTCAGCCCCCAGTATTCCGTCACTCCCGTGCCCGATGCATCACCCGCAGTCCAGTGGGATGCATCACTAGCCAACACCGTACTCGCCTCACCCTTGGACGTCCTTCCAATGCGAGTGACCGCCACGGATGACCTACCGCTGGATGATGTCGTTCAGGAATACAAAATCAATGGCGGCCCCTTAGTACGTGTGCCTCTACCGTTTGACGTTCCGAACCGGGAACTGAATATCGCGTGGGAATGGGACCTCCTGAATCTCGACAACAGCGTCCAAAACAAGGCGGGAGAAAGCAACGCGTCTCAGAATAGGCTGCAACTCTCCGGGGGTGACATCATTCAGACCCGCGTGGTTGCGATCGACCGCAAAGGACAAGCGGGCGTATCACGCTTCCTGGAAGTGCTGATCGCTGAACCTGGCTTTGATCGCAACCGACATGAACATCTCACCCCGATGCGAATCCTGACACAAGCGATTGCGGAATGGGGCGAAGAAGTCTCGGCCGTGATGCAAGAAGCCAGTGAAAACAAAGAATGCACGCTCAGCGCAACGATTGAAAAAGCTTCGGCACTGCACGCACAACTTGAGGCATTGACGCAGCTACTC
>JBPCVE010000456.1:0-69098 GCA_051010795.1 Rubripirellula sp.
CAAGCACATCCAGATACCGTATCCAGATGACAGACAAGACTGGCGAAATTATCGACATGCAAGATCCGTATGCCGCACCGTCCATCTTCAGCGACCTCGACCGGCACTTGATCGGCGAGGGTCGGCATCACCGACTCTACGAACGTTTAGGTGCCCAGCCGCGGATCATCGACGACGCCAACGGAGTGAATTTCTCCGTTTGGGCGCCCAATGCAAAATCCGTTCAAGTCGTGGGCGATTTCAACAACTGGGATGGCCGCCAACACAATGCAAAGCCCCTGGAGCATGTGGGAATCTGGGAACTATACATCCCTGAAGCCAAGGTGGGTGACAAGTACAAATATCGCATCCTGAATCTAAACGATGAGTGGGTAGACAAGAGTGATCCACTCGGATTCGCGGCAGAACTGCCCCCGCTGACAGCATCAATCGTGTCAGATCTACAAAGTTATCAATGGGACGACAGTGGCTGGATGGCCAAACGGCGGGACAGCGATCCGCGGCAAGCTGCCATGAACATTTATGAGGTGCACTTGGGCAGTTGGCAAAAAGGTCCCGGTCGCACTCACGGATGGCTCGATTATCGGGACCTCGCCAAAAGACTGGTCGATTACTGCCACCGCATGCACTTCACGCACATCGAACTTATGCCAATTACTGAGCATCCCTTCACCGGGTCTTGGGGGTATCAGACCGTCGGCTACTTTGCCCCCACGTCGCGGCATGGCAGTCCAGAAGACTTCATGTTCTTTGTTGACTATCTGCACCAGCATGGACTTGGAGTCATTGTTGACTGGGTTCCAGCGCACTTCCCCAAAGACACTCATGGCTTGGCGAAGTTCGATGGCTCTGCTCTGTTTGAACACGCCGACGTACGCCAGGGCGAGCACCCTGACTGGGGTACGCTTATCTTCAATTACGGACGAAACGAAGTCCGTAATTTCCTGATCGCGAATGCTCTGTTCTGGCTGGATAAATATCACATCGATGGACTGCGTGTTGATGCCGTAGCATCCATGCTTTACCTCGACTACAGCCGCGAGCACGACCAATGGATTCCCAACCGAAATGGTGGGCGAGAGAACCTTGAAGCCATTGAGTTCCTACGAGAATTCAACGAGGCAGTTCAAGAAAAACATCCGGGTGTAGTGACGGCAGCTGAAGAATCAACCGCCTGGCCTGGCGTGTCACGCCCCACCGAAGAGGGTGGTTTGGGATTCACCTGCAAATGGAACATGGGCTGGATGAATGACACGTTGGATTATTTCCACAAGGAACCAGTCCATCGCAGCCATCATCAGAACGATCTGACATTCAGTTTGATTTATGCGTTCACCGAGAATTTCATGCTGCCGCTTTCGCACGATGAAGTGGTGCACGGAAAAGGTGCGATGCTGAGTCAGATGCCAGGCGACCTTTGGCAAAAATTTGCAAACCTACGTCTGCTTTATTCTTACATGTGGACACACCCGGGAAAAAAACTGCTGTTCATGGGTGGCGAATTCGGACAATGGAACGAGTGGAACCACGATGATGGCCCCCAATGGGAACTTCTTGATTTTGAGAATCACCGGGGAGTCCAGCAAATGGTTGCCGACCTCAATCGGATGGTGGTTGAAAATCCTGCACTTCATCAACTCGACTTTTCCGAAGATGGTTTTGAATGGGTCGATTGCCTGAACGCCCGAGACAGCATTCTTGTCTACCTGAGAAAAGGCCTCGAGGGTACGCCGCCTCTGCTCGTCTGCGCTAACATGACACCCGTGGTGCGTTACGACTACGAAGTGGGCGTACCGTGCAGCGGTTACTGGAAAGAAATTTTCAACAGCGACAGCACTACCTATGGTGGAACCAACATCGGCAATTTTCCTGGCAGAGAAACGACAGGACGTGGCCACCACGACCGACCCGACAGCATCTTGGTGAATCTGCCACCCCTCGCCACCACGATCTTCCGGTTCGAGCATTGATCTGCAACTCACGCCACCAATGTGTCATTAGATTTACCTCAGCCGCGTTGTCCATTCCTCCCCGCGCCTGTCGACCACCTTCCCCACAGCGTTTAGGGCCCAAAAACGCGACCTTTGGGAATCCAAACAGCGCCCCGTGGCCCCCCCAACTCCTCCATTCCCAATCAACACGGGCGAAACGCCATGCACGAAAATGGGCCTTCGCAAGCCAGGCATGGATGACGATTGCCGTCGATCCACGCGTCTGAGGGTTGCAGTTTCCACCTTGTCTACGCCACTATGAACCCGCTTGAAAACGGTATAATGAACCCACCGGTCGAGTCGCGATGCTCAAGACCAAACTACTCCCAATCTAGTCACTATCTAACTGTAAACGATCTCATGCCCGTAAAGATGCAATTAGCCCGGATCATCATTTCCGAGCTGACGGAGAATCAAGTCATCTATCTTCAAGAGGTCGACGGCGAACGGGAATTCCCGATTTTGATTGGTATTTTCGAAGCGACGAACATCGACCGACGTGTGAAAGATAGTTACGTTCCCCCGCGACCGCTGACTCACGACCTGGTGGTCAGTGTGGCAAATGCACTGGGTGCAAAAGTCGAAAGCGTTGTGATCAATGAACTGGACCAAAGCACCTATTTCGCTCAACTGTGTCTTGTCAAAGAAGATGGTGAAGTGATTCAGATCGACTCACGACCAAGCGACGCAATTGCCGTTGCCGTCACCTTCTCACCACCGCTGCCAATTTATGTCAGCGAACAAGTACTCGAAGAAGCTACCTCTGCCACTTAATCGCAGCGAACACCGCCATGGAAGTCTTTGATTCGCCTGATACCGCGCGAGCCTTTGTCAGTGCGTTACGTTCTCAGAGCCGCACCGTTGGTTTTGTTCCCACGATGGGCGCACTTCATGAGGGTCATTTGTCCCTGATAAAGTCAGCTCTTTCCTGCGATGCCGCAGTCGCAAGTATTTTTGTAAACCCCACTCAGTTTGGCCCGAATGAAGATTGGGACAAATACCCACGCACCCTCACCGCCGACCTGGAAAAACTTGAGTCCGCAGGCGTTTCTGCTGTATTCGTTCCTACAAAGAAACAGATGTATCCCGACGGTTTCAGCACCAAGGTTGAACCACCCCGCATCAGTGAGCCCCTGGAAGGCACCTGTCGACCGGGCCATTTCAGCGGAGTGGTGACCGTGGTTTTAAAGCTGCTCAACATGCTGCCAGTATCGCATGCATACTTCGGAAAAAAAGATTACCAACAATGGCGAGTCATCGAAGCGATGGCACGCGATCTGAACGTGGGAACTGAAATCATCGGATGCGAAACGGTGCGAGAAGCGGATGGCTTGGCGATGAGTAGTCGCAACCGGTACCTGAGTGCTGAGGAACGCACGCGTGCACTTCTTATTTCTGAAACTCTGGAATACGTTGCAACGGCGTTTCAAGCAGGTCAAAACCAAGCGGCCATCTTACAAACCAACATGCAGCGGATGTTGCTTGGTGAAAGCCTTGACGAGGCAGTCACACCCAACGCAGCCCCCCCCAACAATCACCGACTTGACACACTCCAGTACGCAAGCATTGTCTCTGCCCATGACTTCACACCACTTTCGATCATTGATCGCCCTGCCGTCGCCTTGATCGCCGGTATGATTGGGACGACACGATTAATCGATAACCGGGAACTGGAACGAACTGACAACTAGTGCCATAAGTCAGGTTTGCATTTTTTTCTTGGTAACACCAAGCCTTTTCTTACACACTCGAAAGACATGCTGATGATTCAACGCATCCTAATCACAGGTGGTGCCGGCTTTCTTGGTTCGCACCTCTGCGAGCGTTTAGTTGCCGAGGGCCACGATGTCATTTGCTTGGACAATTTTTTTACCAGTCAAAAAACAAACGTTCAGCACCTACTGGGAGAACCCAACTTCGAAATCCTGCGGCACGACATTACCTTGCCAATCTTTCTCGAGGTCGATCAGATCTACAACATGGCTTGCCCGGCTGCTCCCGGCCACTATCAGCACAACCCCATCAAGACCATCAAAACTAGCGTACTGGGCTCGATCAACATGCTGGGAGTTGCAAAACGATGTGGGGCGAGAATCCTGCAGGCCAGTACCAGTGAAGTTTATGGTGACCCCGAAGTACATCCCCAGGTGGAAAGCTACCGGGGAAGCGTGAATCCCATCGGGATCAGGGCCTGCTATGACGAAGGGAAGCGAGTCGCGGAAACGTTATTCATGGATTACCACCGCAGCAATAATGTTGATGTGCGAATCGTACGAATTTTCAACACCTATGGACCGCGCATGCATCCCTACGATGGTCGCGTCGTTTCCAACTTCATCCGCCAAGCACTCAACAATGAGGACATCACTATTTTTGGTGATGGAAGCCAGACACGCTCGTTCTGTTATCGCAATGACCTTGTGGAGGCGATCATTGCCATGATGAATCACGAGACGGATTTTGTTGGCCCCGTGAACATCGGGAATCCGACCGAATTCACCATCCTCGAACTGGCCGAAAAGATCATCGAACTCTCCGGATCGTCCAGCAGCTTGATTCACAAACCCCTGCCATCCGATGACCCAACCCGTCGCCGCCCTGACATTTCGTTAGCGAAGTCCGAACTCGGTTGGGAACCCAAGGTTGCCTTAGCAGAAGGTCTGCAGCAAACCATTGACTGGTTTCACAGTATCAGCCTGCGGGATTACCGACCGCCCACACCCAATTTCAGCTAGTCGCCGCTCGGCTCTGGCTATTTCGACATCGTGGTCATGGGACAACAAGCTTGGATAGTGCTGTAGCCTAAGGGCTACCAGCGTTGTCGAAGTTGTCGGCAGCGGTCGGCAGAGGTAATACAGAAAATCGAGTCCGCTGATTTTACCGCACAGCAATCCGTACCGAGAACGGCAACCGACTCGAACACCAAGCTCCGCTCCTCGTCGGACGATCGCCGAGTGAACATCAGTTCGCCTGTGAACCGTTCGCCTTAGCCGATTGCATGCACTTGGGCCGAACGACATTCTTGGCGAGCCCGACCATCTCCCAAGAACGTATGATCCACCAGGACATATCATATTCCCACCAGCGATGTCCATGTGCTGCGCTTCGTGGTTCGGCGTGATGGTTGTTGTGCCAGCCTTCACCATGGCTAAGCAACGCCACCAACCAGTTGTTGGTGCTCTCGTCCCGCGTGTCATAATTTCTGTACCCAAAGAGGTGAGCCAGAGAATTGACTGACCACGTGCCATGCAAAACGAAGACAGTACGCACGGCCACGCCCCAGACGGCCCAACTTGCAGCGTAGCGTGCTGCCTCGCTTCCAACTCCGCCACTGACCAAGTACCCAAACACGGCGCCGATCACAGTCAAGACCATGGCGTGAGCAACGAAGACGAAAAACCAGCCTTGTCGCCGCTCCAGCTGCAGATAGAAAGGGTCACGGAGAAGGTCTCGCACATAACGCTCGTAGTGCCGCGTTGTGTCAAGATCCTGGTGTCGGCAAACCACCCATCCACAGTGCCCCCAGAGGAAACTGACCAAAGGTGAATGCGGATCAGGTTGCTTATCACTGTGCTGATGGTGCATCCGGTGGATGGCAACCCACCTTGCCGGACTGTCTTGCAGGTTGCACATTCCAAGGATCGCCAGCGTCCGCTCCAGCCAGACTGGACAGGTGAAGCCCCGATGCGTCAGCAGGCGATGATAGCCGATCGTGATACCGAGCATTCCAAAGACAAAGTGTCCCGCGATACCGACCACCAGCCCCGACCACGTGAAGAACCAACCTACGAACGCAAGCAAGGCAACAACGTGCACAAGCGTGAGCACGATCGCATACTGCCACTGAACCTTGAGTGGCCTGGTGGCGTCCGGAGGCGGAATCTTGTGAGACTCGGACGGCGACGGCATGACCGATGAAAGATCATCATCGGTACCGAGCAGGTCACGTTCTTCGAGAGTATTGGTCATGCAACTATTCTAAACAGGCCCGATGTAATCACAGCGCTCTTGCGTGGCTAATCCACCGAAAAACCATCAACTCATTAACGCTCGATGAGGGAATAAATTGACTGTGACGAAGAGGCGTGACTAGCGACATGCCTGGCATACCCGCAAAAACACGCGACTCAATGTGTATCTAAACGCAGACGTGTATCTAAACGTAGACGCAAAAAAAGCCGGATGGCGTCGCGGAACGCTCATCCGGCTCGCGGAGAAATATTGTCGCACCTGAGAATGTTAGTTCTCTTCCTCGGCCTTCTTCACCTTCTTTTTCTTCTTCAGAGAAACTTTCACGACTCGCACCTTGGGCATGCCCACGACGCTTTCCTCTGCATCAAAACGGTCGAGTTCTTGTAAGCGGGCGATGCGTTCTGCTCTTGTCAGTACATTTCTTGCCCGAATAGCCCCGGCTTTAACCTTGAGGCTGCTGTCCATTGTCATGGGTGTTCACTCAGTCCGAACGTTGTTTTGGATGGGTTGCTCTTCTGCTGTTGCAGGAGTAGCAGAATATTGTCTTTTAGGTTTTTTCGCAAGGTTGTCCCTGAAACTTCGCCGAAATGTCTAAAACACGCTGAAAACAGCATAAAACAAAGCCAAAACAAGCTCCGACAATGCTATCGAACTGTCTTCCCGCGTCGGACGATGCCGCAATCAAGGTCGCAACCCGCCGCTTCACCACGTTTGCCCTTGGGGGATCACGCTCGCCACTGTCGACGTTTCACCATGAATCAGAACGAATTCTTGCCAAAAATCACCGTCCACGAGCTCTCACCGGGGCGGCGTGCTCAAACTCCTCGACAGCAGAATCATTGATGCTTCTGGCTCAGCGATTCTCAAGTATCGGCCCCTGACAGAGATCCGCCCCTCGGCAGGATGGCGTTAGCCCGCTCGCAAAAGACGCAGAATGCCTGAGGGACGTCTGTACGCTCGCGACGTTCTTTAGGCTCGCAGCGCTCGGTAGGCCAACAGTCCGCGTACGCCGCAATTCGCTCGCTTTGCATTGACTGCAGGACTGCTTTGCATTTCGCCACGTGATCCTCGTCATGTTCGTGCGTGAATTCTCTTGGTTTGAGTGTCGGGCTTTGCGTGGCGTCTATCGAGTGTTACGCTTCCTCGATGGCTCACTCCAAACGTTCCATTGCGCTCGGTGCAATCAAATTCATCATCCCAGTGGTGATCATCTCTGTCTTGATGTCACAAATTAAGCCTGAGCAATGGGAGCAATTGACGCAGCAACCGAAACACTACGGGCTGCTAGTTGCTGCCTTCTTCATTGCGATGATTGCGACTGCACTGTCCTTTGCCCGCTGGTGTATTTTGGTTCGTTGTCAGGGGATCACTCTTTCCATGCTGGAGGCATTTCGTCT
This sequence comes from Rubripirellula sp., assembly GCA_051010795.1. Taxonomy (GTDB): domain Bacteria; phylum Planctomycetota; class Planctomycetia; order Pirellulales; family Pirellulaceae; genus Rubripirellula. Next base: position 7,361 of record JBPCVE010000456.1, read on the forward strand.
CGGTGCGATCTGCTTTCTGCTGAGTTTCATCTCCGTAGGGAGCGTTGGCGGGGATCTCTTTAAGGCAATTTTCCTCGCACGGCGGCGTCCGGGTAAGCGCGTCGAGGCAGTTGCCTCGGTTTTGGTAGATCGCGGCTCAGGGCTTTACGGCCTGTTGTTTCTCGTTGTCATTGGGACCCTGCTTTTACAGCCCACCGAAGTACGGGAATCGGCGGAGGGGATTGAGGACTTGAAATTCGCTGCAACCACTCTGTTTGCAGTGGGGACAGTTGTCCTGCTGTTTCTTGTGTTTGGAGGTCGCTCGGTAGATCATCTGATCAAGTGGGGAACCAGCATCCGGTTTTTAGGCCCGCTGATTGGGAAGATAGGACCACCTTTCCGAGCTTTTCATGCTCACCCGTATGCATTTGGGTCATCTTTGCTGATGAGCGTCGGCGTTCAGAGCCTATTCGCGGTAAGTGTCTACCTGGTTGCACGCAGCCTGTATGCAGAGCCACCCAATTTGACTGAGCATTTTGTAATCGTTCCGCTTGGCATGTTGGCCTCGGCACTGCCAATCACACCCGCGGGAGTGGGAGTCTGGGAGGCCGCAGTCGCAGCACTTTACAAAATGATTCCCGCAACCCCAACGCAAGCATCCGGAACACTGGTTGCATTGGTGTTTGAGATGCTGCGTATTCTGCTCGCTCTCGTGGCAACCGTGTTTTATTGGACGGCAAACGAGGAAGTTCGAGAGAGCCTTGAGATTGCGGAGGATCAACCCGAGGATGAATCAGCAACGCCTCCGAATCCCGATTGCGTGACCCATTGACCGAAACCTGCGTCCTGCGCCAGAGATTCGCCGAGGCAGCCCTTGCAGGCACAAGAAACTGAGAAATGGCGGGCAACTGCTACTCCGTCGAGACGGGTTGCACGACAAGCGATGCGACTGTCGTTCCCTAACCTCTCTGGCTGGTGCTTCAAGAACTGTTTGGGTGTTTTTAGGCGGGTTCGCCCAAAGCAACGACGCACAGTTAGGGGGGACAAATACTCCTCAAAACCGCCAAAAGCTGGCTCGCCGTGAACGGTCACGGGGAAACCTATGGCACCACCTTCGATGATTCGGCCCGCGATCCGTTTTTTTTTTCATTGACGACCACGAATACTCCTACAGTCTCGCTGACTGAATATGAGGTTCCGCTAGCTCGAAGAGTTGGCCCGAACAGAGGCAAAAAGCTGATTATATGCGAGACTTAGCTAAATCGCAGTTGAAATCGTTTGCCTGCAACCCACGCTGCTTGAACGCCAGAACACATCGGCGTGTTTCTGAAATCATCGGCAGGAAAGCAGCGCAGACATGGCGCGGAAGTCCGCATTTGCTGTTATTCTGAGACGGATTGCGGCGGCCAGCGAAAAACGCTCCACGCCTTCAAACCTCACGAGTGACTCACCAGAGAAGGATGTTGCATGTCAACCGAAGCGACCGACGGCGGAGCACCGGCCGGTGAAGACGCGTTGAGCGAAGCCGATGCGAATCGGCTTCACGAAGCCCGTCAGCGAATCATCGACGAACTGGGAAAGATCATCGTTGGCCAAGAACAGGTCATCGACGAAATCATGATCTGCCTGTTCAGTCGTGGCCATGTGATGCTCGAGGGTGTCCCAGGTTTGGCAAAAACGTTGATGATCAGCACGTTGGCTGAGACGCTGGATCTTTCCTTCAGCCGAATTCAGTTCACCCCCGACCTGATGCCCGCCGACGTAACGGGAACGGAAATCATCGAAGAAGATCGCACGACGGGCCACCGGGACTTCCGTTTCATGGAAGGCCCGCTGTTCGCCAACGTTGTGCTTGCCGACGAGATCAATCGAACTCCCCCCAAAACTCAGGCCGCTCTGCTCGAGGCCATGCAAGAACGGCAAGTCACGGTGGGGCGCAACCGACACGAACTGGCTGATCCGTTCTTCGTACTGGCGACGCAGAACCCGATTGAGCAGGAAGGTACCTATCCGTTGCCTGAGGCTCAGCAAGACAGGTTCATGTTCAAAGTGTATGTCGAGTACCCGAGTTTCGACGAAGAGTTCGAAGTTGCTCGACGAACAACCGGCACTGCAACGGGTAAAGTTAATCCAGTGCTCGGCGCCGAGGAAATCCTGCGACTGCAGCGTCTCGTGCGTCAGGTGCCTGTGAGCGACCATGTTGTACGTTACGCCCTGTCTCTGGTGCGTCAGACTCGCGTGGGCAGTGACGGTGTGCCAGACTTCGTTGACGACCTGGTGGGCTGGGGTGCCGGACCGCGTGCCGTCCAGTTCTTGATCTTGGGTGGCAAAGCCCGAGCACTGCTGCAAGGTCGCTTTCATGTGCAAGTTGAAGACATTCAAGCACTCGCCAAACCTGTATTGCGACACCGAATGGTAGTGAATTTCGCCGCTGAAAGCGACGGAATTACCAGCGACGAAGTAGTAGAACGAATCATTGCGGCGACGCCGACGACCGAGGACGAACTTTCACGCGATGCCCGATTCCAAAAGATATTTGCGTCCTGAGGTAACGACTCGCATCCGACGTTTGGAACTCAAGGCACGGCGTGTCGTTGAAGGGTTTCTCTCGGGGATGCATCGTAGCCCCTACTTTGGACAGTCGATCGAGTTTCTCCAACACCGCCAATACACGCGTGGTGATGAGATCCGTCATATCGATTGGAAGGTTTACGCGCGCCAAGATCGCCTGCACATCAAACAGTACGAAGAAGAAACAAATCTTCGCCTGACGTTGCTGGTCGATCGCTCTGCCAGCATGGCGTACGGCGAGGGTGAGTTGAATAAGTTCGACTATTCAGCTTCGATTGCTGCTTGCCTGGGCTACCTCGCGTTGCGCCAGAAAGATGCGACCGGGCTCTATACGTTTGACACGGATGTCCGTGGCACAGTTCCAGCAAAGAGCAATCAACAACAACTTCCGCGAATCCTGTCGATGTTAGATTCCGTCGGTGCTGACGGAAGAACCGACCTGACGCGGGTCGCGAAACAGGTGGCACAGGGGATTCCTCGGCGAGGGTTGGTGATCATTATCTCTGATTTACTGGGTGTGGACAATCTGATGGACGGGCTGCGTGTACTGCGACAACGCGGTCATGACGTGGCCTTGTTTCACGTGCTCCATGACGACGAGATGGATTTCCAATTCAACGGTGCGACGCGTTTCGAGGGTCTGGAAACCGAAGACTTCCTCAATTGCAATCCCCGCGCGTTGCGTGACGGGTACCTCGAGGCTCTCGACGAATTTTTAAACAGCACGCGTCGAGCATGCGGTCGGCTTTCGATCGAATACATGCAAGTCCGCACCAGTGAACCCCTCGATGCCGTGTTGGCCAAGTTCCTGGCAACTCGACAGTTGTTGCCAAAGCTGTAACGTTCATTCCTCCCGCTTCCGACTTGTAAAACGACCCTGCACCTTGTTTCTGTATCCCGCCCTAACGCTCGGCTTTCTGTTTGTCGCGATGCCGCTGTTGGTCCATTTGATCAACATGCTGCGTCATCGCCGACAGCGTTGGGCTGCGATGGATTTTCTGCTGGCAAGTTACAGGAAGCAGAAAAAGTGGATTCGGCTGCGACAACTGCTGCTACTACTGTCACGTCTAGCGGTGGCAGCCGTTCTGATCGCGTTACTGAGCGGCTGGACCGGCGGTGGACAGTTCTTGGGTTCCATCGGAGGAATAACGACGCATCATGTGGTGGTGCTTGACGACAGTTACTCGATGGGTGACCGAAGCATTGGCCCGAACAGTCGCCGCACCGTCACTTCGAATCCCGATGCCTCCGAGGTCGAAATCGACGCAACGACGGCCTACGGGCGGTCGCTGCAAGCCTTACAGGATCTGACACGTCGATTGGCTGCAAGCGATGGCAATCATCAACTGACCGTCATGCGTGCAAGTCGCGCGGCCATGGCAACACGAGGAGGGAGCAAGTCGGGCGACGCTGCGGCAGACCTGGCATCACAAACCATCATGTCCGATGCAACCTTGGTAAATCGCGTGATGGCGACCACCGCTTCACCGATTCGCACTGATTTGGTGCCTGCCTTGGATCTTGCCACCGAGCTTGTAAATGCCACTCCAGCGGATGCAAAATTCCTCTACATCGCCAGTGATTTTCGTGAGCGGGACTGGGGTAACCCCGAGCGGCTTGCAGAATCGCTGCGCAAGCTTTCGGGTGATGTAAAGATTCGCATGATTGATTGCGCGGCTCAGCCTGCCAACAACCTCGCCATCACTGATCTTTCGCCCACACAGGACGTGTGGGTCGCCGGCGTACCTGTCGTCGTCACCGCGACCATCCGCAACTACGGCAAAACAGCAGCCGAAGACGTACCGATGACCACCCGAGTGATCCGTTACGCCACTGATCGCCAAAATCCTGATCCGACCTTGGCGTTGAGCGGTGAGATCGAGACTTTGCCCGCGCAAGCCATCGATTCGATCCCCGCCGGCGGTGAGATCACGCAGTCATTTCAGGTCTACATTCCTGAAGAAGGAACTCATGCGATCGAAGTCAGTCTGCCGGAGGATGCGTTGGCCATTGACAACTCGCGAACTTGCACGCTGCCGCTAAGTAGTTCAGAAAAAGTGCTGGTCATTGATGGATCAGCAGATAATCGAGGTGGCTATCACATCGCGTCCGTATTGAATCCCGGAAGCCAAGTCCGGACGGGTGCGATTCCGGATAAGCAACCGCCATCTTTTTTACGCTCTGCAACTCTGGAAACCTTCGCTCCCTACCGCGCCGTCTACCTGGTTGACGTCCCAGAGATAGGCGAAAATGCTGCGGAAGCCTTGAGTGAGTATGTCAAACGCGGCGGAGGGCTCGCCTTGTTCATCGGATCCGAGGTGAACGTTGCGAACTACAACCAGACACTCTACGGTCCCGATCGCAATTTATTACCCGGCATCCTGAATCAAACGAAGCCTCTTGAACTGGGTAACGACAACAACACGGCTGACCTGCAGTTCGGGGATCCTTCCTCGCTGGTTGCGCCGCTGACGGTCGCTGGCGAGGCTGCGTTTGCGTTGGTCAATGTTGCCCGTTCTTGGACACTTAAGAATGAGAGCCTTGCCACTGACGACTCGAACGATGATGAAAAGAGCGGTGATGAAAAGGCTGGCCAGCGTCCGCGAATTCGGAATGTTCTGCTGAGACGCGACGGCGAACCGTTTGTGACGAAACACGATGTTGGTGAGGGTTCTGTGGTGACCGTTTTGTCCGGGCTTGATGGCCAGTGGACGAATTGGTCAGGCGACCCCACATTCGTGGTCTTCATGCTGCAAACGAACGCACTGTTGTGGAGCGGAGCAGCACCTGACACCCAGCGATTCATCGACTCAAGTTTGGTGAAACGCCTCCCCGTAGAACAATACACTGACCAAGTGACCTACATCCCGGCAAACAATGAGCCGCCACGAATCCCGCTCGAATTGGCAACTACGCTGTTAGAACCCGAATCGGCGGCTGACGAAGCTGTTTATGTGGTGAACGTTTCTCCAGACGAGATGGTGATCGACGGCGATGCAAGCGTTGCCGAAATGCTGCACCCAGGTATTTCTGAATGGTCCCTCACCCGAATAGATGGCAGTGGGCAGGTGCTGCCTGTCGCGTCGGTAATCCGAATCGGAGAAGGTGATCTGGAACGTGCAGACGCAGCTGCGATACAACAACAACTACTTCCATTGCAGATCACGTTCATGAAAAGTTCGGCTTGGAGTGATAAAAATCAGGCGACGGGAAGTTCCACTCTCTCGCTGCTGTTGCTGGCACTCCTTGGGCTGATCCTTGCTGGGGAGCAATTGCTGGCCTATTGGGCGAGTTACCATGCATCGCCCGGAAGCACCGAGCCCCGTGTCCGAGCAACCTTGGGGGCAAGCCGATGAACGACCCACAAGGCACAAGCCAAATCATATACGAGTTTTCCCGTGCTTCGGCTCTGGAAGGTTGGTGGGCATGGGCGTTAATCACAGCAGCTCTGGCGACATTGCTTTACCTGTGCGTGCGTTTTTATCGCAGAGATGTTCAAGAGATGCCAAAACCCATCCGCATCCTGTTGATCGGGCTACGGTTGGTGACAGTCCTTGCCTTGGTATTTTTCTTCTTCGACCTGCAGCGACGCACCGAGCGGATGGTGACTCGTCCCAGTGAAGTCGCGATTCTGGTAGACACCAGCCAAAGCATGTCGTTGCCAACGGGAATAGAACCGGCAACACCATCGCGCACCGCACGGGCCCAGAAATTGGTTGGTGACAGCGGACTTTTGGAAAAGCTTTCCTCTGAACACCGCGTCAGCGTTTACGCTTTTGGAGACGGAACCGAGCCACGTTTGATCGATTCGATGGGTGGCCTTGATGCAAAAGCCGAATCAATCTCTGATCCGAGCTCGGCTTCCGCATCCTCCTCGCCCCTCGCAATGCTGGGCGCTGCACTGATTTCTGTCGGCCTCATTTTGGGCCTAATTTCTCTAGCACTGGGAGCGTTCGGACGCGCAACCCTCGTTGGCTGGTGGCTTCTGCCGGCCACGCTTTGCATGCTTTTGGGGACGATTTTCCTAGGCAGCGTGTATAGCGTTCATACCGAACAGTCGCTTGCCGAGGTGCTAGGCCTTCAGTCGCCTGAAACCGACGAAGTTCCCAACGAAACTTCTGATCAAGCAACACCCGACCAACCAATGCGGGTGGTCGATTGGGGAGATGAACTGGCTGCGATTGGAAGTCAAAGTCGGATTGGAGACGCCGTCCGAAACGTTCTTACTGACCACGATCCCTCCACATTAGCGGGAATCGTTTTGATCTCTGACGGTCAGAACAACGGGGGCACCGATGTCAACCTCGCGATGGCTTCGGCAAGGCGTAGCCAAGTTTCGATTTACCCAATCGGGCTGGGCAGTGCGTCCGCTCCCACGAATATTCGGATCGTGGACATTGATGCACCCCGTCGTGTGTACCCGGGCGACAAATTCGCAATCAGTGCCGTGCTGCAGGGGAGCGGAGAAAAACCATTAGAAGTTGAGGTCCAACTTCTTGATGGCCTAGATAAAGGCCCAAGCCAACAAAGCCCTAGCGGAACGGAAACCAAGATCGCCCCGCCCGGCGATGTGGTCGATTCACAGAAGGTACGCATCAAAAACGACGGAACCCTCTCGGGGATTCGATTCGAACTTGAGCCCGAAGCCGTTGGCCGTCGCAGGCTCGCAATCCGGATCGTTGCTCCAGAAGCCGACAACAACGAAGAGGATGACATTCGAGATGCACGTTATGAGGTGGTGGGCGAAAAGCTCAAAGTCCTCGCTGTTGCAGGGGGTCCAACCCGCGAGTACCGATTCGTGCGGAACATGTTGTATCGCGATAATTCAATCCAACTGGATGCATGGTTGCAAACCGGACAACCAGGGATCAGTCAGGATGCAGATAACATTCTGTCCGACTTTCCCACGACCGCGGAAGAGTTGTTCAAATACGACGCCATTGCGTTGTTTGACCCCAACTGGCTTGAGTTTTCTGCCGAGCAGTTGAAACTGCTAGATCGCTGGCTTTCCCAGCAAGCGGGCGGAATGATCATCGTTGCCGGACCTGTTTACCACCCGGAATGGAAGCGTCGGCGAACCGACCCACGCATGGCAACCATCGCCGGTTTCTACCCACTGAGCTTCACCAACCGCCAGATGCTGTTTGAGGGAGGCCGTCAGGGAGGAAGTGTGGCCTGGCCACTGAAGTTCACCCCTGAGGCGCGTCGTGCGGAATTCCTGTGGGTTGCCGACACACCTGAAGAAAGCGCACAAGTCTGGGCCGAATTCTCCGGTGTCTACGACTATGTCGACTCAAAGAGTGCGAAAACCGGAGCGAAGGTCTACGCACAATTCGCCGATCCGACCACGGAAATCGGCGGCTCCCTACCGATCTACCTGGCGTCACAGTTCTACGGGGCCGGTAAGGTATATTTTCAGGGTAGCGGCGAGATGTGGCGATTACGTGCCGAAAGTGATTCGTATTTCGACACCTACTACACCAAGCTTGTTCGCTGGGTCAGTGAAGGCCGTTTGCTGCGGGACAGCACTCGCGGCGTTCTACTGGTGGATAACAACAAGGCGATGATCGGCGACACCATCGTCGTTCGCGCAGTGCTATCCAATGAACAATACGAACCATTGGACGTCCCTGAAGTGCCCGCAAAACTCCTGTCACCCAGCGGCCGTATCGACGACATCACGTTGCAGCCACTGAAAGGTGAGCCACGCGCCGGAACCTACGGCGGACGTTTCATTGTCAGAGAGTCAGGTAGCTATGAGTTACGACTCACTCTGGGTGACGCGTTGGATGAGCAGGTTTTACGCCAGTCAGTTCAAGTGCGACTGCCGACGATTGAACTAGAACGACCTCGCCGGAATGACGAAGAGCTTCAGCAATACGCGACCATCACCAATGGTGTTTATCTGCCAGTGGATCCAAACACACCAGACACCGAGGTACAGACTCAGCTCGTGGCTGCGGTGAGACCGCAACCCCAAGTCACCATTCTTCCGGGCACACCTAACAGTCAGTTCACGGAAAGACGTAACCTGGTATTGATGTGGCTTATCGCCACCATGTTGACCATGGAATGGGTCATTCGACGACTGCACAGACTCGCGTAAGCACAACGCCTCTACAAGCACAGCACAGATCAAGCACAGCACAGATCAAGCACAACACAGGTCAAGCACAACGCGAGCCCAGTTCAGCCGTGTCTCAGCCGTGCCTCGGTTCAAGAAGCCCTCGGCCCAATTTCGGCATCGCAGGTTCTCCCCGCAGCACCGCCCGCCCTGCGGCAAACGGTGTCATTCATCTGGGGCACCTGGCACGGTTGGTTTTTGCCCTGTGACTAGACGAGAGATTTAAGCTGCTCGATCACCTCTCGAAGCTTCGGCTTCAGAATTTCGTTGACCCACTCATTATCGTTCAACTGCTCGCCCATTGTTGACAGTTGATCCGCAACATGCTCGAAGAACCGTTTGACGCCGACCTTGGTATCTTCCGACATCTCACTCAACTTCGGCTTCCACTCATCAAGTTTCTCGGACAGCTTGTTCAGTTCCGCCTTTGCCTTTTCAGCTGACTCCTCGCTTGTAACATCAGTCAAGGATGATTTTGCGGAGCCATACATGTCTTTCATGTTGCTTAACATTTCTTGGCTTCCTTCAAAATTGTTCATCGCCGAGGACGCTTTCTCCCAGGCAGCCGAAACACCATCCGCAACCGCGTCCACCGCATCACCGGCGGCCTGTTCAATCTCTTCACCGGACGGCATTTTCGCTTTCAGATCTTCCACTTCGCCAGTTGTCGATTCGAGCGTTACTTCCGGCGCATCCGTATTGGAACATCCAACGCCCCCAAACAACGCTGACAGTCCTAGCAAACTGCCCATTCCAAACGCACGGCATTGATTTCGCATGATTTTCACCCTGAAATGATCCCAGTTGACTGACACTCTCACTCACAAATCAGCAGCGTATGACCGAACCAACCCACAGGTTGCATCTCAACGCAACTTCTCAGCTATTGTTTGTAAGTTTGTTTTACCGCTTCCGCAACGGTCAACATCGGAACAACAACCTGCTGAGCTCTTAAAAGCAACGAAACGTCACCCGCGATGTTCCAATTCCAACCTCGCTCCCGGCTCGAATTTTCCCAAAGCCCCACACAGGCATCAGCGATTTCATCCAAAGTTTCGTTTCCGATGGTCGCGTTACCCCAGTCGTCACAACCATTCACTTCCTCGACACCGTTGAATCATCGCGAAAACGAGAGAAAACACGGCATCCCAGCAGTGCTGGTGGTTCTTTGTTGCCGTTTCATCTGAGATAATCGTTATCGAAGTGCAAAAACAGTTGACGTGTTGGACTGCCACCTTGCCGTAGCTTATTCGGCTAAGAAACCCCAACTCTCCCGCTAGCCCTTCTACCGAGAAAGTTCCTAGCGGCTTACTTTTTATTCGATTTTGATTGTCAATTACCTTAATCCGCTTCCCGCAAACACCCTTGAGGAATAGCAACACACCGTTCGCGCAGAAATCATGTTTGGGTCACGCCGCAAAAAAACGAAACAGTCCATTGATTGGCCAACGCTCCAAGCGTTGCTGGAGGATGATGATCGCCGCGCTGCCATTGAATACACCTACCCAACCGAGCGGCGTGACAGTTTTCTACAGGCGACGCGGAACTTGGATCCCAAGTTGATGCATGATCTGCTTGCAACCGGGCGACAGGTTCATACAGCCGAGCGTTTGATTGACTGGCCGACTGTCGCGGTTGCGGGAATGCTGAACAGTGGAAAAACAAGTCTTGTTGCAACCTTTCTAAGCAAAACAGGTCAGGACCGGACTCTTCGTGGCGCCAACAACACCCAGGGAACACACCGCTTTGTGCTTTGGCTTCCAACCGCTTGGGAGCAGGACACGGAGCTGTGGGAATTGTTGATGGATCGAATTGGCGACGCCTTGGGCCAAAAACCCGAGATGCTGGCAGCAGAACCAGATGAGGCACACCGCCAGTACAACAACACCGAGGGCGAGGCAGAAGCACTCGCCATCCCGTTGATTGCGACGGACCCCGCGCTCAACTCGATCGGAATTGCCTTATTGGATTGCCCCGACATTGTTTCAGATGCCGAGTTTGGACTCGGTTCACCCGAGGTCCGCCGCGAGCTACTTGGCAGGGCCGCGTCCCTATGCTCAGCGTTTCTTGTCGTTGCCTCCGCAGAGTCATCACGTGACAGCACGCTGGGCGATCTACTGCGTATGGCATCGGATCTGATGCCTGGGGTCCCACGGATGTTGGCCGTGAATAAAGTCCGCCCCCAGCAGACACCGGACCTCGTTTACGAGACGTTTCAACCTCTGGCACGATCCAATGGCATTGAAACAATCTACGCTGCATACGACTTTGAAGTTCCCGGTAGCATTCCCTTCATCCCCAAGATGGAAGACCAGCTACTTCCGGATGAACTAAGCAATAGCCCCCGTCTTCCCGTATTCTTTTCGATTGTGGAAGACTCTCACAACAACCCACCGGCATGTATTTCCGAGGATCGATTACTTGCCTCTTTGCCAACAAAACTTGATCGTGGACAACTCTTTGAAAAGTTTAGCGAGGCTCTTGCCACGAGCTTGCGGAACACCATCTGGGAAGATGCTTTTGTGATGTTGGATCGGGATTCCGCTTCGGCACAGCGGGCTACCGCCAAAGCCCAACAATGTCTGCTTGACGCCTCGCTAGATTTCTTTGCCCACCGGCAAATGGGAGGTGAAGTCACTGAACTGAGACTCCACCAGAGCGAGCGAATACTTCGTCAACTGATGGATTCTTTTTCCGCAACTGCACCGTGGTATGCACGACTTGGTGTCAAGCTGAATACCAGGTTACGGGTGATATTTGGGGGCGCTACTGATCTTCTGAAGCAATTGACTCCATCGGCGTTGGCGAAACGCACCGCGGGTGAAATCAAAGACAAATTCCAGCGTGGTGAGTATGGGGGGCTGATGACTCCCGAAACCCTTGGCTCATCACTGGAGCGTTACAACGGGGCGTTGAATCTTCCCCACTGGAGCACTTCGGACGGCAAGTCACTGGAAGACGCAAGATGGATTCAGGCTTGTGAAGGTGCAATCCTGCGCTTTGAGCGTGACGACTTCACCGCACTTGACTCCCGTCGGCTTGATGAAGCGGTCAGGGAGATGTGGAAAGAAATCCCCGCACACAAAAAACTCGTTGCTGGTTTGACTCCGCTCGCTCTCATGCTTGCTGCGTTCGGTGCCGTCCTGATGATCCCGATTGACGGCGGTGGCACCACCCTGGTGATGTCGGCATCGATTCCAGAGTTGCTTGCCGCCGCAGGTTTAACCACTTTGTCGACATTCTGGGCCGGTGGTCGCAACACGAAGAACGTGGGCCAACAGGCAGCGCGGCAGCAACTTGCGGACTTCCATGCGGTACTCTGCGACACCTTTGGCGTGGCCCGGATGACCGAACCCGCGATGGTTCGGATCGGCGGCGGCAACGAGAAGGTCCTACCGTCAAAAATTGTGGTGCGTGAAGCAGTTGAATGCACGCTGCAGCTCTACCACATTCGAGACGAATTCCAGACGGAACTCCAACGCAGCGTGCCCCGAAACGGTTCAACCAGCCCCTGAGAAAGAATGGTTCCATGTCCAGATCAGAAACTAATACACAAGCAGGCACTGCGTTGGGACAACCAGGACTCGAGCACCTGACCCGCATCCGACGTGCGGCTGCCAATGTATTGGGAAACAGTCCTGCCGGACGCGAAGTGTTAGAGCTTTGCGATGACCACGCAGAAGCACGCGATCGAATCCTTGATGACAGAAGCAGCGGTCTGACCGTTGTCGCCGCAGTTGGTGCCACCGGCCAAGGCAAATCCTGGATCATTCGCCAACTCATCGGTAATCAAGATATCAGGCTGCAAATCAAAAGTGGAAATAATGCTGACGAGGCAACCGAACAACTGATTTGGGTTGGACCAGCGCCACCCGACAATCTTGACAACACCCACGAACAATATGTGCATTGTTCCGTGTCAGAAATGCAACCGATCGGTACTTCCTATTTGCTGGTGGATGCACCAGGAGCGACTGACGATCGAAAAGCGATCGCGAGCGTAGCGAATCGAGCGTTGTCACTCGCATCCGTGATGTTGCTGGTCGTTCGTCGTGATCAAATCCGCAGCGAAGACATTGCTGCGTTGACCGCAGCAAGCGAGGGAACCATTGTGATCCCGGTGATTAATGCCGTTCGTTCTCAGGACGATCACCTTGCGTCAGAAGTTGATACCTTACTCGCACGGATGCGGAAGGCGGCGCCGACCAGCACGATCTCGTTGCCCGTGATCGTCGATGATTACGAAATTGAAAATCGTTCTGAAACACCGATTGGCAAGCAAGCGGCCAAAGACATTGCGGACAGACTCAAGAGTGAACTTGAATGTGCATGGGCTGGCGACCGCCGCCGAAGTGCCCGACTTGCGGCGATCGATTCACGATTTCAAGTTGCGTTACACGCTGTGTTGAGTGACCAACTGCCAGGCCTCACCGCCGCAGTGCGAAGACTCAACACCGAGGCAAAATTACTACCCGGTGAAATTGCAGAAACACTCGTCGGCCGCGATGGTCCTCTGCGTGCTGCGGTACGCTCTCGGCTTCGACTGAGCCTACTGACCGAAACGGTGGCGTTCTTTTTTCCGTATCGCACTTTTCTGTCCATCCTCAATCTGACTCATGGCGCTTGGGACCGAGTCCTGCTGTCTCTGTCGGGTTCCTTACCGTCTCTTGTTGGTGCAGTCTGGACCAGCACTAAAAATTTAAGCGCAAACCGAGGTGCCGAGCAGGACTTACGGGAAGGGCTGCAGAACCGCTGCTCCGCTGCAGTCAAAGACAGACTTGGGCCGCTGGCTGAGCGATTTCACGATGAGTTGCTTGAGCTGCGGGCCGCTAAACCGTCAACGAATTCAAGTGTCACTCATGACACAAGAACCCAAGTTGCCTATCTTGCCGGCATAGACAGTTTGCAAGAAAGTTCGCAACGTATCTTTGATGAAGAGGTAGACCGAGTCGCAACCTCACGCTTCACAGCAGCGATCTGTGGGCTTCTTGGAACGACCATTTTTTGGTTCCTGATGGCGGGTCCCATTGTGGCGTTGTATCGGGGATACTTTGATGCAAGCTATGAGGCATTGAGCGAGCTGGGCGGGGAGCTGACGAATTTCCCCCGGCCTGATTTGGCGATGATGTTGACCAGCCTACTACTTTCGTCTCTTCCTACGGCAATCTTTTCGATGTTGGTTTTATCAGCGTCCCAAAGCCGCTCGAAGGTCCGAAAAGCAGAAAAAAGAATACGTGATGTTCATCACGAGACGATAGAACGACTGCAACGCGAGGGTGTGCTTCGGCTTCGCTGGGATGAGCCCCTGCTTGCTGATGCTGAATTCCTGCTTTCAGCCGGTTCTGCCGACATGGAGTCATGATGCCGTTGATAATGCTGAACTTTCAAATGATTTTACTGGCGGAAACCGCCGTTGCTAACGATTCGCCCACGGGCTTCTTTGGAATCTTGCTCAGTGGCGGGTTGGTCGGCATTCTGATCCTACTCGTGCTCGCAGGACTGAGTATCACCGCCGCCTATTTGTTGTTCGATCAGGTCATGACCTTGCGACGCAACGAAGTCCTGCCGGATGGAGTCGGTGACACGGTTCGGCAAGCGCTACTGACCGGGCGCCCCGCGGAGGCCGACGCTGCCTGCCGCCGCGTTCCCAGTGTTCTTAGTGTCGTGCTGCTATCGGGCCTTTCGGAATTTGAATTTGGCTGGCGAGAAGTCGAGAAGGCCGTCGAAGATTCGCTTGCCCAACAATCGGCCCGATTGATGCGCCGCATCGAATACTTGTCCGTGATTGGAAACATCGCACCGATGGTCGGTTTGCTAGGAACAGTCACTGGTATGATTTTTGCTTTTCAACAGGTAGCAGCCACCCGTGGAGCGGCAGGTGCTGGTGACTTGGCTGAAGGAATTTATCAAGCCTTGGTCACGACCGTATGCGGACTGGTAGTGGCAATCCCATCGCTTGCGATCTATGCCGTTTGTCGAAATCGTGTTGATTCCCTGATCGCCGAAGTCGCCTACCAAAGCCAACATGCCCTTGCACCGATCAAGCGTCGTCCCGCCACACGAGCCCGTCAAGCAGCGAACAATCCCCCCGCTGCTCAAGCCAAGGGTGGTGCAGGAAGCGTCACACAAGGCCGCAAGCAGATGGACCGCCCACCCACGTCTACGCCGCCCAAAAAACCCCCGTCTGAAGGCAAATCTCCTGATCAATGAGCAGGGCAAATGATGGTGCAATGGCGAACAACTGACGAGGTGGCACACAGGGTGAAATTTCTCTGGCTCTCAAGCATCAGCACCCAACCACACCAGCAGGCCCATCGGCCTGTGACGCGACTGTACTCCCTGTAACTCGACCCGCAGTGGCAGCGAAACCCAGACTCGAAACCAAGGCTGCGAAACCGGCCTTGCATGCCTGTCGTCGTCATCGCACGCAGGCTACCCCCCCCTAACAGACGTCCTGAAAACATCCCTTCCATCGAATCATTCTTGCAGAGCTAAAGGCCTCCCATGCTTCCCGGACTCAGCCTCTTTGATATGACCGGACAGACCGCCATCGTGACGGGTGGTTCCAAAGGACTTGGAAAAGCCATTGCAGAAGGGCTTGCATCAGCCGGAGCCAACATTGCCTTGATTAGTCGCAATGCATCGGAGGCTGAGGCAGCGGCCAAGGAGATCGCCGACACCTACCAAACCCAAGCCCTGGGGCTGGAAGTTGATGTCACACAACCCTCTGACATCGAAGCGATGGTCACCACGGTTGTTGAGACGTTTGGTCGCATTGACGCACTGGTCAATAACGCGGGCATCAACATCAGAGGCCCTATCAGCGAGCTGACTCTCGAACAGTTCCGCGAAGTCCAGCAAGTCAACGTCGAAGGCATTTGGATTGCCACTCGTGCTGTTCTTCCGATCATGAAAAAACAAGGCTGCGGCCGTGTGATCAACCTTGCCAGCACTCTCGGTCTCGTGGGTCTGGCCAATCGGACCCCCTACGCAACCAGTAAAGGCGCGGTGGTCCAATTGACGCGAGCCATGGCACTGGAGTTTGCAGAAAGCGACATCACGGTGAACGCCATTTGCCCCGGACCCTTCCTCACTCCGATGAATGAACCGATTGCAGACACGGAGGAGGCTAAGACGTTCATCGTGGGCGCGGTAGCGATGAACCGATGGGGACGACTGGAAGAGATCCAAGGTGCAGCGATTTACCTTGCCAGCCAGGCCTCAAGCTTCACCACAGGAAGTATGCTAGTCGTTGACGGTGGTTGGACCGCCCGCTGATGGCGGCAAGGTTTTTGAGAGGAAGCAGGCATCGACGTTTTGGTCAGCACAGCCACTCAGCAGGCGTGTCACCTGAATCAGCCTCGAGCATGCTCAAAGCACGGCTGCACGTTCCTCATCTGCCCGCAAACCTAAATTGCCATAACGGTGATAATCACTGCTAATTGACTGTTCCTGTACGTACCACATCAGCTCGATTCGCCCCTCGGCACAAACAGGCGTATCGGCAACGTGCACATATCGATCCATCACAGCTCGGCGTACCGCCATGGGTACGCGATCAGGCGCCGCATATCTCAGTCGGCTGACACCACCCCACTCAACTGCATCAATCAACTCCTCAGTTGTTTGCTCGACGAATTCGATATCGGCGGCCCAAGATTCTGTCATGTCGTGCAATCGTTTCAGATTTCGCGAGTGCACTCCCTCAGGGGCGCTCACAATGGATCGACAGGCAACCGCTTTCGCAGCTGCAACCCTCATAACAATCTCGCTCCATGTGTCATTCTCTGAAACGCGGATCACGAGTACCGGCATGGGTACGTAGCGCCGAAGATTATCCTGCCCGACCAGCCGAAAATGGTCGTGTGTTTGCAGAAATTCATCTGCCGCGGCTCGCTGATAGCTCGTAATCGCCTGGCACAGAATCCTCACTTCCTGCTGCTCGACCTTCCCGCCATCTGAGCTGCGCTCGACCAACGCGGTCGCTAGGTCAGACAGTTGCCCATGATTACCCTGCGTAGCATCCTCGCTGGGCTGCGTAGCATCCTCATCCATCGAGGGCTTCGATGTCACCGGCCCAGACACCTGTGGCTGAGGGGCCGCAGTGCAGGCGTCCAACTTCATCAACTGAGCTACGTAATTCGGTCCCCCTGCCTTGATCCCCGGGCCAAACGCGCTTCTTCCCATACCCCCGAAAGGTTGCCGCAGCACAATTGCCCCCGTTGTCGACCGGTTAAGATAAAGATTGCCCGCTCGAATCCCCGCTAACCACTGTGACTGTTCGCGATCATCCAAGCTCTCCAGTCCGCTGGTTAGACCGTACCCCGTTTCGTTGACAATTTGAATTGCTTCGGACAGCGAACGAAAACTCATCACCCCGAGCACAGGTCCAAAGAACTCCGTGAGATGCGTGTAGCTGCCCCGTTGCACATTCCATTTGATCCCAGGTGAATAAACGCACTGATGTCCATCCAGACGCCGTGGCATCAACGCCCATGACTCGCCCGTCTCCAGTTCCTTGAGAGCCTGATTGAGGTCACCTGCTGGCGGGGCAATCATCGGCCCCATCCGGTTAGAGGTGTCCCATGCGGAACCCACCTTAAGACTCTTGGCCGCATCGACCAACGTTGCCCGAAACGCCTCATCCTGGAACACTTCCTCTTCCAGCAGCAACAACGAAGTGGCCGAACACTTTTGGCCGCTGTGCCCGAACGCCGACTGCAAAACGTGCTTGATTGCCTGATCACGATCAGCCATCGCCGTCACGATGGTTGCATTTTTGCCACCAGTCTCAGCAAGAAGTCGCATCTCGGGTTTGGCATGCAGCATGTTCAATGCAGTATCGGTTCCACCGGTCAGGATCACGGTATCCACCAACTCATTGGTGACAAGAGATTCACCCACCTGGCTGCCCGGGCAAGGCATCATCTGCAGAGCTTCTCGTGGCACGCCGCCCCGATAAAAACACTCACACAACAGGCTTGCGATGAGCACTGTATTGGATGCTGGTTTCAAAATCACGCAATTCCCGGCGGCTAGTGCCGCCGCAATGCCACCACAAGGTATGGCGATCGGAAAGTTCCATGGAGAGACCACCACGACTACGCCCCTCCCTCGTGCGGTCACGCCCTTGAGTTGATCCAACGAAACAGCAGACTGAGAATAGAACTCGATGAAGTCAACGGCTTCCGACACCTCTGGATCACTTTCCAGTAATGTCTTACCACCTTCTGCGAGCGCCGCTCCCATGAGCGAATCGCGTGCTAGTCGCACTTCATCAGCAACGCGGGCGAGTACTTCTCGCCGTTCATCTGATGAAAGCGCACGCCAACCCGCGGGATCCTGGTCGGCAACCACAACTGCTGCGGCGACGTCCTCGCCATTGGCCTCAACGTACCTCGCCACGACAGTGCCATCACGAGAGGGATCCAGCGAATCACGCACGACCCGCTGTCCTATGACGATTTCGCCACCAACCCTCAGACTGACCTTCGCTGCTTGATCATCACATTTGTTGACCCAGTCAGTGACAATTTGGTCTGCCCACAACGAATTAGCGGGCAGACTAAAATCGGTATCTGGTTCATTAACAAATTCATGGCCCGCTGTTCCGGCGGTCACCTCGATCAATTCGCCTCTGGGCTTCTCCCGGCTAACGCATTCCGTGTCCGCCGCTGCAGCAGCGATTGCCTCACTCGAGGGGGAGTCCACGCTTCTGTGCCTGCGATCTTGTAGCCGACGCGGTTCGAGTGGCAGCTTGTTGATCCTGTCAAATGAAGCGAGAAATCCAGCCTCCAGTAATTTCCAGGCATCTGATTCCACGGTGATATTGAATGCATGACGGAGAAAATTTTCTTCTCCCGTATTCTCATCCAGCCGCCTGACGAGGTATCCGATCGCATGGATAAAGTCTTCTTTCTGGCACGCGGGTGCGTACAACAGAACACTATTGGTTAATTCATGCAGCGCCCGCCTTTGATGATTCGCCATTCCCTCAAGCATCTCAAACTGCAACTTGCCCAACGCATCCGCTTCAGTGGCAAGCACCAGCGCATAACTGATATCAAAGAGGTTATGCGAGGCAATACCGGGACGCACGGCAGCAAGATTTTCGGGTCGCAATGCAAAGTCCACCATCCGTTTGTAGTTCGCATCGGTATCCAGCTTCGATTGGAATGGCGCCTGCGGCCACCCCTGCAACGAAGCTTCGACCCGCTCCATCTCCATGTTTGCACCTTTGACGATGCGAATCGTGACAGGAGCCCCACCCTGCTTGACCCGCTGCCGCGCCCACTCGGTCAGCGTGCGCTGCCATGCATGCGAATCGGGAATATACGCTTGCAACACAATCCCTGCGGCCATCGCATTCAAACCTGGGCGATCCAGAGTCTTCATGAACACTTCGGCGGTCAGAGACAAGTCCCGATATTCCTCCATGTCCATGTACACAAACTTGGGAACAATGCTTCCATCCTTTCGTTCAAACGTGCCCTTCGCGGCAGCGCGATACAACAATTCCATCCGGTCACACAGTGGATCGATGCAAGCCTGTCGAGCAATCGGTGAAATCTGGGAATAGATGGTCGAAATTTTCACCGACATGACCTCGACCTCAGGCAATTGAAACGCCTGCAAGTATTGTTTCAATCGTCGATTCGCTTCCTCCTCACCCAGGATTGCCTCACCCAGAAAGTTCACATTCATGCGCACTCCCTCGTCCCGCCGTTCTCTCAAGTGCTTGCTCAGTACATCTCGCTCTGCAGGAATAATGACATTCGCAGTCTCCCTCCGCATCTTGTCCTTGACCATCGGAATGGTGACACCGGGCACATAACTGCCAAAGGACTGAAACCCCATCAACAGCGTCCGCTCCATGGGACTAAAAAATCGGGGGATGCCCTGCACATCAAGAATATGCACCAACTGATCCGCTGATCTGGCTGCTGCCTCTGACCGAAACGCCTGGTCAGTCAAAGCGGTCAGGGTAACTTTGTCCGTAGGATTCTGGATCATGCGATCCAATTCCGTCTGCTGCTTACGTTCCTCGGGGGTTTGCAACACATGCGCACGCTTCTGTAATTCGCTTGCCAGAAACAACGCCTTTTGCACCACCGGATCCACGCCCGTCGAATCATCCGCTGTGAACTCCCCCAACAGCGCCTTGGCCGCGGCATCAATTCCTGATCCGTTCATCACAACCTCATTCAGCCACTCAGAAGAACAAAACTCACACACCCACTTCTCATCACTTCAACATCACTTCAACATCACCTCAACATCACTTCTCATCGCGGACACAGGGGTTGATGCCAAGCCCCGCAACACCAGCATTCTGCCTAGCAGATCCTTTTTCATCCATCCAAAACACGACCAGCAGGATCAAAAACCATGAACTGACCGGACTTCATGAGATAGTTTCGTGATCCTGAGACGACTCAGCATCGAACCCGAAATCGCGTGTCGAATCGGCACCTAGCTCGAACCTATCTCCAGCAACGCTCTTCAAATTTCCACCGTGCCAAACCGACCCAAGTTTGTGGCCAAGCCTCCAATTTCCGCGTTGGAACACCAACCAAGAACGTCCTTCACCTCACGTGCCGACAGGAAGCGTGGTAAACACTTTTGAATCTGTCTTATCTCCATCATACGAATGAATGACAATTCGTGTTCCCGGAGGAATTTCGGGTAGCCCACCGAGATGAATCCTGCCGTTGACATCACTTCGCGTTCCCCGGATCGGCTTACCATTGGTTTCAGTGAGAAACACATCCGCATTGGGCAGCGTTACCAGTTCGGGTAATTGACACGTATGCGATCGACCGGTGTCCTTTGCTGAGGCGTCAAGAACACCGCCACCGCGGGGAACATCCGATGGCGCATCGACCAGATTTCGAATCCGCATTCCGATCGTGGGTTCGCTGCCTTGCGGATCAAACTTCATCTCAAGAAAATTCCAGTAGAACGGATCACCGGGCTGATGGGGATTCTGTGCTGGGTCCGCAAAACTTTTGTGGTAGAGCGCCAGAACTTCTAACTCACGATCATCCACGTCGTTCATGTGGGCTCCGAAGCCTGGCACAACTGCACGGCCACCCGATCTGCCAATTGGGCCAAAGCTGCACTCAATGACGCGATGTTCAAGATTTTTCATGATGCATCCGTTATGCACATCTCCGTAAACCGACACCACGCCTGAACGGCTTCCTAACAATTCCAAGACGCGATCAGCCCCCGCTTTGACCCAACCTGCGTAATCTGCAGTGACTCGGTCACGTTCATGAAAATGCCGAGGGTGTTCAGTGCTCACTGATTCACGATAGCGCGTCCCTGCCCAGACAGTGTGCAGTCCGTTGATTCCCGTGACACCCATCAACGGAGAGGAGTCAGTAGCAAGTAGTTCCTGAAACCAGCCGAACTGCTCTTCACCCAAGAGACTTCGAGTAGGATCGGTTCGTCCGTACAGACTTTGAAACTCTCCCCATCCCTGATCGTCCCAGATGTCAACATCCTGACTGCTACGCCACAACCGTGAATCGAGGACCACCAGTGTGAAGTCTCTTTTCGGCATTTTCCAGGCTCGCCATTTCTTCGGGTTGACCCTAGGGTCAACCTCCTCAGCACCCGTTGTCAAATGATGCACAATTTGAAAATTCCTACGCATGTACGCAGGGTCCTGCCCCAATCCCTCTCGATTGCGAATCGCAAGTTGCTCGGGACCTTTTACATCATCCATGCCATAGTCATGGTCCCCCGGATTGAGCACATTCCAGTGCCGCATCATCTGCCATCGACTCGTCGGTCCACAAATTGACCAAGCGATAATTTTATAGGCGTCGTCAGTACTAGGTGGGTACATCACCAGTTCCATGTACCAAACATCATCCTCCCAAAGCATGACCTGAAACTCGTAGTCCTCGAGGTGCTTGTAGGACTGTTCAGACGGCTGATCACGAAATTGCCATTGGTCCTTTGCACCAGCCATTTTCCATGACGCAGATTTTCGTTGCTGCAGTCCAGAAGTGATCGCATGACATGACAATCCACAGACCTTATAGGGTGCTGCTAACTGTGGCAGCCGTCCAACGTACTGACCACTCCCGGGCACATCCCCCACAAGCCCAGTGCCGGGTCCACACGCAGCAGTGCCCACGCGTTGATCTGCCGTGACATCAACGCCATCCTTCCAAACCGTGTAATACTGCGTGCATTCAGCAGGGTTGTTCGGCAGCGTTACGTTCACCACTGCGGTGTAACGACGCCATTCATTGTTGACGATTCTGGTCGAACCACAGACCGGTACTCTCGACCAGCCACCCTCTGGATCAGCATGATCAGCAACACGGATTTCAACCTGCTCACCGTCTGATGCAAAAAGTCCGATCATCCGAACTTGCCATGCATTATCGACCTGTTTGAGCGTATCCCCGAGTGCATAACAACTCAAACAGTCTGCCACGCCCACATCCCGCTTCGCATTTTTGCCCGGATCCACCACAAACTCATTGACCTCAAAATCCATCAACCCGCGTGCGACGATCCCAGCGAAACCAGAAACACGCTCCATCGCCAAGCGATGCTGAACAGAAAAAGTTTGTCCCTGCACCTGCAGTGTGGCAGTCACTGATGCCTGAAGCACCTCACTCTGACGCTTGGCACCCTGACGCCCAGCACCCTGACGCCCAGCACCCTGAGGCACGGCACCCTGAGGCACGGCACGAACCTTGACCGTCAAATCACAAACATCACCCGCCTTGAGCGGGATTGTGTTCGATTCAGCCAGAACGCGGTCACTTTGCTCAGTGACACCACCCTGTGGTGCTCCCTTTCCAGACGTCGTGCCCAAGATTTTGAGTTTCGCATCATCCGCCCAAACAACTCTGACGACCTGCCCAAGCTTGCCGAAACTTTCCAACACAGACTTCCCCCCGATGCCCACTCCCATCACCCCAAACCCATCTTGATACATTGCCCAGTGCGGTTCATCTCCCTCAACAACATCTGGCCTATCACTCCGATAGGTGAAACGGGCCCGAATCGAATACTCTTCGTCAAGATCCCACTCCGTGGCATAGAGAATGCCTGATGGTAATGATGGGTCATAGTCGGTCTTGAACTCAAACCCGTTGGTTTCTCCATGGAAAGGAAACCCCGTACGGCGAGCGCGATCACCGTAATTCTGCAACCTTCGTCGCAAGACCCCCTGTTCAATCTTCCAATATCCGGGATTCAGCGTCTGCCATTGATGCCCATGAAAATCCGCGTCAGGACCGGCAAACCGATACACTCCAGACTCCGCGTCGGCCTGGGCTGCATGCGTACCATGAGACGCTACGGGCAGGGTTGCGGCTGCAGAGGTTGCCAGGAAGGCACGCCGACTCACTGATCCCGACTCGGTCGACGCGTCGCAGTCCGAACCATCACTCTGCCTGCGTTCCTGTGACGATGACATAATTGTTCCAGCTCCAAACAGGGTGGCAATGCTCAACAACAACCCGATGAGCACCGCACAAAATCAAAATGTACTGCTACGAACGTAACACCTGAAAACGGGATTCACCGAGCCCTTGCCGTAAATCGTGTCACTTTCTTTGTCAGCGTCCTCAAGTGCGCCACAGAACCCAACACTCAATGATACAGATATCACCTTCGCAACGCTGCTTATGAGACAAAATGCTTGTCCAGCGTCTGCATCAGGTTCATTCGAGCAGAACCACACCTGCTTCCGACAACCCCGGCTCAAACGAAACGTCGCTTCCACATGCGTCAAAGCCAGCCCTGGATGAACGTGGCCGTTCGTAAAACGCCTGCTTCAACCCGATCAGGTGAATTGACAAAGGCCCACATTAAGCCACCTTGGCCCGAGCATGACTACCCTGCAGTTGCGCAACACTGTCGCAATCAAACTCGTGCAGCAGAGTCCGCTTTGCGTCACCGAACCAGCTGGTTAGCTCAGGATCCATGCGCCACGTTTTCCACTTCACCATTTCCTCTCCCATGCTCCAGGTGATGTTGCATGAGATCAGCTCCATCACTGCTGAATGATCGAAGTAGGAGGTGTGAACCAGTTCTTTGCCTGAGAGCCCTTTGACAAATCCTTCCATCCCCTGTGCCAAAGACGCTTGCCCCAGCAAGTTCCTCAGCATGGGTGCGATGTCCCGAGCATGATGATCAGCGGTACAAAGAATACGTTTTGACAGCGGCGCTGGTAGAGGAGGAAACAGATGCGCCAATTCTGCTACCGGCGATGGTGTCACAGCAACAATGGTTGAACTTGGTCGATCGTTACCTTGAGCGGCTCGGGTTACCGTGTTGCGTACAAGACGATCAATGGGGGGCTGCAACCAGCGATTGAAGATGGGCGATAGCACCCAGTAATAAGGCCTCGATAACAGGCCTAACGTGTCAGAAAAAAAGACACGTTCCTGAGGAAACATTTTACTGACAAACGAAACTCGAAAGCCGAGCGTAGCGCGCAACCCATTGATCGCTTCATCATCGGGCGACCAGATCGCCAAATAACGATCGCCATAAATTTCCAATGCAGACCGCTGCAGGCGTTCCTCGGCTCGAATCCGATACGACTCAATCGCAGGACGAATACTGATCATGGAAAGATGCAGCAAAACATAACACAGTGCCAGGGTGACAACGATCAATAAAATACCTTCGAGACTTCCGAAGAAGTACTCCAACAACGTGATTCCCTCTGCCGGATCGTAGCTTCCAATGTGGACGCCTTCCACTGAGTGCTCCACTTGAACTCCCACCCATTTCAGACTGGCAAGTATCGGTGTTCGAATGATGCCCATCAAACCAGCCTCGCTTGCAGGAGGCAGGGTCAGCACCATGTCATTTCCCTGAAAGGCATTGTTCAGCATCCGCCCTAATTGCAGCATCGCTCGCGCAGCAGGTGGGATCAACAACACACCCATCACGACGCCGGCGATATTCCAAATATTAAAAACGCTGCGACTGCGATGCTCGAGGTACGGCGTCCCGACAGTGGTCCAGCTTTTCAAATGTTCCAGTGGCTGCTGGCTCAACGACTTGGCCTTCAGTGTCTTCCAAATGACTGACCCACCATGACTGTGCCCAACTAAATGGTAGTCCCGTTGTTCAGCCTCAAGCTCCCGGAGCCGCTCCAACAGTTGTCGCCCTGCTTTGCTTCGGGCTCGCTCGCTGTTCTCGCCTGACCAATGAAAGACTTCCTCGCCCTCAGCAATCTTAACCCCTCGTGGCAGACGAGACCTCAATTGCGCCACCGCTGGACTGCCGGCTTGCCACCACTTCTGGCCAGCATTCTCGCTGTCACCGGCGTAAGTGCCGTGCACCAAAATGACAAGCGCGGCCTGATCAGAATCCGCAGCCAAACGTGGAAAATCAGCATTGGCAATCTGTTCGTTCATCCGTGATTCATTCCGATTAGAAAAACGCCGCTTAAAAGCAAAATCAATCCCTGATCACCCCAGCAAACACGCAGTGACGTTGAAAGCATTTGCAACGAGGCTCAGTACCACGCCGAGGCATCGCGACGATAGAGCTCCCCGGCCAACAAGCCAATCCCAATCGCGCCCTTGGCAACGGGCACTGGCAACCGCATGACTGCTGTTTACCCGCATTACCACGACTTACCCACACCTCTGGCATTTGCCAGCATTGCTACTGAGTTAGCTCGCGAGCTATCGTCCGCCCTCTTTGTTACTCACTTGGTTGTCACTCACATAGCACCTGGTTGTCACTCACATAGCACCTGGTTGTCACTCCCATAGCAAACAGGGAATGCCCCTGGCTCCTGAACCCCAACAGCGCAGCGGTTCCGTTCCCCACCTCAGCTGATCCAGGATGGCAGCTGGCAAGCCTTGACACCCGCTCGCCGAGTCTGCGATGGTCGCGAACAATCGAATTCTGATTCTTCCTTGATAAGCCCCGTAAAGAACTCGAACGATGTTTGCCAGACGACGTCCTGACGCTGGTGCCCGTCCAGGCACTCTGATTTTAAGTCCCAACTCACAGCCCGTTGAGCTGAGTGTCACGCTGATTTACGGCAAACACCACAAGGTATTTTCCTGTCGTTCGGTAGAAGAACTGCCCACCCAGTTAATCGACGGGCAATTGATGTGGATTGATGT
This sequence comes from Rubripirellula sp., assembly GCA_051010795.1. Taxonomy (GTDB): domain Bacteria; phylum Planctomycetota; class Planctomycetia; order Pirellulales; family Pirellulaceae; genus Rubripirellula. The sequence continues at coordinate 33,164 of JBPCVE010000456.1, forward strand.
GCGCGGCCAAGGTGATGGCACTGTCCTACAGAAGCTCGCATCACGTTTTCGCATCACCCCCCTCGCGATGGAGGATTTGGTCAATGCACCCCAGCGGCCCAAGATGGAGCTTTTCGAACACCAGCAATTGCTGATCGCGCACAGTGTGCCTGCGGCGGGCCGCGACATGACCCCCAGCCAACTCGGAATTGTGTTTGACAAGCAAGTTGTCTTAACCTTTCATGAAGACTGCGAGCATGTGTTAGCGCCGATTCATGAGCGGCTCGAAAACCCGAATGCACGACTACGACGTAAAGGCCCGGATTACCTGGTCTATGCCATCCTTGATGCCTGTGTCGACGGCTGCTATCCCGTGCTTGAAGGCCTGGGCGAAAGCATCGAAAAACTCGAAGAGCAAGCCCTACGTGACCCGCGACCAGAACTGCTCGCACAAATCCATCACACCAAAAATATTCTCGTCCGGATCAGACGAAGCATCTGGCCACAACGTGAGATGGTGCTTTCACTACTCACCGTTGACAGCCCATTCATTGACAAAAGCACGGAAGAATACCTGCGTGACACCACCGACCACTGCACTCAGTTGTCGGACGTTGTTGACATGTACCGGGAATCAACCAGCGGATTGATCAACACGTACATGTCTGCCGTTGCACACCGAAGCAACGAAATCATGAAAGTCCTCACCCTTCTGACCAGCGTGTTTGTTCCCCCCACTTTTTTAGCGGGTGTGTATGGCATGAACTTCACGAGCATGCCTGAACTATCAATGGAAGGAGCGTACCCCGCTGCTCTCACGATGATGGGCATGATGATTGCCGGCACACTCTTTTACTTCTATCGACGCGGCTGGCTAAGACGTGCCCCAATCGAACACAAGACCGAGCAAACTGCAACTGCAGAGCGAAAGCCACGCCGACCCTCACGCCGCGTTGTCGTACAGTCTTCCCACTCACACAACACTCGAAAAGCTGCCTGATCAGAAGCCAAAGCAATGACTCAGAGGTAGAAAGTTGCCCACTCTTGACGTCACGCCGGCCTTTGAATCAAAAAATACGCAGCCGTCCGCGACTCACAACATCCTGAACGGGACGCAGCAAAGTCGCGATCCATCTCTTTGTCTAGTTGAGAGCTCATCATCTGCGGCGATCCATGACCAGATCACCCAGCGCAGACGGGATCGACCCCACGACACAGTGACCTCTCAAAGGCCAACACGGTCGCGCGGTTCGGCTCGCCTGCCTTAGTGGGATGAGTACGTTGCGAGCGAACCAACAGACGATGGGGGGCATCTCCTGCCCACGGCGAATCTCAGCCCACCCGCCGCAAGCGGTGCACACCACTGACGATTCTTGAATCACCAACCTTCTCACTGGTCAGCGTCTCGTCCTTATCATTCTTGAGCCGCACTTCCAACGGTGAGCTCATGTCGATGTGCACATCTCTTTGTGGGAACGCTATCACGATCCCTGCCTTCCGAAAGTCCTCATCAATCGCTGCCCGCACGCTACTGCGAACTTTTGCGCCATCCATGATGCGTTTCATCTGAACCCAAAAATGAACTTCGAATGCGAGTGAACTGTCACCAAAATCCTGAAACAAGACAATCGGCTCGGGGTTCAGCAGCACATTGTCCTGTTCGCGGATTACCTGCTTCAGTCGCTCGATTACTTCAGCAACGGGCGAACCATACGCAACCCCAACACTAACGCTGGTGCGGATCCGAGTGTCGGACAAGGTCCAATTGGTCACGTTATTTTCAAGGAACTTACTGTTGGGAACAAGAATCTCAAGGTTCGAACCGGTCCTCACCCGCGTGCTTCGTGCGCCAATGTGTTCTACGTTTGCATCAATTCCATCAACATTAACAAGATCTCCCACACGAATTGGGCGTTCCACGAGCAAGATCAATCCACTGATAAAGTTATTGAGCAGATTCTGGCTACCAAAACCAAGTCCAATCGCAGCGGCACCGCCAAAGAATGCAAAGAACGTTAAGGGCACGTTGACGATGTCAAGCGAGACAAAGAACAAGCCCACAATCATGGCGTAGAGCATGACCGATCTGAGCACAGACGCTGCAGCATGGCTGACCCCAAACCGTGGCAGAACTTTATAGGCAACCACTGAAGCTAACGCTCTACTGAGCAGGTAACCAAACAACAGCAACGCCAAACCAATCACAACTTTCTTGACCGTGATTGCCTTGCCATCACTTTCGGTAATTTCGAACTCCCAAGCTGCTATTACCCATCCCCAGAACAATTCGGCATTGTCTGCAAATGAGTACGCATCCTGCTCTGCTCGCAAATCTTCCAGAAACAAATGGCAGAGCCGGCCACCTGACGTCGCAAGCACCTGAATGCCCCCATAAAAATTGAGCACATTTTCCAGTTCTTCAATGCGAGCCAGGGTATCTGCATCGAGTTGCTCTCCCGTCAGGCTTAGCGAATTACCAGTCACGCTGCTGACAGTGCCAGCGGCCCGCGTCAACAGCGACAACGCTTCTCTCCGCTGCCGCGTCCTTAATCGTAATTTTTCATCAATCTGCGCAACCTGCAGGCTCAACTGCTCTCCATCTTCCAACCACTGTTCGATGTCGCTCGCGGCGACATCAAAATTCGATAGTTCATACCTGCGACGCCAACACTCTTTAAACAGACTCGTGTTACTGAGCAGGTCTCTAAGCAACTGAGACTCTTCTCGAACGATTTCATAGTTGGATTCGCTAAACGCTGTCCCATTGTGCCTCCGCATCATGATCTCACGCATTTGCGTGTCGAGGGTAGACAACTGCATTCGCACCTGCTGTTCAAACTTGTCGAGAATCGTCACTCGCTCATCAAGCTCTCGCTTGGAAAACTTGAACTGGCTCGAGGGAGCGTTCACCAGTGCATCAAGTCTTTCAATCTCGGAAACCGCATCTTTTTCATGCGTCTGCAGCAGGTTGATTCTCTCACGGTGCAAATCAAGATTCGCTTTCAACACCCGGCTTTCCAACTGCTGCAAAATGATTTGTTGCTGCAGAGCAAAATGCTGTTCCACCGAACTGTTGCCCAAAGCTTCCGTTGCTTTACGCTGTTCCTGTTCTGCGTTCTCAAACTCCTCGCTGAGCCCATTCGCGATTCGTTGTTCTGAGACCACTTCCAACTGAAGTGAATTAAGCGAACTGGTCACTGCAACCCGACGGGCTCGCAACTCATCAACCTCAAGAAACGAAGTTGGCGACGAGCGAGACAACTTGACGCTTTCTGAATTGGTTGCCAAGCCTGACTCATGACGTGAGCGGTCTTCGTACGCCAACCGCCACTCCTCCACGATGATCTCGAGACTGCCCCACAGCTCAAGCTCCTTCGTGAGCTGCGGCCGTACAGCCTTTTGATTCGCTCGGGAAACCAACATCTCATCTTGCAGACTCTTGATTTTCACACGGCATTCTGCCTGAATTCCTGGAAAATCAGGCGCAGACTGCTGTGCCTCTGTGCCGGCCTGACCACCAGAAGAGACCTGCGGCATCAAAGCGGTGTCCACCGCACTTGCCGGGTCAGGCTGCTGAACGACCAATAGCAAACAAAGAAATAACCAGCTCGATATCCGCATCCAGTTCAAAGCAGCGACATGCCTCGTCAAAAAAACAACCCAGGTGGGCCGTTCTCGCCCATTTTGATGACAAACAAGATCGAAAAGCTGCCGTGAAACGCCACGTACCGCGTTGTCTGCTGAACTCATGAAAGCTTCCCATCCCTGGAATGACTTACCGCTTGACTGTTTTGCCGACCGATTTTGCCGACCGATCAGGTAGCGCGTTAACACGCACTACCCCAGGCTCAGCGGTGGGCTTCATGCCCGACCGTGAAACTCAAACCACATTCCAACGGAATTACCGGATCATGGGAAGAGTGATTCTTGCTGCAAGCAAGAGAACAAGAACACACAACGAAAACATCACGCACCGAGAATCAGCGATAACATGCCCCCTTCCCCTGCCGGTGACGCCAGTGCACCACGCCGCAAGAAAGCTAGCATTTGCGAGCGGGTTTCATCTTGCCATTTCGAGACAGATGCCAACCGGCACAAGGGACATTCCCACCCGGCAATCCACGTTGCCCAAGGCGGCTCGAAACCGCAGTTCACCTGAGGCAGATCCCCGTTTCTGGGTTGGCAACATGACACTTCCAATTTAGTTGCCGAGAATCGCTTGGCGGTCAGCAGTTCCAGTATCCACCCTGTCACACACAGCGAGCAGTGAGCAGTGAGCAGTGAGCAGTGAGCAGTGAATCGTCCGAAGCAAATCAAGTACCATGGAATTAACCCCACCGATGCGAAGTTCACCCGTTCTGTCCCATCATGCTCAGTGCTGCGTTCGTACCGACCGCTTCACTGCATCTTGTACGGACCTCACAGCCGAATGGTTGGTGGGAAGCAAGACACTGGGAAGCAAGACACTGGGAAGCAAGACACTGGGAAGCAAGACACTGGGCGACCGGCTTACGAACGTACGAACCAAGTCCTCAGATCCCTTCAGCGAGAACAATGGTTGCAGCAGGAATCAAACGTGATTTCGCTTCAGTAGTAACAATCGCAGCGAGCAGCGGACGAAATCGCGGAGAATGGGTGTGATCACGAGAATTGCGTGGCCGTCGTAATCGGAACAACCGGCATGTCCCCTATTTTTTGCCGTCATGATCCCTCTTTCGCCGACAAACGTCAGTTCCGAGCCTAGAGACAGGCAATATTGGCCGATTCAGTTTCGTACCGGCGGGGGTCGACCAATGTGGGAGGCCCGCGCTCGACTGAGCGGGTCGTAGCAAAATTGGTTGTGGTGTGGGATTGCAACCGATTGGGCAACGACTTTTTCTCGCGGGTTGATGAATAAACGGCGGGGAAGCGCGGGCGTGTTTCCCCGCCGTTTTTCACTTTCACAGACTGGACGGCTTCAATTGCGTCCCCGGTTATGGCATCATGCCACTGGCCGTCAAAAAATGCTTGAGTCACGCCGAATTACCTCGAGGTTGCTGCCCATCAGGGCTACCACAACCCCACGTCGATTCCTCCGACATAAGCATGGCCTGAATTCTCTTGCATCTGTTGCCTGAATTCATTCGCATGCCTTGTTTGACACGTGACGACTTCACCTTGAACATCCGCCCATTCCAAAACGCCGATTTACCTGATCTGGTTCGGATTTGGGTCGAGCACTGGTCGACGGCTGGACCACCCCCATATGTGAATCAGGCGAAATTTGAGCAGGCCGTGCTTGCACGCACGTTCTTTGACCCCGCAACACTGTTGGTGGCAGAGTCGCAGGGCTCGATCAGAGGTTGGTGCCATTTTGCTCCGCCCCACTGCGACCCATCCCATGAAAATGGTAAGGTCACGATCGTCCCTGCGTTGTGTTTAGCAAGCAGCAACGACGACGCGGTTGCTCTGCGACTCCTCGCGGCAATAGAAAACGCTCCTCAGTCAACCTCACAGATTCGCATCGGACTGGTTCGTGATGACCAGCGTGGCTACGCCGGCCTCGAACCGATTGGCTTTGGTATCGGAATCCCGCAGTCAGACTACCGCAGCAATTCGTTTCTCCAACAAGGCGGTTACGCTCCAGGGAAGCCACACCTTCGGATGATAGCGTCCGTTTCCCAGTATCGCCCTCCAGTCAACCGATCAGCTCTGCAATTCAGGCGGAACACCCAAATCATCTGTACCCCAACCTTACCCAATGACCCCCGTGTCGCCGCCAGCCTAGGACACGTGGACATCGAATCAGCCGAGCTCAAAGAACGCGGAGGCTCACGCCTTGCCTCGGTTTCAATTTGGTTCAGCGATCCAGAAGCTGAGGTGATGTCGCCGTCGGCCGCCATCCTGGACTTGAACCGCCAGCACTCTTTGGGCATCTTGCAACCGGCCGAGTCGTATCTGATCGGTGCTTTGATTCATTCCCTGAACCAGCGGAATATTCAAACCGTAGAAACGGCCGTCGACGGTGGCCAGGCCGAGCTCATCGAACAGCTTCAAGCTTTGCAATTCAAGGTGGTCGATGAAGGTAGCTGTTGGACCAAGACACTTCACGCTTCGTAACCTTGACGCTCACTCACTCTGAAACGACGACGAGAGTTCGCCAACCCGCCTTGCCCGACACGGGACAACCCAAATATCTCACGAAGATGAGTCGCTGCTGCATCCTGCGACCCATCGTTTCAGAATCCTCACTGCGATAACCTCGGCTCGTTAGCGTCGTCATTTTTCCTGCTCAGCCCCCCCTGAGTTACCAGCTCAGGTGCAGTTTTCGCCAACCAAAACAGGGGCGCAACCTGCTAGACTGTGGGTCATTCCCAACTTGTGTACACGCCTCTTCCCAGGATGACTCACGTGACCCGTTGCCTATTCACAGCGCTGTCCATTGCAGTCGCGATCACTTTTTCTTCTCACTCAACCTTTGGTCAGGCTCCCGGAGCTGCAAAAAAGATGAAACTTGACTCGCCCCTGCTTAAACCATGGACTGGGCCCCACGGTGGCGTTCCCCCTTGGAACCTCGTGCGTTCAGAGGAATTCGTGTCGGCTTTTGATGCGGCCATTGATGAGTCGAACGCCGACATCCAAGCGATCACTGACAACGCGGAGAAACCCAGTTTCGAAAATACGATCGTTGCAATGGAACGCTCAGGCCGCACACTTAGCAGGCTGGAGGCAATTTTCTTCGTCTATGCATCCAATCTCAACGTGGGTCCCATTCCGGATATAGAAAAGGTGATCGTGCCAAAGCTTTCTGAATACGAGGACAGCGTTTACCAAAACAAAGAACTGTTCGCTCGGATTTCGACTGTTTACGAGAGCGCGGCGATGAAGGACGGCAGCTTTGACCTCGCACAACGCCGTTTGGTAGACGACACCTACAAGACGTTCCTCAGAAAAGGTGCGAAGCTGAACCGCAGCGACAAGGCAAAACTGTCACAAATGAACACGCGACTCGCACGTCTGTTCACCGATTTCAGCCAAAATGTGCTGGCGGACGAAAAAGGTTACGTGACGTGGATCAAAGACAAATCTGAACTCGGAGGTTTGCCAGACAGCGTGATTGCTGCCATGACCAACGCCGCAAAGGACAGAGACAACAAAGGCGGCGACTGGGCGATCACCAACACGCGATCGTCAATGGATCCGTTCCTGACCTATTCCAGCAACCGCCCGCTTCGCGAAAAAGTTTGGCGGAATTACTACAGTCGCGGCGACAACGGCGATAAATACGACAACAACAAGATCATTGCCGAAATCCTGAAGTTACGCGCCGCACGGGCAAAACTGCTGGGATACGAAACGCATGCTCACTGGCGAATGGAACCCACCATGGCCAAGAAGCCCGAAGCAGCCATGGACCTGATGATGAAAGTCTGGCCCAAAGCACTTGCAAGAGTTCGTGAGGAAGTAGCCGACATGCAAGCGATCGCGGACGAAGAGGGAGCAAAAATCAAGATCGAACCTTGGGACTACCGCTACTACGCTGAAAAGGTCCGCAAAGCGAAATACGATCTCGACTTCAATGAAGTCAAGCCGTACCTGCAACTCGACAAACTGCGAGAAGCAATGATGTGGGCCGCAACACAACTGTACGGTCTGCACTTCAAACAACTCAGCGGCATCCCCGTTTTCCATCCCGATGTGACCGTATGGGAAGTAACCGATGCCGATGGCAAACACGTGGGACTCTGGTACCTCGACCCCTATGCGCGCGAAGGTAAACGCAGTGGAGCGTGGATGACGGACTACCGAGCGCAAGAAAACATGGGCAAGCCCATCACCACCATCGTTTCCAACAACTCAAACTTCATCAAAGGTGCTGATGGCGAAGCTGTTCTCATTTCGTGGGACGATGCCGTGACCCTGTTCCATGAATTCGGTCACGCCTTGCACGGACTGCTCTCAAAAGTCAACTACCGATCCCAATCAGGCACTTCAGTCGCGCGTGACTACGTTGAGTTCCCATCACAGATCAACGAGCACTGGCTGGAAACGCCGGAGATCCTGAATCAGTTCGCAATTCATCACAAGACAGGCAAACCGATTCCTCAGGACCTACTCGATAAAATCAAAAAAGCCTCCACCTTCAATCAGGGCTTTGACACGGTCGAGTACCTGGCTAGCGCTTTGATGGATATGAAATTGCATCTGGCGGGTTCGGATGACATTGATCCCGATGCATTTGAGCGAGACACGTTGGCCGAGATGGGAATGCCCAGCGAATTGCCGATGCGTCATCGCACCCCGCACTTCATGCACATTTTCAGTAGCGACAGCTACTCTGCTGGCTATTACAGCTACTTGTGGGCGGATGCGTTGACCGCAGACGCTGCCGAGCGTTTCGTCGAAGCCGGCAGTTTCTACGACAAGGATGTTGCCAAAAGCCTGCATGACAACGTGATGAGCATCGGTGACACGATTGACCCGGCAGAAGGATTTCGCAGGTTCCGCGGCCGCGATGTCGACACCAGCGCCCTGCTGCGAAAGCGTGGATTCCCCGTCGATTGAGTTTGGTTTGGTTCGTCGGCAATACTGATAAAGGGGGAAATAGACCCTAGGGACATCGTCCTGAGTCCCCTGACTGACGAGCGCGCGGGGCGTTTGTCAGTGGCATCACACCGCAGTCCCGCGATATTGGTAGCTATCGGCAAACACACAGCCTGAGCGTACCGCCAGTCGATGCCAGTAAGTCGATGCCATGAACTGAAAATGCGCCAAGCTGACAAAGATAACAGCGGGATCCCGCCAGTCAGCTACCCTCGGTGGACCTCGCGGTGCATGGGGATCTTTGTGGCAATGTCCAACACGATGTTGTGTAACTTCGACAGCGTTTCGCTCACCGGTATGAAATCACATGAACAACGTATTCCAGGCAGGCATCCTTGTTGCCGCTTCATTGGTCGGCATGAACCCCGTGGCCGCGGCAGAAGGAATAGCAATCGCAAACCCAGCGGTTGCCGCTCCAGTCCCAGAACTCGCCACGATGCATGTCCCGAAGAAATACTCGAGGTCTGCAGCGATTGCCAAGGCCCAAGCGAAGTATCCGGGCTACACCTTGTCTCACGTACGTGAGCTTCAGAATGTCTGGGTCGTGGTTTTGAAGAAGTAACCAATGCCAGGTAAGTAACCAATGCCAAGTGCCGGCCACTGAGTCCCCAGCCACTGCAACAAGACGGGACAAACAGGCAGATAGGGCAATTTGCAGCCGAATGGGGCGATCGCTAGGCATCACTACGAAAAAGAAGTCAAATCAGAATCTCGATTGTTCCGTCATTTTCGCGTACTTGAAATGTCTGTTGCAGTGGTTGACGGTTGATCGTCTGAATGCCTGTTTTCAGCTCATATTGCCATCCGTGCCACGGGCAGGTGACACAGCCGTGTTCAACTTGCCCTTCTGCGACAGGCCCGCCTTGGTGCGCACACATGCCATCCATCGCAAAAAGCTCGCCATCATGGCGAAACACCGCGATCACTCTTTCTTTGATCATGACCTCCGTCGCCTGGCCATCCCGAAGGGTTTCATTGAGGTCAACACGGACCCAATCTCGTGGTCCATCAGCATGATCACGCTGAACGTTGTAGTTGTCCATGAATAACCCGCCACGTCCTGTTATCGGTTGCTTGTTGCCTCGCTACAATTCGTGAACGACGAGGTGAAATCGACGATCCGAACATTTCCAAGGAGTATGGCAGTGGCCCTGCAGCAAATACACCCCACAGTCAAGAAGCCAGCGTTCAAGGTGCATCCAAATTTGGTTGCATTCCTCTTAGGCTGCAGCATTTTTACCGTCTCAGCATTGCAAGCAGACGATCCTCCCCAGAAGGCCGAAAAAGGCCGGGCAGACACTGCCCAACCAGCTGATGGAACCATCATGAAAGTCACCGAAGTCGAGGGAATCTCCGAGTACGAGCTCAAAAACGGAGTTCGCGTCCTGCTGTTTCCCGATGCAAGTAAGCAAGTGGTGACCGTCAACATGACTGTATTCGTTGGCTCCCGCCACGAGGGATACGGTGAGGCTGGCATGGCGCACCTGTTGGAACACATGCTGTTCAAAGGCACCCCTACGAACCCGGACATTCCAAAGGCCTTGAAAGATCGTGGTGCTGGCCGTTCCATGAATGGAACAACTTGGATGGACCGTACCAACTACTACGAAACGCTGCCCGCCACGGGCGACAATTTGGAATTTGCGATCCAGCTTGAGGCAGACCGTCTGGTCAACAGCAAGATTCTAGGTGAGGACCTTGCCTCAGAGATGACCGTTGTCCGCAACGAGTTTGAGAGCGGTGAGAATTCACCTTTCCGCGTTTTGATGCAGCGGATGCAAGCGGCAGCTTACGAGTGGCACAACTACGGTCAAACCACGATTGGTAATCGAAGCGATATCGAACGCGTCCCGGTAGTCAAACTGAGGCAGTTTTATCGCAAGTTTTACCGCCCCGACAACGTGTTGGTTATCGTCGCGGGCAAGTTTGATGAGGAAGACGCCCTCGGTTACCTCGAGAAGTATTTCGGTGCTCTTTCCAATCCAGAGGTTCCCCTTGATGACACCTACACAACGGAGCCCGCACAAGACGGCGAACGCACGGTTGTTGTTCGACGTGTCGGCGAGACACAGTTGGTGGGCAATGCTTATCACATCCCTGCTGGCAGCCACCCAGACTATGCCGCTGCGAAAGCCCTGGTCTACATCCTGAGTGACCAACCAACAGGTCGCTTGTACAAGGGCCTTGTGGAAACCGAACTTGCGACCAGCGTCTACGCATTGGCCAATGCGTTTGCAGAGCCTGGCTTATTCATGACTTTGGCCGAGGTTCCTGGCGACGGGTCGCTGGAGAAAGCTCGTCTGAAAATGAGTGAGATTGTCGAACAGTCTTTTCGTGATGACCCCGTCACGGAAACAGAAGTCAAGCGAGCGGTCCAGCAGATTCTGAAAGCTCGCGAACTTGAAACTTCTGATTCCGACCGCATTGCCATTTCACTCAGCGATTGGGCTGCGCAAGGCGACTGGAGACTCTACTTCCTGTATCGTGACGCAATTGAGTCCCTGACTCGTGAACAAGTCCAGCAGGTTGCAGAAAAGTACTTTGTCCGCAACAACCGGACCACGGGTCTTTTCATCCCCAGTGAGGAATCGGATCGAGTCAGCATTCCTGAAGCTCCAGATATCGCGTCAATGCTTAAGGGCTACAAAGGGCGTGAAGCAGTGGCCGCTGGAGAACAGATCGATCCTGAGCCAACCGCGATTGAAAAACGCACGTTGCGTGGAAAGCTAACGGGCGGCCTCGAGTACGCCTTCCTGCCCAAGAAAACGCGTGGAGAAACAGTTTCCATGCAACTTACCTTACGGTTCGGAACCGGTGATACTCTGAAGGATAAGATCGGTGCCACTGAACTGCTCGGAATTCTGATGGCCCGCGGAACGGAACAGTACGATTACACGGAACTGCAGGACGAACTCAATCGCCTACGGATTGAAATGTCGATGAGCACCACCATTGGTGTATTACAGGCAAGTCTGAAAACCAAACGGGAATACCTGCCAGAGGCCGTCGCACTTCTCGGTGACGTGCTTCGCCACCCGCGTTTGGATGCCAATGAGCTTGAGGTACTGCGTCGGCAAATCATCACCAATCTGCAGCAGGGCACGACTGAACCGCAGTCGCTCGCCCCACGCAGTGTTCGACGCACCTTGTCGCCCTATCCCAAGGACGATGTGCGTTATGTGATGTCAGCCGAAGAAGAAATCGACATGTACAAAAATGTCACCATTGAAGAAATCCGCAACCTGCACGCTGGTTTCCTGAGCAATCAGGCTGGGGAAGTTTCTGCTGTGGGCGACTTTGATCCTGATGAACTTAAATCACTCATCAATGCTCAATTAGCCGACTGGAAAACTGACCAACCCTTCGTTCGAGTTGACCGAAAAGCTCACCCAGACGTTGAGCAGTCGCTCGACATCATTGAAACGCCAGATAAAGCCAACGCCTTTTTCTTCAGCAGCCAGCAATACGACCTCAAGGACTCCGACCCTGAGTACGCTTCGCTGGTGCTTGGAAATTACATCCTGGGCGGTGGATCACTCAGTAGCCGACTTGGCAATCGAGTACGTCAGCAAGAAGGACTGTCTTACGGTGTTCGCAGTGGCATCTCAGCTCGTGCAAAGGATAGTCGCGTCGATTTTACTCTCTACGCCATTACAAACCCGCAAAATCGTGACAAGCTCATGGCTGTCATGATCGAAGAACTGGAAAAACTTCGTGAAGACGGGATCACTCAGGAGGAACTTGATCAGGCAAAAGTTGCTTACCTGCAAGCTGCACGCGTCCGCCGAAGCGGTGATGGTGCCTTGACCAGCGAGTTGCTTTCCACGTTGTTTAACGATCGCACCATGGCTCATTACGCTGAGCATGATGCCCAGATCGAGGCAGCAACGGTTGAAAGTGTCAACAAGGCCATCAACAAGTACATTGACCCTGAAAAGCTTATCAAGGCGATTGCTGGTGACTTTGCAGCTGCTTCCAAAGCACGGGCGGAACAGGAATAAGGCGCGTTCATTTACCGCAAAAACCGTCCAGGCCTGTACTCAAATGCCCGGCGATGCGTATGCATCGCCGGGCATTTTTAATTCACAGTGCACAGATTCTTTGAACGGGACGGGCATGTTCACATCGCAGTTGACCTACAACCTGGACGTAATCTGCTCAGATCGACACCTGACGGCCCTGCTTCCGATCATGTCAGGTTATTTATCAACCCGTCAGGCTAACTTCGCCCGAATGATCTCTTCCGCTGTCATTCCTTGAGTCATGCTGACATCCAATCCGGTCAACGATTCCGTATCAGAACCATTGATCAGTGATACTCGTTCCACGGCCAGAAACTGCTCAAATTCACCCTTGCCTCGATACACCCGCGGTTTGTTGTCCGAAGTGTGCTGCAAAACAGAAGAATGACCATGGGCATGTTCCACCACAACGTCCGTGTCAACTCGCAATGCCGTCCAAATTCCATCTCTGGTGATTTGGGCATGAACGGAGTCCACAGCAGCGTCAGTTGCGGCATTAAGCACACCAGAGACTCCAGCCTGAAGAGGTTCACCCTCTCCCGCTGAAGTCTGTTCACGCGAAAGCTGGTTCAGAATGCCGAGCACATCAATGGTACTTAGGTATCCGTCCATGTTCGTGTCGAAGGGCAGCCAGTCCAGATTCGGATGCCCATGCCAAAACCTGTCGTCTGTTTTCAGGAAACTCTGGTTTGAAAGCTCATTGATCACCACCAGCGCATCAAGACTCGATACCCGTTCGTCTCTGTTGATGTCAAAACCATGCGTCTCTGCAATGGCAACTTCGGGTAGTACCCGTCGTCCCACCTCAAGCTCATGATGCATGACGTGATTGAGTTGTCGCGAATCATCGAATCCCAACAAGTGACCAAATTCATGCGTTAGGGTTGTCAGCAAGTCGATTCGGTCCGCTGCCGCACTGTTGGTCGCGTCGCCACCGCTCTGCATCCCGCCGAATTCACCATGCTCCCACGGCGTAGGATCGACATACCATCCGTGCCCTGCTGCATCATGATCAAGCACAATTGCGCGGCCTGCAGCTCGCGCAAGCACGTTTTCCGGAAGGTCGGTGATGGTGACACTCACACCTGCGAGCTGACGCAGCATCCGTGCATCGGCCCCCGAAGCATGCCAAGACATCAAGGCCTGAACCAAAGTGGGCTGTATCACTTCCCGTTGCAACGATTCACCCCCCGGCCCGACACTCACCGAATGCAGAAACTGCTCGGTTTCACCCAGTGAAAGTGTATTTCCCTTTTTAATCGCCGGAAACATTTCAAAGGCCTGTACCAGAAAAGGCTCCCCGACAGTCGTTTCATTCAACTCAAAGAATACTTCGGCAACACCATTGGCATCAGCGATCCCGATTGCCATTTGTTTTGCATCAGCGATGTCAACCGTCACTTGGTAATCCGAAAAATTTGTCAATCCTCGCTCGGAACCGGAAACAAATCCCGTGAAGGCGCCCGGTGTTGCACAGGCATAACGCAAACGATTGAGCCCCACATGCAAAGGCGCAGCAGCTAAGCAGGTCCCAAGTGCTGAGGTTGCCTGGTCATCTTCACTACTGATCCCGTTCCCTGGCGTCGAATCTGTGTCGGCCTGATCTGAAGCGACCACCTCGGCCGTGAATGAAACGGGATCCGTCGTTTCAACAATCGCATTAATCTGCAACGATGCAGATTGACCGGGTAACAACTGGTCCACCAGCCAGATCCCGTCAAAATCATCATAGGCACCGGTGCTTGCCTGCGCGGTCTCGAAATAGAGTTCGAAAGGCAGCAATGCAGAGATTTCAATTCCTGTTGCAGAGACCGGCCCTGAATTTTGGATGCTAACAAGGAAGCTAACCGTCTCGTTGAGCTGTGGATTCGAGTCATTCACAACATTGGTCAAAGAAAGATCAGCGACTTGAGCGGGTGGGCTACCCACAGCCAAAGCAAAATCCTCGACCTCACCATCCATCGCGGCACCCGTTGCATCAAGTCCCGCCTCGGTACTGATTCGAGCTCGCAGAAACGTCGTCCCGGTTGCGATTTCAGCAGGCACCGTCACACCCGCCAACGACGTGAATGAGACGCCGGCTGCCAACACGATGTCATCGACAACCTGTTCTCCCGCATCGCTCCAATCCCCATCCAGGTTCAGATCGACCCAAACATTTAGAAACGCACCATTGATGCCGCCATCGTGGGTCAGGATCACGTCCTGCATCGAGGTGCCAGGTGTCAAGACAATCTCATCAGCGGCGAGTCCATCTTCATCATCAAAACCAACAAGATCATCCCCGGAAGCAGTGGCAACTGGAAAAGCATCCGCTTCCGGGTCGGCCGCAACCGTTCCTAGCCGCGGGCCACCCGCGACCACCTGATGCCTAGCCCCATCGCTAGCTAGCTGAGTTGGGTAGGAGCGTTCCGTACCCCCGACAAGGATGGATTCAGGTGCATCGCCAAAATCAAACGCGGCACCGACCTGTCCCATTTCAATGGAACCGATATCGGTTCCATCACCGGCATTTTCAACAGAAACATCATCAACGGTTCTCGCAAAGCCGCTGCCACGCTGATCACCGTACAACCCATCAAGATTGGCCCCCTGATCAATCGCGGGACTGCCACTTGCGACCCCATGAGAAAGCGTTAGACCACCGTTGTCAGCTAAATCAGTGAGCAATGCGTCAACGCCGACCTGATTGTCATTGGCTGCATGGACCAGGCTGTGCCCTCCCGTCGTTTCCACCAGCGTGTAACTTGCCACCAGCGATGCGACTTCGAGGTCTTGCCCAGATCCAATGGCCGAATTCTCAGCAACCAAGACGCTGTTGAGCGTTGAAGTCGTCCCCGGACTATCGATCACATGGATCCCACCTCCCGGTCCACCCGCTGCCGTATTGCGAGCGATGGTACTATTGCGAATCGTGAACGTGGCAGCACTCTCCGTGGTCGCTTGGCTATGAAGTCCACCTCCACTTGTGGACGCCACATTCCCGGAGATGGTACTCCCCACAATCGTCAATAGTGCATGAGTCCCCTGCTCAGCATAGTAGACCGCACGACTCGCAATTCCTCCCCCAACCTCGGCATTGTTTCCAGCGATCGTACTGCCGGAAATCACCGCCGATGCCACCCCGTCATAAGCATGGTTGCGCAGTCCGCCGCCGCTGCTTGCCCGGTTCCCAGAAACCGTACTGTCCGTCATAGAGATTGAAGCAGGATCGTAATAGGAATAATTATCGATACCGCCGCCAGACTGAGTCGTTGCGTCTCCATTGCCAGTGATGACACTGCGTTGCACACTCAGAGTTCCGTTGTAATTCCCGATCCCCGCGCCACGGGTCGCCCGATTACCGGTGACAACACTATCAGCGATCAGCAACGTTCCTTCATTCCTCACGCCTCCCCCAGTGCCCTCCAGCAACGCTTCCGTATCATCAACGACCCCACCACGGATCGTTAGCCCACGCAGCTCAACATTCCCCGTTCGGATATCGAAGACACGATCAAGACCGCTTGCGTCAACCGCTGTGCTCGCAGCACCCGCGCCCACCAACACCATGGATTGAGTGATGTCGAGGTCACCTGCCAAGTTACCGTTCCCCGGCAAGGCAAGAAAGTATTCCCCTGGTGGCACCACCACCTGATCTGGTTGCTCTGCCGTCCCCCACGCATTTGCCTCCATGACGGCTGCCCTTAAAGTACAGCCACCTCCATTGGCAACTGCACAAACACCATCGCCTGGGTTCTGATCCACCTGATCGGAAAGATGATCAACCGTGAATACAGCGAGCAGTCGCTTCTCTTCAAGCCGTTCCAGCTTGAGGTGGCGAATGGGCCTTCGACCGCGATTCCTCGCACCTTCCGTACGTCTTCGTGTCGCACGACAGGAGCCAGGTTTCGGTTTCATCAAATCCACTAACAAACAAGAGAAGCACGCAAATTCACCTCGCATCGATGAGAACATCGCCACTGTGACCCATTCACGTCACTGCCGGCAACCCAACGATTGAAACTCACGCGTAAGCAGCCGCACCCATGCTTTTCGTGCATTGCCCTACCAACACAAGCGCTATCGAGAACCATCGGCATTCTCGGCTGGTATCAATGATAACTTGGCTAGTCTGAGAAAGTTGTGCCAATTATTCCGATTTTATCAATCATCCGGCTCGCGTTTGCCGATCCAAGCCCTAACGGATGGGTCTCTTTGTAGACACCATGTTGTTCCGAACGCATGTCCATCGTGGAAATTTAATTGTGCCACTGAGCGTCGCCCCCACCGGCACCAGCGTTACCTGCGTCGCACCGCAGCTTCGCAACCCGCGCATTCACATGATGCTGAAATGGTGCATAGTTCTGGCACTTTCGCTTCTACAGGGCTCTGCCACCGCAGCGGCAGACTGCGAGTCTTGCGACGGAACCGCATGTCAATGCATTACCCCCAACATCCCCTTCGTTGACATGGGGTGCATTTCCAACGACACCATGGACCTCACTGTCGGCAGTGACTCGATGCCGGGAGTCATGTCGCACTGCCAATGCCAAGCCTGCAATTCAACACGATTTTCAAATCAATTTTGCAACCCCCGATCAAACTGCGACGGGTATCAACCACAATGGCTGGCAACATCGCGTGCTCTTGCGTTCACGCGAGTCACCCCCAGCGCAGGCGTTTTGATTAGCGACTCAACAAATCCTATTCGTCAAATCAACCGAGACGATTTGCAATTTGACTGGCAGCTTGGAATCGACGTATCGATCCGACGCATCCAATGGAACGAGAATTCGTTTGAACTGCGATTCATGGGAATCGAATCGCTGGTTGCTAGCACAACGACTGTCACCGGTGGGCCAACTGAAATCCATGCGGCTGTTCCAGTATTCGCCAGCGACATCACTTCCGTTGAAGCGATTTATGAATCCGACCTGTATGGGGTCGAAGCGAATTGGCAGTTCGTCACCTACTGCCCTTTTCAATACATTGCCGGAATCAGGTACATCGGATTCAACGAGCGACTCAACACCGAACTGAATTCGCCTACCAGTCCGGTAACCTATCGCACAACAACGCACAACGACCTTTACGGCGTACAGGTGGGTGTCACAAGCATTCCCGACATGCCGCTACTCGATTGTCGTTGGCTCACATGGTCAGCCAAGATCGGACTTTACGGGAACGATGCTGAACAAACGTCGATTCTGACCGGAACCGTGGGACAGCGTGCCGACTCGCCCGCTGACACCGCATCCTTCGCGGGTGAATTCAGGATCGGCATGGAAATTCCGCTCACACAATGCATCAGTGTGAGCGGTGGATACACCTTGTTCTTATTGGAACGAGTTGCAGTTGCCACAGACCAGCTGCAAGCCACAAATTTCTTCACTGGCACTGGCAGCGACGATGAGGGAAACGCCGTCTTCCATGGTGGTAGTGTCGCCATCGCTCTGCGTTTCTGAACGAGTCCACTTCTTCCCCCTCCCTGCCGGACGCAGATCAACGCCGCGCCGTTCTGCTGAGTTAGAGAATAAACGCCTGAGCTTCCCTGTTGCTTGGCAGTACTCGTTTGAACGACACTCCAACCAGTTCTTGCATGTTACACCGTGCGCGAATACACCCTCGCTTTGCTCGGGGTGTTACCAGTAAGCAACCCGCAGTGCGTGTGGCAAATCCAGCACTCCATTGACGCAACTTCAACCCAACGGTCCACCGCAAATGCGCTGTCGTGGCAGGACTACCAGTAGATCATACGAGGGTCCCCAACTTGCCCAGAGCACTCAAGAAGATACAGACGACACATTGGAGACTCATTGCTGAACAGCCAACTCCGCATGCATTTTTCGCTGCGTCACCACCTTCATTGCCAACACCGCAAACGCCAACTTAAGCCTCAACCTCCGGTTTGATTCAACGACTCAGCTTTTCAATCGCATCTGCTAGCCATGAAGACACAGTGCTGCGATCAGCAGTGCAAGTCCATTGAATCGGCTCGTGCTTGGATTCACGGGAAATCACGTCCCTGCGGAGCCTGTGATCTCCTTTCCTTAAAATGCCGCCCGTCCTGCATCGGACCGCACCCAAGCCAGGCATGTATGCTTCGGTCGGTGTTAATGGCGTCTGTAACACTGCGTACCGTGGAAACCGTGTCAAGCGATCGCACGACTGCGGCTTCGTAACACTCTGCAACAATACAGAACCCAAACAGCACATTGCACATGTTCTGCTGTACATTATTGCTCAAAGGTGTTGTCTGGTCCAATTCTCCAACACGTATCCAACGAAGACTCATCGGTTTTCCGGTCACATCACTGCCGGGGATTAACAGACGCCCCATCGCGTTTACTTTGCGTTACCTACTCGCATACCTCCAACGTTTCGACGCCAGCGTGTCGATTCACTGGTGTTCAGAACTCATACGCTTTGATGCTTCCATGATTCAACCGCCCCGCAACACCCTCGCATGCAGTTTCGAACCTCTGGTTCTTTTCATTGTTGCATTCGTTTTCTGTCTCAACTCGTGCGCAGTCACCTATGCGGAAGAAAGCGGAAAAACCTACGCGGTTGCAGACGCCTTGTTTGACCCGTCTCGTGTACTGAAAATCGACATCGAGATTGAGCCAGAGGATTGGGAAAATCTCAGGAAAGTTTCGAGAGATCTATTCTCGTCTCTGCAAGCAGATACTCCAGCTGAGTCGCCATTCAAGTATATAAAAGGCAACATCACTATCGACGGAACCCGGATCAATAATGTTGGGATTCGCAAAAAAGGTTTCCTTGGGTCACTCGACAACAATCGCCCGTCTTTGAAGATACGCTTTGACAAGTATCAGGACCAACGACCGTTTGGTCCGCTCAATCGGCTAACGCTTAACAACAACAAACAGGACGACTCAAAATTGAGCCAGTATCTGTCCTACAAACTATTTGCAGACAGTGGCGTACCAGCACCTCGCTGCAATTTTGCTCGGGTAAAAGTGAACGGTGAATCGCTCGGAATCTATTCACATGTCGAGTCAGTAAAACCGGCAATGTTGCAGCGTGTGTTTGGAGACGGAGCAGGTCTACTTGCAGAGGGAACCATTGCCGACACGTTGCCCACAACGAAAAACAGATTTGAGTACAAAAGCAAACGCCCGAAGAACACAGGCATCGATAAGTTATCCGATCTACTGGCCTCTCCCAAACTGGATGTAGCGGACCTGGACAAGGTACTGAATATCGATTCATTCATGCGATTTTGGGCCACCGAAACTGTGATTGGTTTCTGGGATGGATACACCCACAACCAGAACAACTTCTTTATCTACCAGAACCCTGAAGATTCACGTCTGTGTTTCATGCCATGGGGCACCGACTCTGCCTTCACAACCTACGTACCGCGAATCATCGATCCCATCAAGAACCTGTCAGTACACACCAACTCAGCGGTCGCAAATCGACTCTATCACAACCCGCAGATGCGAGACCGTTATCTGAACGCTTTGAAATCAATTTTGGCAACGCAATGGGACGAGGAGGCGTTGCTTGCTGAGGTGGATAGAGTTGAAAACATGCTGGCAGACCACGTATTAAGTGAGCGCAAACTTAAGGGTGGAGCAGATCGGATACGCGGTTTCATCAAGACCCGACGCGACGCTATCGAAGAAAAGCTTGAGAAATGGCCCATTCCAATCGAGACGGGTCCCCGCGTGCCGGGCCTAGTGGTTCAGTACGGCAAGCTCAAAGGTAGCTTTGAAACGATATGGACGAAAAAATCTCCCCCTGATCTCGAATCGAAAGGCAAAACAAACGTCAACGCCAGCATGAATGACGAAGACCTCGCCTTCAGCACACTGGGAGCCACTACCAAGATCAGCGACAACTACAACGATCAAGCACGCGATGGCATCCCCACACCAACGCTCATCTTCACCGGCGTGCGTAAGAGCGATAATAAGACGTTCACCTTCGTCGCAAAAGTGAAACCAGAAGACTTCCACCCTTCAAAAAAAGAAGTACCAGTCAACGGTGTGTTGATTGAAGGAAGCATGATTGCATTCTTCACGATGCTTTCGATTAACCCAGGAGCGATCAAACTCATCAGCGGTTCCGTGCAACTTGACGAAGCCAGCATGGAAGCCGGTGCAGAAGTCTCGGGCGAGGTCAATCTGAAGGTCGTGGGCTTCTCACAAAAAAAAGCCGAACGAACAACTTGGGTCACCGAGTAAACTAAGCGGATTCCTCGTCGCCTTCTTGGGCACCAGACTCGTATCGCTTGAGCCTATCCCTGAGTGTGCCTCGGTGCATGCCAAGCAACTGAGCAGCCGCAGCGCGGTTGCCACCGGTGTGTTCCAGAACAACACGCAATAATGCGGGTTCCGTTGCATTGATCATACGGTCATGCAAATCATTAAGCGAAGATTCAGAGTCGAAACCCAATTGCTCACGGGTCCATGCCTCAACCAAGGCATCGAGACACCCAGCTTCATCCGCAGCACCATTACATGTTCGTTGCTGCGGCACGGGGAAGTCAGCCAACTCGAACACGCGACCGCGAGCCATGACTGAAGCGTGCTCCACCGCATTGCGTAGTTCCCGCACGTTCCCAAACCAACTTCGCCCCTGCAGTTGCTTCATCACTTCTGGCGAAATCGCCGTAGCTGCGGACGGATAACCCAGTCGCCGCAGAAAATACTCACAGAGCAAAGGGATATCATCTCTGCGTTTCCGCAAAGGAGGCAATTCAATGGCCACCGCGCTCAGACGATAGAGCAAATCCTCACGGAAAGTCTTGTCGTCAACCCCAAACTGCAAGTCACGATTGGTTGCTGCGATGACACGCACATCACACTTCCTGCACCGCAAGTCTCCGACAGCGGTAAATTCCCCCTGCTCAATCACTCGCAACAATTTAACCTGAGTTGCCATAGGAAGGTCACCGATTTCATCCAGAAAAACAGACCCCCCATCCGCCAGCTCAAACAAGCCCTTCCGCGAGTCAGCGGCGCCAGTGAACGCCCCTTTGACATGCCCGAACAATTCACTTTCAATCACGGATTCACTCAGCGACACCGGCGCGATGGCAACATACGATTCATCCCGCCGGCGACTGTGACGGTGAATCGCAGCAGCGACTAACTCCTTTCCCGTTCCAGTTTCACCTGTGATCAGCACTGACAGTTCGCTGTCTGCGACGAGCGCAATACTGCGGAACACCTGTTGCATCGCGGCGGAACGTCCCACAAGCGCGGCTGCCTCCACAGGCTCCAAATCAGCGGTGTCAAATCCTGGCGATCCGGTTTGTTGAGACTGCAAAAGCATCGCCTCGCAAACACGTGACGCATCCTCAAGCTTGAACGGCTTGGTCAGGTAATCGCTGGCCCCCCCATGAATCGCAGCAACCGCGGTCTCAAGATCCCCAAAGGCAGTCATGATCACGACGGGTGCGTCACCGATTGCATTCCTAAACCGAGGCAGCGCACTGATCCCGTCTTCACCGGGTAGGCGTACATCAAGAACCAACAGATCGATCCGCTGTGCCGAAGCTTTCTCCAAGCCCTCCTCTGCCGAGGATGCTGTCAAAACAACATGCCCCTGCTCGGAAAGCAACCGCTCGAAACCCCAGCAGATCGACGGCTCATCGTCGACAACAAGAATGGTGTGTGTCGCTGAATTAGTCATTTGTTCTCAGTAAAATGATGCTCTGAAGCCTCGTTTGGAACTGCCACTTTGAACCGCAGAGAGAACTTCGTCTGCTGTCCAACCCGTTCCCACTTCACTTCGCCCTCCAATCGCTTGGCACATCTCGCCACGAGTGGCAGTCCGAGGCCCAACCCCTCTGGCTTTGAAGTAACGAAAGGTTCAAAAATCTCACTGGCAACTTCTGGCGGCGGCCCCTCTCCGTTGTCGCAAACCGTCAGCAGCGCGTAACCAAGGCGTGTCATTTGGCTAGGCACCTTCGGGATGTTTCCCGCAGAACCTCCGGCATCCGCACTGTTCTGCTTCTTGCTCGCCAACGGCGTCAACTCAGTCACGTTGTTTCGAAGCGTTGCAAGCTCAGGCGTAGCAAGGTCAGAACCTGTCTGTCTGGTTGTAGCATCGGGCACAGTCGAGGCTTCGTCAACAAGCAGTGACTGGGCGTTCTTCTTGGGACTGGTTCCTGAAAGCATTCTGCACTCCACTGATACTTGACTGCCCTCGCACATCGCATTGAGGACAAGATTCGAAAACGCAGCTTGCAAGCTTGGACCATCGCTCACCACAACACCGGCAAGGTCATTCGCGAGGTTGGCATCCAGATCAACCCTCAGATGTTTTGCGGTTGCCATCAGCGTCTGCATCGAATCCTCGAGGCATCCCAACGCAAACTCTGGTGAATCCTGCTCTTCTCTGCCAGAGGCGACCGTCAGTAATCTACGGACATGAGCCTCAGTGTGTTCAAGCTGATTGAGGGCAACACCCAGGCTATCATCGACACACTCACATCGCTGCTGATGCAATTCAATCGCCATCCGTGCACCTGTGGTACTGTTACGTAACTGATGAGCCAAACCTCCAGCCACCTGATGAAGTAATTTCTCTCCCTGTTGTCGCTGCAGGGTTTCTTGCATTTTCAACAACTGCCGACTCATTCGGGTCACAGCAACTCCGAGCCTTCCAACCTCATCTGTCGGTCCCGTGGGAACAATGGCGTTGAATTCGCCTGTGGAAATCCTACCTACACATTGCTGCAATGTTGATAATCTGCGGACCAACCTGCTGGCAAACAAGAGCGTCACTGACGTCAGCAAAATGATCGTCGAGAACCCTGTCAGCAGAGGAAAACTTGCCATCCGCCATCGTGCCTCCCGCAGTTCCGACTCATTGAACAGGACAGCTACCCAAAGAGTATTGTCCTGATTTTGCGTGTGTAAAACGAATGTCGAGTAGCGATAACTCTCGGATGCAATCGACAGTACTTCATCGGAAAATTTCTTTTCAGCTTTCAGGGTAATCGAATCGACAGATTCACCAGACGGCAGTGGCAGACTGGACTGCAGGACCATCTTATTCGGATCCAAAGTGATCAAATCCGTTTCGGTCAAGTCCGCGATCGACTTCACGACCAACGGCGTCAACGGAAAAGAGGCGGTACTGAGCGTGGATTCAATTTCCCGGTACCGCCCTGCAACTTGCTCCCTCTCCCAACGGTCTCCTAACCAGTACGATGCTGCGGCCACTCCAAGCGACGCCAACCCCGCTACGGCAAGCAGTGGAAATAACAAACGGACTCTCAACGACTGAAATCGATTCAGCAAAACCAATCCCCAAAACGGAGGTGCGGTCCCCACTTGGGGGCAACTTTGAAACACCATCCTGGAGAGGAATTCCCTGAAGGCAGCATGGTTATCTCCTAGATCTAATGTTGACGGTTACGAACCTTACGTGAACCCGCAGGGACACGTAAACCCGCCACGGCAGCGATGCCCTTTCGATTGCCAGTTTCGAGCCTAGCCCCTGGAGGGGGCGTGCTCAAGGTCGCAGTCCCCCGAAGCTGCAGTAATCGAGAGTCGCAGCAACCACGAGTGGCCGTAATCCGGGTAAGCCATTCCAGCCCATAGCATCGCTACCGATGGGGTAATACCGCAACCGCGGCAGCCCGAGAAACCCTCGGCGTAATATGCAACCCCTTGGTGGAATATCCGTCCCTTTCCGAATGGTCGGTTGCTTTTCCTCGACAAATTACATTCAATCCAAGATCGGAACGTTTGGCACGCCAGTTGCGTAGGGAAGAATATACGAAAGCTGCAATAAGTACCCCTGATCTCATTCTCATGCTCAACAGACGTCAGTCCCCTTCCACACGCCAAGGTGGTTTCACACTGGTTGAACTCCTAGTGGTGATCGCCATTATCGGTTTGATGGTGGGTTTACTACTTCCCGCGGTGCAGGCAGCACGCGAGGCTGCGCGTCGCATGCAATGCCAAAACCATTTGAAACAAATTTCACTGGCGTGCCAAAATTACGAGAGTGCTTACAAAAAGTTCCCCGCATCCGCGATAGTGAACCGCTCTGTCAGTAATACGGGCAACAACAGCTCATGGGGCGTACACGGCAGGATCCTGCCGTTTCATGAACAAGGCAACCTTTTTGAAAAAGTTGATTTGTCGATTGCCTGGGATTACCAGTTCGCGATCGACAATGTAAAAGTGGAGGTTTATGCGTGCCCGACTGATCCCGGCAGCGACCAAGTCCGAAATCCCGGTAAAGGGCGTCCCCTGCTATACCCAACCAACTATGGCTTCAACTTTGGTACATGGTACGTCTACGACCCTAGCACCAACCGGGGTGGTGACGGCATGTTTTTCCCCAACTCTTTTCTTCGCTACCGAGACTGCCTTGATGGGACGAGCAGCACTTTGCTGGCTGCCGAGGTAAAGGCTTGGACACCGTACCTTCGCAACGGCGGCCCCGACAATACAGCTTGCCCGGAAACGCCTGAACAAGTCGTGGCGAACGCCGCATTGGCCTCGCAGTTCAAGAATACCGGCCACACGGAGTGGCCCGATGGACGTGTTCATCACACCGGCATCACCACCACGATGCCCCCGAACACCGTCACCATGTACACCCACAGTGACGGCAACACTTACGACATCGACTTCAACTCATGGCAAGAAGGAAAGAATGGGATCGCAGGTAATCCAACCTACGCATCAATCAATGCACGAAGCCACCACCTTGGAATGGTTCAGGTCACTTTCCTGGATGGCTCGGTGAGCAGTATTACCGACTCCATCGACCTGAAATTGTGGCGATCCATGGGGACACGAGCCAACCATGAATTGATCCAACGAGATTGAGACCGCAAAACCTGCCTGAGTTTTGTCTCACGGGGGATCATGCCCGCCCTTGCACCATGGATTGCATCGCAGGATTCGCCAAGCCGTCCTCCAAAGTCCCCCGATGGGCCCATACTTGCGAATTGCCTCGATGCCGTACTGGCTACACGTGGGCGTAAATCGGCAGCGAGGCAACATCAATGGACTGATGTAGACCTGATAGAAGCGAATCAAACGGACCATAGCGCCTACCACCAAACGTTTCAACATCGGTGTTCCTTTCCCCTTGGCGTTCAAGTGATTTGACCTGCCGCTGCGTTCGTCTCGCGTCTCCTTCACGGTCCCCCCTCTGCAATGGCTGATCATTCTAACGGCCCACACTTAGAATCACACGGCAGGCAAATCACTGCAAGTCACCTGACAAGACGCTCAAGTGGCAAAGTGGTAAAACATGGGCTCGGTTTAAACGATTCATTTTTATTATCGGCCAAATAGGCCATTTGAGTTTAGTCATGGTCAACGTGCGCACATCCCGTCCAAAGTTCGCCACCCCGCGTGCGATCACGACGTGGTGCTTTCTCCTGACAATCAATTCCATTGCCATCGCAGAAGACTGGCCTCAGTGGATGGGACGCCAACGAGACAACATTTGGCGCGAGAGCAATATCATTGACTCTTTTCCAGAAGACGGTGCCAAGGTCTTGTGGCGTTGTCCTGTAGGCGGTGGTTACTCGGGCCCCGCTGTTTCACAAGGTCGTGTCTACGTCACCGACTTTAAACCCGAACTGCAGCCTGACGAATCCACTGATCAACGCAGGAATTCTCGTGGAAGAGAGCGGACCCTATGTCTGGATGAGACAACAGGGAAGTTGTTGTGGAAACACTCTTATCCCGTCACTTACTCTGTCTCATATCCCGCTGGTCCGCGATGCACACCCAACGTCGACGAAAATCGCGTATACACGCTCGGTGCTCAAGGAGATCTTCAGTGCCTTGATGCCACCACAGGCGAGCTCAAGTGGTCCCGAAACCTACCTCACGACTACTCAACCAAGCCGGCCATCTGGGGCTATGCCGGTCACCCTCTTATCGTCGGTGACAACCTCATCTGTATCGCGGGTGGTGCGGGCAGTCTGGTCGTGGCGTTGAATAAACGCACGGGGCAGGAGACATGGAGGGCACTGTCATCGAGCGAGCAGGGCTATTGCCCACCTGTCCTAATCAACGCTGCCAGCACCCCTCAACTGATCATCCTGCACCCCGATGGGGTGAGCTCACTGAATCCCAGAAATGGCGTAGAACACTGGAAGGTTGACTACCAAGCCACGAACGGCTCAGTCATCATGTCACCCATCAAATCTGGGAACCTGCTGTATGCCGCTGGTTACTCAAAAAAGAATTTGTTGATGAAACTGTCTGACGACAAACCAGACGCAACGATGCTTTGGCAAGACATTTCTGACGCTGCAATTTCACCGGTCAATGTCCAACCCTTCGCAGACGATGGCACGCTTTATGGATTCCATCAGGATGGGACATTGTATGGCGTTGACTTCAAAACGGGTGCACGTCTCTGGAGTAGCTTAGTGCCCCTACAGTCAGATAGGCCACTGAGAACAGGAACCGCTTTCATCGTGAAGCAAGAAGACCGATATTGGCTTTTTACCGAACAGGGTGATCTTGTCATCGCGAAAATGAACCGAGTTGGATACCAGGAACTCGATCGAGCTCATGTACTGGACCCCACGGACGTGGCGTTTGGACGAAAAGTCGTCTGGGCGGCTCCAGCTTTTGCAAATCGAAAAGTATTCCTGCGCAATGGAAACGAATGCATTTGCGTGGACGCGAGTGGTCCGCCGTCCACCGAGAATGTCAGTGATTAACCACGTATTGGCACGATGCCTTGAGGATTCACGGCCCGGCTTCGAGGAATTGCTGCGGATGACATGCTGCGACGCACCAGTCTCCAATGACTCCCAATGCGTCCACGGAAAGTTTGACTCTTAACCAATCGCTTGCTCAAGATCCGCCTGCAGATCTTCAAACGATTCCAACCCAACGGACAGTCGGATCAATCCATCAGTGATTCCGAACCGAGCTCGATCGGCTGGATCGTAACTGGCGTGGGACATCGTTGCTGGTTGCTCAATCAGCGACTCCACTGCCCCCAAGCTTACGGCAAGCCGAAACAAACGTGTGGCACCGCAAGCGGCAGCGGTACGTTCAATGGTGTCGTCGAGCTCAAAGGTCAGCATTGCCCCGTAACCACCATCAAAACACTCGGTTGCCAACAGATGTTGTGGATGTGACTCAAGTCCCGGGTACAGGACATTCGAAACCCGCGGGTGAGCCTCCAACCACTTGGCCAGGCTGAACGCTGTCTCGCTCTGTGCACGAACCCTAAGATCCAAAGTTTTCATGCCGCGAGAGACCAGAAAGCAGGTCAACGGATCAAGCACAGCCCCCGTTGCATTCTGAAGAAAATAAAGTTCGTCCAACAAACTCTGATCCGACACCGCAAGCGTGCCCCCCAAACAATCGCTGTGACCTCCTAGATACTTCGTCGCCGAATGCATGACAATATCGATGCCGTGCTCTAACGGGCGTATCAAAACAGGCGTCCCAAATGTGTTGTCGACTCCTATCAGAGCCCCTTTCGCATGCGATACTTCAGCAAGCTGCCGCAAATTCGGAATGCTCATCCGAGGATTACCAATGGTCTCTGCCCAGACTAATTTTGTATTCTCGGTCATCGCGTCTGCCACTGCCGAGGCATCAGTCATATCGACCAAAGTGACATCAACACCGGCACGATTGCAAACTTTATGCAACAGTCGGTAGGCGCCACCATAAAGATCGCAACCGGCGACAACATGGTCACCGGTTTTTAACATCATGGTGACACAGTGAATGGCAGCCATCCCGGAGGAGAAAGCCAGCGACCCGACACCACCTTCCAACGAAGCAAGGGTGGTTTGCATTTGACTTCGTGTCGGGTTTCCGCTTCGCGAATAGTCAAACTTGCCCCATTCACCGGCAGCGGGTTGCTGAAATGTGCTTGCAAAATGCACAGGTGGAATGACTGCACCCGTGGCAGGGTCAACCTCATTGCCAACGTGGATAGCGCGAGTTCGGAAACTATCATCAGGCTTCATCTTGGATTTTCCTTCGTGTTCGCTCATCACATTAAATTTCACAACAAAAAACGCGAAAGCACTTTCCAACCGCGCCGCCAGCCCGTCAGTCCAATGTGTGACAAGCGAACCGCTGCAACGCTACCGAGAGGTCTGTTTGGCATAAAGCCTTGAATGCCTCAACCAACCTCACATCATTACACCAGCGACGAGCGGAGAATGGTAGTGTCCGCATGTGGCAGATGGGTACCGGCCCTAGCTTACAGAATCGCACCCGCTCTCTCCAACCGTTGACAATTCACTCCGTCGAGCAGACCGGCAAAGCAACGCCGCACACCCTCAACTGCGAACTGACTGCCGTTGGGAACTGCAACAAACGCCTGATGCTGGGCCAAGTCAAGAGTTAGCAGGCATCAAGCGTCTGTTTAAGATCAGCAATCAAGTCATCGGCGTTTTCGATACCACAGGACATACGGATCATGTTGTCGTAAATCCCAAAGCTCTCGCGTTCCTCGGGCGTGCAGTGGTAGTAGCTCATGACTAGCGGTTGTTCGATCAAGGACTCAACGCCCCCCAAGCTAGGTGCTATCCGCGGAATTTTCGCAGCGTCAACGATTCGTGACGTTTCTTTCCAGTCCGCGTCCTTGACGAGGAAGGTAATCAACCCACCAAAACCGGCCATCTGCGATGCAGCAATCTCATGCGTGGGATGCGACGCCAAACCTGGGTAGTAAACACGCTCGACCCGTGGGTGCGAATCAAGAAACTCCGCAATCCGCTGACCATTCTCGTTGTGTCGCTGCATACGCAACTCGAACGTTTTCAATCCTCGTTCCAACAAGTACATATTGTGTGCGGAATTGACACTTCCGAGAATTCCTCGCAGTGAACGAACAGGTTCCAACGCCTCGCTTCGTCCGCAGATGACTCCGGCGAGCAAATCGTTGTGACCGCCCAGATACTTAGTCGCCGAGTGCAAAACAAAATCGACACCGTAATCGATTGGCCGAAGATTGAACGGAGTAGCCAGCGTAGCGTCGATCAACGTCTCAACTTCGCACGACTTTCCCAATGCCGCAAATTTTTCGAGGTCAACTGCCGTGAGATGCGGGTTGGTCGGTGATTCGCTGACGAGCATCTTAGTGTTCGCATTGATCGCCGCCTCCATGGCATCGAAATCTCCCGTAGGGACCTGCCGCGTGACAACGCCAAAGCGAGAAAGGTGCTTTGAACAAAATTCACGACTGCGGTGGTAACATTGGTCGAAGAAAACGATTTCGTCGCCGGAGTTCAGTCGACTCATCAGCAATCCAACAATTGCAGCCATTCCGGAACTGTAAATGATTGCCTCTTCCGCCCCCTCTAAGGCAGCGAGTTTCGCTTCGCATGTGCGCTCGTTTGGGGTGCCGTACCGTCCGTATTCGTCGCGATCTTCTTTCCCATCGACGAACCGCATGAGCGAATCGGTGGAATCGAAGGTGAACGTGGATGCAGTAAAGATCGGCGCCGAAATGGAGCCCTCAGCTTTTTGCCGCTTTTCACCAGCGTGAACGCTCTGCGTTGAAAAGCCGGTGCGTTGCAATCGCCTGGTCATTTCAAGGTGAGTTTCAGCCTCGCGATGTTCCGGCATCTGCTCAAGACCAGATCGCTC
Source organism: Rubripirellula sp. (assembly GCA_051010795.1). Classification (GTDB taxonomy): domain Bacteria; phylum Planctomycetota; class Planctomycetia; order Pirellulales; family Pirellulaceae; genus Rubripirellula. The sequence goes on from JBPCVE010000456.1 coordinate 63,321, forward strand.
GCTCGATGAGGATTTCGCATCCTCATTTCTCTCATCACAACTTAAATTGTTGGCGTCAGAATCAATCGACATATTTGTTGGCATGGCTCTTTAGCAGGTAAAGGCTGCAATCGGCCGCAAATCCCTAAAAGGGACGCGTCACTGGCGGAGGAGTTCCACTTGCGTCATACACAAGATTACCCACCAATTAGGAAATCGACAAGCGTTTTCGGGCTTTCCTTGGGATAGCTCTCACGTGAAGATAGGCTCAAGAAGTTTAATCGCTGCACCTTCGCCGCCCGCTATAATTCACCAACCTGACCTTCGGTCCTCCCTTCTGCCCTTCAATAACCGGCAAGTTTTGTGGGATCTAACGGATGGACCAGCTGTAACGCATTCGAAACAGCGTCCTGCGGCCAGCCCGCCTCCCCTAGCAATGACTCATGGCAAACAGGCGAATCATGGCAAACCTGAAAATCACGGCAGACTTGCGACCCATGGCAAAACCACGAATCCCGCGTTTTGGGCTTCCAACCACCACCCGCCTGATGGTGTGCGTTTGGCTCACGGTTCACGGTCACACGGCTCTTCTAGAAGCGACCGGCGGGCCAAAAAAGCTTGGTTTCCCGTCGGCGACTGCTCAGGAAGCGTTCGGCAACGGCAGCAATAAATCCGCTCAAAACGAGACTGAAAACAGCCCCCAGAACAGAACCGGCAACGAGACGGCGAGGCCAAACCCGAACTTACCTGAGTCGGGAGGGAATGCAGACAGTGAGATCAATGCTCTGGAAAGCCAAACGGACACGAAAGAAACACCTGGTTCTGCTCCACTCACCGTGACACCTCAACAGCAGAAGCAAATCGATTCTCTGATCGAACAGCTCAGTGCTCCAAAATTTTCACAACGGGAAACTGCTGCTAATCAGCTTCTGCAAATCGGTTTTCCTGCGTTAGCCAGCTTAAGAAAGCAGCAAGAACTTAACGGTGAGAAGGAAGCCCAAGTCCGCATGAAGGAGCTGATCAATCAATTAGTTGATGGTGAAATCGAGGCCCAGATACCGGACTTCATGGCGATGAAGCCTGTCAATTTCGAAGGTTGGCGCGAGATCAAACTGATCCTAGGTAGCGATACTGTCGCGACCCGTGCGTTGTTCGTGGAGATACTGCGGAGCCACCCCACTTTGCCAACGGCCATGCAATTGGAGTCTACCAACCGTGATCGCAGCATTGCGTTAGAAAACGTGATAGCAGCTATTGAGAAAAAGAGATTCAAACAAATGCCAACCGCGGCTGACGCTTTTGCTTTACTACTCCCACTCACGGCCCGAGACTTTGTGATGCCGGATGAGTGCGAAGAGCTTATCCTCGGTATTTGGCAATCGAAAACCGCAACCGACCTGGGAAAGAATCTCCAGCTTGCTCCCTGTTTCCGGTATTTACTCGGCCAATGGATCACACAAACCAGCTTGGCAAATCGCAACGATATACTTTTCTTCGGCATGGCTTGGGAGCTACCTCAATGCCGGATTCTCGCCAAGAACACAATCCTCAACGAAAACAATTCCGACCCGACCGTCCTCGCTTACTGCTTACAAGCTCTTGCAAAGTTCGGAACCCGCAGCGACGCGGCAGCGATAAGGACGCTTTTGACTGACAAACGTCCTGCTAGCCGCCCCTCGATCACCACGCAAGGTACGCTTACAAACCAAGTGAGTGATTTAGCGATAGCGGCAATCGCCTGCATTTACGGTGTTGAATTGGAAGACGTCGGCTTCACTGGCGTCAGACGAGACCCGCGATACGGTTTCCTACCTCGAGAAATCGGATTTCCAAAGGAGGCCCCTGAAAAGCGAGCGGCGGCCGAAAAAATGATTGATGCAATCCTGAACGCAGCACCACCCGTCGCGCCACAACAGAGAGTGCCCCCGCTTGCCCCTTAGAATTGAAACCCCGCTTGCAATCGATTCGTCGTGGCAATGCAGGTACGAGAGACGTTCTCCGAGCATTCTGAATGATTCTGCGTGTTCCGAGGCTTCTGCGTATTCAGAAGCTTAGGGATGGCTTTCAAACGACCCAAGGCTGAGCACATCTGGACTTGAGATCTTCTGTCATTGAGTTCATCCGCGGCATCGGTGCGGCGACGCCGCACCAGCTTTTTTCCTGACTCGATACCAAAGTCCGCCGCTAATTGCTCTCAGCTCACGAGCCAGCCTTCCCAGAGCCTTAGCCCGCGTCAAGCGTTTCATCCTGAGCCGCAGCTGGGGCCGAGTTCGGTATGCCACGGACTTTGACATAGCCTGAAATTGCTACGATCACGGCCGCGAGAACCAGCAGCACCTTGAGCCAAGTACAACGGGCACGTCGAATTGGCTCGAGCTTCGTGCTACGCCCCACCAAGGCGGCTGCCAGAAAGAATACTCCGAGCGCCAGAATCATTTTCGAGCCCAACAGTGCATGATAGAGGGCATCTCCCTGATGATTCGCCAGTGCACGGACATAGTTGTAGACTCCGCTCACGATGAACAGCAAGACGCCGATGTGTACAAATCGCTTCCACCTGCCCGTGATCGCTTCAGCTAATTGACGGTGTGGCTCATCCGGCAGATTTTTGGCAGCAGGCATTAAAACCATGAGCGTAAAAACGCTTCCGCCGACGAGTACAATCGCGGTGCCGATGTGAACGATGCGTGAGACGGTATCTAGTATTTCCATGAGATCAATTCAGGCTAAAGGGAGGTGGAAACTCCTGGTTTTTCTTTCCAACGTCGGAAAACTCGACAGCGGGCCCTGCCTGCAAATCGATGCTACCACTTTTCAGCAATCGGACCAGTTCCACGGCCCGTGAATCAACGTCCGAGTCACCCAGCAGTTGCAGCTTTTCCTCAACTTCGAAAGGCAGAGTATAGGAGATGATGTCGGTAATCGGCCCCAGACCCATTTGCCCTGCCATCAGGTCGTGTAGATTTTGTTGAGAATTAACACTCGCCGGAATTACCTCACCAAAGGCCTCCAGCAATTCATTTTTCAGTTGGCCTCGGCCCGTTGCTCCCGTAGGCGGATAAATGTCATCCAACACATCCACGGTAGCCATCCGGAACGGGCGACCGGCTTCCAACTCGTTAACGATCCGTGCTCGCCGTACGCCCACCAGCAGCACATTGTGCCGGCCCTCCTCGACCTCAGCATGCGAAATGATCCTACCAAGACAAACGGTACTCGCGATTGTTGGTTCACTCATCATGCTGGCAGCGTGACCACCCGTGAGGGTTGACATGGCGATCAACTGATCGCCGTCCAAGGCCTCAGTCAGCATCTCGCAATATCGAGGCTCGAATATGTGGAGGGGCTGCATTGCATGCGGGAAAAGAACCAGATCGGGCAACGGGAATAACCTCACTCGCCCGTCAAAATCGTCTGGCAATCGTGTGACAGCATCCAGATCATCCATGGATTGACTCCTGCGTTAGGCCAACTGCTTGAAATATCAAGACCCATCGTCTTCCCGCAACGAAGCCTTGCTGCACCTATGCTGCGGCTTGGCGGGCCGTGAACCCAGCCCCACGCACCTTCTAGTTGCCACACACTCACGGAGCGATGGAAGACGAAGAGAGCAACGAACTCGGCTACTCTCACGTCCCCCCTAGTTTAGCGGCGATGTCAATCGAAGGCGGATGATTGCGATAAATCACTCTCGCTACTCGATGTATTTAACATCTCACCGGCCACTCGAAAGGCGGTTGCAACAGCCAGCTTTCCCGGCGATCTTAGCAACACGCCTTTTCCATCAAAACAACCGTGCCAAGGCACGCACACGGCCCAAGTAGAAATCTACCCGAGCATTCTCAGTCGCGACTCACCATCAAAATGCGCAACACGTAAAAGAACAGCATCACAACGTCTGCAAACAGCACCAAAGAAGCTGCAACGTGCTGGTCTACACCAAAGTGATGAATCACATTGGAGGTGTCGTAGAGGATATAGGCACACATGAATGCCACCATCAACGCAGAAAACCATAACCCGAGGGAGAATCCGAACAGGATTCCCGCAACGATGACGCCCATCGCGACGAATCCAAAAATCATCAAGTACCGGCCCCAATTACTCAGGTCCGCTCGCGTGATGAAGGCAACCGCAGTCAAACCTAAAAAGGCGACCCCGGTGATGACCCCTGCCGTCGCCGGCAGGCTGGGATCTTGCAGCACATTGACGCAGATGTACAGAATCGGCAGCAGCATGATTCCCCAAGCACCCACGTAAAGGGTCAAACCGGCGTATTGCAACGGTGTCGGCGACCCACTGTTGGCCCAACTACGGGCGACCCAACTCACTGCCATGAAACCGACTAGCACCAACAACCAGCCGTAACCCCCGGTCATGGTGGCCACCATGCCTTGCATCGTGGCAGCAGGGACCGCGTTGAACAAAACAAATTCCAACCCAATCAAGGCCAAAATCGCGCCAGTTAAGTGCGTGTAGGTACGTCGGATGAACGCTGCACGCTCATTTTCTTGTGCGTGAACGACTGCATTTTCGATATTGACCGCGTACGGGTTGCTCTGGTCGATGTGCGACATCGCGGGGGTTTCCTTGATTGCTGACTTGGGTTCGAGCGTCGGAAAAAGCTTCCGTGACAAAAAATAGCGAAAATACCGCTCCGTTTGCCTGATAACTTAATATACGCGACCAAGTTCCTTTGGTGCGAGGGGAAATGATTGACGAGCCGGCACTCGTGCGCGACAATCGGCACATGCAGGGGTGCGAACCCCACCCTTGATCGGACCAGACACTATATTCGTCAAGGTTTGATTGACGACTCATCCCGAATTACCCGCAACGGACCAAGACTGATCATGCTGCTTTCGGGTCAAGAGATACTGCGACGCAAGGACAGCGACTTGCTAATTGAGCCTTTCGCAAACGAACGGCTCAATCCCAACAGCTATAATCTCGCTCTCCACGACGAGCTCCTCGTTTACGAAGAAGTGGTCCTGGATGCGGCATCGCCCAACCGCTATCGACGGCTAGAAATCCCCGCCGAAGGCCTCACCTTGCAGCCAAACATGCTGTACCTCGGGCGAACGGTTGAGTACACCGAAACGCACCGACTCGTCCCCATGATTCAGGGTCGAAGTTCATTAGGGCGACTAGGACTGTTCATCAATCCAGGCGGAAGCGTTGGCGACGTTGGCTACTGCGGAACGTGGACACTGGAAATGCACTGCGTTCAGCCAGTTCGAATCTACCCCAATATGCAGGTGTGCCAAATTTACTACCTGTCACTCGAAGGTGCCGCGGATTCCTACTGCAGCGATAAGTACCAGAATAGCCGCGACATCCAACCCAGTTTGCTGTTTCGTGAACTTGGGGGTGATGACCAGGACACCCAATTGGAACTGAACTTTGACGAATTGCTGCATGGCAGCAAGTGAAAGACGAAGGCAGCCATCAGCTAGCCTCCGTAAGGCAAAACCGGTAAGGCAAAACCGGTAAGGCAAAACCTGACCCGTCGAGTCGGAGGCAGCCATTCACGTTAGTGATTCACTGACTGTCAGTGTTCGAGTTTGTGTGGTGATTGCCTCGATTTACGATCCAAAAACAACAGTTCGCGATAAAGCATCTCAACGCGTGGCATTTCACATCCCCGATCTCTCGCGTGCCGAATCGGGGCCCCAAGGATTGCTTCGACCTCCATCGGTCTATGGTGGATGAAATCAAGTCGCATGCTGCTGTCGTAAGGAACCATGTCCCGTGTGACATCCAATGTCGATTGGATCACTTGTTCGCTGATCACCGCAC
>JBPCVE010000457.1:0-7237 GCA_051010795.1 Rubripirellula sp.
AAGCAGGAGAACCTGCAGTACCTCGAAACAATGTTGTCAGAAGTTAATTTCGAATACAGCGATCCTGCGCTCGACAGACGCCTGTTGGATTTACAAGCCGATCACCAACAATCAGCCATCCTATCGCAATACGAGGCTTGCAGAAAAAAGCTGGACGCCGATCCCCATTTTAAACAGGCGATTCATAAATTTGTGAAAGATGTCGGACGTTACCATCAAGGGATAGATGACGGCGATTTTCTGATGCGCTACCAGACGTATGCGTACCGCGACTCGCCACCATCAACAGTCTTTGCCTCTCTTTACGCGGGGTTCTCCGCGGCAAGCCAAAGCGACTTGATTGTCGGCGTGAACATTCTTGGTCCTGAGAACGGCATCACCGCAATTCGAGATTACCGACTACACATGCTGATGTTTCATCTGTTGCACCAGAGGTTTCCAGAGGTACGGATTTCAATGCATGCAGGTGAACTCACCCTCGGCATGGTTCGACCCGAAAATCTTACGTTTCACATTACCGAAGCCATACGGGTGGCAGGGGCACAGCGAATCGGGCACGGTGTCGACATTGTGTACGAAACCGATTCACTTACCCTGCTTCGTGAAATGGCCAGCAAGAAGATTGCCGTTGAAATCAACTTGACCAGTAACCAATTCATCTTGGGAGTCGAGGGCGCTGCTCATCCGATTACGGTTTACCAGCGATTTGGCGTTCCACTTGTCATTGCCACCGACGACCCGGGCGTTTCGCGCAACAACCTCGCCAATCAATACATGCTGATGGCGACCCGCTACCGCTTCCCCTATCCAACGGTGAAAGAAATCGTCACGAACAGCATTCGCTATTCATTTCTTTCGCCAGACGAACTGGAACGCACCTTGGCAAGGGTGCAGGCTCAGTTCCAACGTTTTGAAACGCACATCGCGAGCCTGGCCGATGAATGAAACGATAGGCGCATCATCGATGGGCAGGATCCGCTTCTTACCATGGCGATCGTGAAAAACGCAACTGGTTCCTAATGACTCAATGACGCTTGATGCCGCCAGCAAGAATGATCCTCACGAACTGCCACGGTTGGAAAATGCACCGAATCGATACATCGCATTGATGCATCGATGTTTCGGTAAAGCCGCGACGAACATGGCTACCAATGCAAAGCGGAGTCAATTACACAGCAACAGTTCAGCGTCCAAGTGGATCGGGGGACCGCGGTGCGGCCAGGTTACTGAGGTCCCCGAACAAATCGCTTGAAGTGCATGACGTTCAGCAAGCAAAAACCTTGCTTTTTGCGTAGGCAGTACACTGTTTCCTATCTGAAACTCAAACAGAAGCCAGACAACAGGCCCTTCCCTCAGACAATTGAAGGTTCAACCGCCCAGCGTTAGCAGTCTCGTGGGTGTTCCCTCGAGTTTCAGTTTGGCAACCACCTTGAAGTCGCTAAGTGAGATCACCCACAAACTGCCATCACCGGGGTTGGTAATCACAGCGTGTCGGCCATCCGGCAGCATTGCAACGGCGTGATATCCGGAATGGCCAACCATTTGATTCGGCCCAACGTCGATGGTGTGACTGAGCCTGGCATCATTGAACCTCCCATCACGGTTCGGATCAAGGTTCACGACCAGCATGCGATCGTCCTCAGGCGTTTCTTTGCGTTGCCCAAACATGACGGCAAGTGTGTCGCCATAACGCGACTTCATTGTTTGCGGCTTGGAGATTGCCTCACCCTCCGGTACGTCAATGGAAAGGCTGTTGACTTCCGGCATGCTGGCTGATGCGTCAATCCAGCACAACTTGGTTCCCGGCCCTTTACCTGCCGTGAAAACCAGATGATGCCCTTGTGTGGTGAAAGCACCGGTCCGCAAAGGTTTGCCGTCTGCATCAGAGCCTAACGACAAATGTTGAATCGCTACGGATTCCGGTGTACCACCCAATTCGCGATCAGCAGCAACCCAGCAAACACCATCGGCGGGAGCGAAGAATGCTTTTCCTGAATTCATCGCCGCACCATGGAGCGCGCCAGACGGGCAATGAAACGAGTAAGATTTCCCGAGGTTCTTCCCCAATCCGACCACATCAACTCGCCCCTTGTCTGCACCCTCTCGTGCAATCCATGTTGCATAAGCGACTCTTGCGGGGGCCACCGCCAGCGTGATATGACCGTTTCCTCCCTCGAGAAATGACGCTGCAGCACTGGCAAGCTTGGCGTCGCGGATTTTTTTGGTGGAAGTCAGTGTAAACCCGTTCTTTTTATCGTTCGCGATAACAAACTGATCCCCGTACTTATAGATGTGCGCGGGATTCCCTTGATCTGAATCGATCAGTGAATGGACTATTGTCGGTGAATTGTTGAACCGAATATGCGTATGATCACCATGCGGTTCCTCCACCACACCTGATTCGATTGCTATCCATCCGCTGCCGATGGCCCCCTCTCCGCGATCGCGCACCCCTACGATCACCAACCCTTGGTGTGTTTGCATCTGGACAAGCGATTGCTCACCAGCATCGAGTTTCGGAAAGCCGTCAATCTCCAGACGCTCGATCGACCAACCACTGGCTGACTTCTTTAAGTTCCCACAGCAAACGGTTGCGTTTGAATCGTCCTGCCAAAACAGACGAGCCACCGTGCGTCCCTGAGCCAAGCACGGTGAAACAAAAACAGAAGTGATTAAGGCTACCACGCCAACGAAACGAATATCCATGAATGATTCCTTGAATTTTGGAGGAGTTACTTGCCGTCAATGACGTACAAACGAGTGCCAGTACGTACTGCAATTTTTCCATCTGCTGCGGCGACCCCGTAAACAATTGGGTCTCGTGCGGACGCACTGGAGTTGCTTCGCCGCTCAGCGAAACTCTTTGCCATCGCCTCCAGTTCTTTCTGATTGAGTTTGCCATCGCCGTCGGTGTCAATTCTTGACAGCATCGAACGAAACCTCACAGAAATCTCTTCACCCTCAAGAATGCCATCTTTATTGGCGTCGCCAGCCATCATCCGGGCGACCATGCCGCCTGAGCGTGCTGATCCACCTCCATGTGCTGATCCACCTCCGTGTGCTGATCCACCCCCATGTGCTGATCCACCCCCGTGCGTTCCACCGCTTCCGTGTGTTGCACCACTTCCGTGTCCGCCACCGCGTCCCGCAACCGACTCGACATAGCGTTCAGGAGCGGGTGGTGCATCTGGATTCCAGAGAGTGTTGTTGGCGATTTCTGTGAATTCCGGTCCCCCGTGAACAATTCGGGTTTGTCCATTCTTTCCAAAGAAGTAGATGGCGTTGTCGTAAACAACCGGAGTCGCCCAGCAGTCCAGCGACAGACGTTTCCGGTAGGCCACCTCACCACTGGCAATATCGACGCAATGCAAGACACTGGCCTTGCTCACAAAATAGGCGTAGCCATTGCTGGTGACGGGACTAGCGTAGTCACAGATTGCCTTATCGGCCCTCCATATTACCGCTGGCTTCCCGTCGATGATTGTCGATAAATCAAGGCAGCAATTCGCCTGCACCTGCCCGTCGGTTGCAAACTCTGGCAAACGCGCGCCGACAAGCAGGAAACGGCCCGCGGTGGTCGGTGAAGGGACAGAGTTACCCTCGATGCCATCGATCTGCCACTCTTGGCTGCCATCGGCCGAGGAGTACGCAGTAACGGTCCCACCACTACTAACAACCACGCAGTTATCACGATCACTGACCTGAGCAACGATTGGAGAAGACCAGGATTTGGTTGAAGTTCGCTTGGTACGCCATACCGTTTCACCGCTCTTCTTGTTGATTGCTGACAAAAAAGATGGTCCGTCATGCTCAGTCAGCAGATAAAGGTTTTGTCCGTCCATTGCTGGCGACGAACCGATGCCGTGGTTATTTCCGAATTCCCCAAACGCTTCGGCTTCGTTACGGTGCCACAACAGTTCTCCGTTGTGATTCAGACAGACGAAGTCACCCGTTTCGAAAAATGCGTAAAAAGCATCCTTGTCCACCAAGGGTGTGGGAGCTGCTCGCGCGTTCATGTAGTTAGACGGATGCCCCGCCGAGGTTTGACGGTCGTACTGCCAGAGCGAATCTCCAGTCGACAGATCAAAGCATTGCAGCACAAGCTTCTCACACATTGGTCCTTCGACCGAGCTGACGAAAACTTTACCGCCAATAATGACTGGAGCGGACTGACCGTATCCCGCAAGCTCGTGCTGCCAAGCAATGCCATCACCTGGCGCCCACTCAGTTGGCAAGGCCGACTCTGTTCTGGATCCTCCCCCATTTCGGAAGCTGGTCCATCCATCGCCAGCGAGAGCTGCTGAATAATGGAGCGCTGCAAAAAACAGAAGAAGGACCATGGAATGGGTCGGGCTGTATGGTTTTGATTTCATTTGGTTAATTGCCTTTGGGAGAGGAGCTAGCGAAGACGGCACCATCAGGAATATCAATTCGTTGTGCTGGCGACGATTCAAGTGCTTTGAGCGAGATGCTTTCAGATAATTTCTGGCAAGCCTGGGGGTTCAAGCCCCAACTACCATCGCTGAGGGACTCGACAGTGACGTAGTACTTTGCTGGCTCAGGAGACGGAACCTGCGAGAAGTAGGCGTTGCCATCTTGGCGGCTAACCGACTGAGCGATCACTGGCCCACCTTGGGTTTCGTGCAGTCGCACCTGAACATCACCTAAAGGTTCCCCTTGGTACATGACCTGCACGAACGGCGACTTGCTGGTGTCCACCAGTGAATTGGTTTCACTGCAACCACAGACAAGCACGCATGCACCCAGGAAAACGAAATTACGAAGAACAGTCGAGTTTGGGAAATTGCTTAGTTGGGCCATTCAAGCACCTCTTTACCATTACGAGTAAACAATGCGTGATAGATGTCCCGATTAATCGAATCAGTGATGAACTGAACACTTCCGTCGAGCATTGCGTGGTGGGCACCGCCTGTATGGTGAGACCGGGCGGCATAGAATCCACGACCATGCAAACCGATATCAGGGATGCGGAAATTAGGCGTCATGTAGCCGTTGATGACTGTCGCGTAGGGAACTCCACGAATCCAAGTCGAACCGCGATTGCCCCGGTAGGAACTGATCTGTGACGGAAAGACCGAATCGAGTTCGGGGTTCTCGATCAAAGTCCCACCCATCGTGAATCCAGGGCCATTGGGATTTCTCCTCGATCCGCGCCAATTGGCGATTCGCCGATGGGGGCCAGATGGCGATGGCTCCGATGCATTCATCTGATCGCCGAGAACCGTCTCCGCCAGCAGTACGGTTTGACTGGTTCCATCAAGACAATGCTTGAATCCGGCCCAGGAATTGGTCCAGACCATTCCATCTGTTTTGTAGTTGTGATCGTAATTTGTGCCTGTACCGCTTCCGTAGCTATACATGTAGTTCAAACCAGCGGTAAAACCGTTTGAGCTGTCAGCGAAGGTTGTCCCGAACCTCACATCACCGGGATCGCTGGGGCACAAAAATGTTGGCACAACCGTTTCGACTGCTTCTTTTAATGCAGGATTGAAACGTGCGCGCCACGGTGGTCCGGTTAGCAGCGGAAGCTCGAAATTGATCAGTTCGCTCAATCCCGCTTGCTCAATGAACGGGAGAATACGGGCTTGAACTGAAAAGTCACTCGAGCCTGTCATCGCAGGAATGACCCTGAATGAACTCTCATAGTTGTGGGTTGCAAGAGCAAGCTGCTTCAGGTTGTTGCTACAGGACATTCTCCTGGCGGCCTCTCGAGCAGCTTGGACCGCGGGAAGCAAGAGGCCAACAAGCACGCCAATAATGGCGATCACTACAAGAAGTTCAACGAGCGTGAACCCGGAACGATTGGTGGGTGGGTGGTATTTCATTTAACTGGACTTGGAACTTGAATTTCGAAATGTGAATTGCGAACCTGAGGCGCGCAGCGGCTACGAACGCCAACCGTGAAGTGGCTTAGAAATGCCCACCACGCGTGACGCGATCAGCCCGGTTTGGTCGGACCTGTAGACCGACCGCGGCGGCGCGTGGTGGAACATTGACAAGAATGCTTGAGAGGGCACACGCAGCTAGCGATCGCCAAAAACCAAAATGGCGTACCAGCAGAGTGGAGCTCCAGAATGGCAATCAGAGCGATCAAGCTAAACGAGGTGCTCAGACGAACTCGACATCGGTGGCCCGCGCGAGCGATGCGAGCCGCCCCGCATGGTTGCCGCAAGCGATGAACGCTGGACCGTCAAGCGATCTTGTACATCACTCGTGACCGTGGGGGCTGGTAGCGTCCATCCACAACCAAGTGGGCATGCCAGTGATTGGCAAATTACACACGAATCAGAGTCGTGTGGTGTCGGCGAAGGAGTCTCTGCCGTTTTTGGCGCGCTGCCATGCTCATGACTGCAGCAATGACCGCATCCAGAGGCAACGGGTTCACTTTCCGAAGCACACGCAGTGGTCCCGCAATCGCCGCACATCGACACATGTAACCAAGCCGTTGCATGCCCAACGGCAGCAACAGTGCACATGAAAACGGCTATGAATCGTTGAAGGTACGTAGGCACGGCAACAAAAGCATTGAAGTGAACCGGCCCGACCTAGACCCAAGAAAGGCATCATTGCTCTATCTATGTGCTCCGTCAAGTGCCATGAATGACAATCCCGAACATAAGCATCAAGACATCAAAGTTGGGGTGACGGTTCTCATACCTAAATTGGTTCTGCCTTTGCACCATTGTGAGTAAGAGAATCCGGGCTGTTCATTCGGCGGTATCCTGAATGCCGAGGCGTAGCAGAAGACCTCGGTACAGCAGTCAGCAAGTTCTTGTGATGCAACACCGCGACAGGATTAGCTGCCTCGTTAACGACACACAAGAAGGCACCTGCTGCACGTCTTAGTTATCCTGCGAACCTGCAGGTCGTATCGGGAGTTGAAAGAGTGTCAGTGCTGCGATGTTGCTTGCACCCCAGATGATCGAATCCTCCTGCCTCCACTTCCCATCTCTGACCTAGGCGAGGGTCTTCGCCGTTGAAGGTTCGGCCAATTTCAAAGTGAGGTTTCTGCCGGTGCCGGAAACGGAGATCAGCTCAGCGGAGAGGTCATGGAGATAAAATCGCCCGATGATTTCATCGTCCCATTTCACATCCTGATCAAAAACGAGTTTGATTGCATCTTTTCCGGTGCCGGCATACGACACACTCTGAATATTCGGCGGCGTGACAGGTGCTTTCGGTTCCAGGTTACTCGAACGGATCTGAACGCCGGAAT
>JBPCVE010000458.1:0-29475 GCA_051010795.1 Rubripirellula sp.
CACCTACGCAGTGGTGTTTCCGATTGCGATGCCACTGGCATGGTCGATTCAAGCGGACCCGGCCTATCTGTCCATCTGTTTTGGTGCCGTGTTGGGAGGAGCTGTCTTTGGCGATCAGTGTTCGCCGATTTCAGACACGACCATTCTGTCCTCAATGTTTACGGGTTGTGACCTGATGGATCATGTGACAACTCAATTACCATTGGCATTGATGGCGGCTGCCTTGGGAATTCTCTGCAGCACCTTGGCGGTCGCGATGGTTATCTAAAAAACGAAGCTTTTCCGGTCGGCATCCCTGAACCTGCGGAGACCTAATTGACTCCTGAGATGCAACCGGCAATACCAACCGGCCTGGAACCGCCTCGTTCGAGAAAGAACAGTGAACCAACTCATTCCCACCGGTGATGCAACAGCTATCTTGCCTGCTGGCGATCACGTCACCCCCATCAAAGTCTTTGGCAACAAGTCCATCCGCGACTCATTTGATTCCATATGCCTCCAGCAAGCCGTCAACTGCCGGCAAGCTCCTGGAGTGACGGAAGTCATCCTGAACCCCGACGCACACTGCGGTTACGGTGCTCCCATTGGCTGCGTGCTTGCCTCGCCAACACACATTTACCCGGGCCCAGTCGGCTTTGACATCAAATGCTCCATGAGTCTCCTGCAAACCAATTTGCCGGAGGATGCAGTCGATGACAAACGCACGCGGCGAGAGTTGATTCACGCGATCAGTCGCCGCATCCCAACCGGAGCAGGGAAGGGCTCACGACACGTTCCCCATGGTAGAAGAGTAACCAAGTCGATTGGAAACCAGGTCCTGACACGTGGTGCCTCTCGTACAGTCACGGATGAACTGGGGATCCCGGCTGTCTGGACTGAAAGGTGTGAAGACTCATTTCATACCGGGCACGACGGACATTTCGATTCGCTTGAGCATCGACTGGAAGACCTGCAACATGGAAGAGGACTGCAGAATTACAATCAGAAAATTGAACAACTGGGTTCCTATGGCGGGGGAAACCACTTCGGTGAATGCGAAATCGTCGACATTCAGAACGATGAGCAGTCAAAGTCGATCGCAAGTGTCTTTGGACTGCAGCACCGGAAAATTGCGTTCCTTTCACACTGTGGCTCCCGAGGCATTGGACATCGTCTTGCAACGGGACAATTCCGGGCACTCGAAGAGCAATTCGATCGTTGGAGCATTCCGTACCCCGCTGACGACAAGCAACTGGTGTATGCACCGCTTGGTACCAAGGAAGCAGATCACTACCTGAACGATATGGCGATGGGTGCAAATTTTGCAACGGTCAATCACCTGCTTATCAATACGCTGGTTCTGGAAGCATTTCAGGAAGTCATACCTGGCACCCAGGGTGAGCTTGTGTACTTTATCAGCCACAACATCGCACAACGGGAAATCATCAAGGGTGTGCCGACCTGGGTTCACCGCAAAGGTGCGACGCGAGCGCTGCCCGCTGGACACGACACACTTGAAAATACTCCGTTTGCAACCACGGGACATCCAATTCTACTTCCAGGAAATCCACAAGCTGGTTCCGCAGTCATGGTTGGATTACCCGGTGCAGAAGCGAGTTGTTACAGTGTGAACCATGGCGCTGGTCGAAGACTGGGCCGGCGCCGTGCGATCAAGGAGCTTGACCAACAACAAGTTGACGCTTCCTTTGAGGCAGCGGACATCCTGACGAACTGCCGTCGCTACCCTCGAGACGAAGCACCGTCCGCATACAAAGACTTTGAACAAGTGGTTCAAAGTGTGGAATCAGCTGGCCTTGCGAGACAGGTAGCCCGTCTGCATGCCCGATTTGTGATTAAAGATGCTTCCGCAGCCGACGACTGAAATGATCTCGCGCTCCGCCGAATGAATGACCATGCCCATCCGTGCACAAGATTGATCCGAATCACTTGCACGACCAACGGTAGGCCACAAAACGATCATTCATTTGAATCCTCATCGTTCACCGTTGCAACGTTGAACTGTTTGATAAGAGCATCAGTTCCGGGATCATGACCCTGGATCATGAACGTTCCTTGCTTGAGCCGCAGACCACGCCGAGGATTCTCATCGCTCTTGCGATCATCATACCAGTCGCTTACCTGAACACCGTTGACCCAAGCTGCGATGGAGGGGCCGTTGGCCACCAACACGACGGTGGCAAATTTATCTGTTTCCCCTGCTACCACGCGTGCGTCCTGCCGACGGAAAATTCCTCCCGTACCACAATCAGCGGGCTTCAATCGATCGCCATCTTTGATTTCATTACTTAGCTGGCATTCGTAGCCCATCATCACATCGCCGGGAATGCATCGAAAGAAGATTCCCGAATTCATTTCATCCAGGGGAAGCTTGTATTCAGCCAGCAGCACAAAATCATCGAACGACTGCTTGGATTCCAGCTGAGTTCTTCCGCCTTTCACTCGCAGATAGCCTTCCTCTGTCACGCTAAATTCACCGGGCATTTCAGGGTATTTCGTCCACTGGGTCAATTGTTCATCCAACAGCGAATTCAAACCCAGTGGTCGTAGCCGGATATTGCGAAACTCGATCCTGCCAGAATTATGCTGTAGACCAATCCTCCCATCAGCGACGCCCACCTTGTCTGTGTAATCACAAACATTGGTCCCATCGACGGATACCTGCAAGCGTTTTCCGTCCATAACCATTTTCATGGTATGCCATTCAGCGGAGTCGACGTTGAATTCAGTTGCCTTCTTACGCTTAACGATTCCCCCAGTAGGAAACGGATTATCAGCTGGCGCGATATTGACTTCGTAACAATCCTCAGCCGGATTTTCTGGATTCAAAGGTGTACGCAGAAACACGCCACTATTTGTGTCAGTGCCGGCTTTGTATTCCACCACGAGTTCAAAATTCTGCCATGGAACCGAGGTACACAACAAACAGGCGTCACCCTGATCCACCACGATGCTTCCGTCTTCGACTCTCCAGTTGGCATCACCGGCTATTTGCCATCCAAACAGGGTGTGGCCATCAAATAGCCGAATCCAGCCCTCAGCAACCTCTGCCTCAGGTAACCGGGCGGCAAGCAGTTGTTCAGCGGTCACTTCCACTTCTGGCAGCCCACTGGAACCAGCATCCGCATCTTGATTTGCACCGGAGTCAGTCGAATTCACAGATGTATTTTTTTCGGCAACTGGCTCATCCTTCGCCGCCTGGCACCCCACTATCAGCACCAAGAGGGCCAGCATGAGAAGGGACCGATCACAAAATGTGCGTATCATGGTTCGCTTACCTGTATCCATAACGTTCAAAATAGTCCTGCCATTCATCCAGAATCATCACTTCTTTCTCAGGTGGAAGCTGATGCTGGTTGCGTTGATAAGTTTTATGTTCTGACTCTGCCCACTCGCGGATCGTCGTCTCAACTGATTCAAAGTCACTCAGCCTGAGTGTTTCGTAGATGCTTCGCAGGGTCTCCACTGGATTGGTCGTGAGATCCTCAAAACGAACATCAATGATTCGAGCTGAGTCAATCGACTTGCGTTGTTCATGAAAGGCTTTGTACATCCGCCTCAAACACGCAACAACATAGTCTTCATACTGGTCGTGCTTTGGTTTCTGCAACGCCTGAACATCATCCAGACCGCGCCATAAACGGCAAGTTGAGGGAAACAGATCCCTCGGATCTCGCGTGATATGAATGAATTTTGCATCCGGAAATTCACGAGCCAACGAGCCAACACGCCCTGTGTGGGTAGGGCTCTTGATAATCAGTGGACGCCCGGTGCCGATACTTACCTTGAGCAAGAACGAACGTAGTGCCGTCATCCACTGCTGCTTTCCTTCTTCGGGCACCCCATCAAAGTCGAGATAGTCCATGTCCACCGCTGGCTCATTGGGAAAGGCGATCCGCCGATAAGGAGAGGGTTGACCTAAATTCATCAACGCAAACTCATCCTCCTGAGGCCGGTCCCATCCCGCCGCCATGTTGTCCATCGGTCTCTTACCAGGCAATAACCAGCTCGCGAAGCGTCGAAAAAACCACTCGGTTACCAGAAAATGGCACGGGGCGAAGCACTGAAAGGTGGAAGGACTGCTCAAACGCTCATCACGCACCATCAACTCATGCAATAAAGTTGTGCCGCTTCTCCAATGCCCAACGATAAAAACTGGCGGCCCATGCAACTCTGCCTCTGCCAGCTTGCGGCGGAAGATGACCGCCTGAATCATGGCCAGGAGAGTATTGAATGGGGTGGCGAACGAAATCGCTACAGCCATCAGCAAGCGAGAAGGGTGAATTCGAAATCGGCCCTGTCGGAGCAAATTCCACCAGGACCCTGGTCGCATCCCATGCCAAAATCGAGGTGAGTAGAAAGGGTAATGATGAAATGTTGCCTTCGACGATTTCGTTGACCCTGACTTAAATTGACCACTTGGCACAGGCTTCTCAGCGTTGAGATCTGATGCAGCGGAACCTGACGCGTCCTCCTCTTGCTGTGCCGCGTGGGCAGCCCCCTGTTGTTCACCCCGACCAGATCCAGTGCCATTAGCTGCGGGATGCCGGCGCAACGCCTCATACTCCACACCTGCAGACGGATCGACGTTTGAGGGTGAATGCGCGACGCCCTTGGTGGGCTTTTTTTGCGGTCGAGACGACTCTGCCAAGAAATTTGACCAAGATGAGCGAATAAGAACGGAACCAAAATGACCCCAACACTGTAGTTGACTACCGTGCGGTCGTGCAGCGGGATATCTTGCTGTCTCCCGACGGATCTCCACCTATGATGATCCGTCAGGGTACTCTTTTAACCCTGCCGACCTCTAAAATACCCAAATCACGCTCCATTTCATGCCAACATCGTCCGAATCTGCAGACGAACTGTCGATTGCTGATCTTCAGCGTCATATCCGACAAATGTACTACGAAAAAGATGCTGCCCGCGGGACAGATGGCACTTTTATGTGGTTGATGGAAGAAATCGGAGAACTAGCCTCCGCCCTTCGAGGCGACGACCGAGAAAATTTGGCAGAGGAGTTTGCGGACGTCATCGCTTGGTTGACGACAATCGCGAACGTGGCCGACATTGACCTCAACGCTGCATTGCAAGCCAAATACGGCCATGGTTGTCCAGGTTGTAGCCGCCTGGTTTGCGAATGCCCGAATTCCGAGAAGCCCTAAAGCACACACAAGTCTGAATGTCGAAATTGCTTTACTTGATTGGTGCCACGCTCTGCACAGTGTTCCTGCTATCGGCTGATGGCCGGACCGCGGACGCTAATGACCTGTCTTCGCAGGTCCAGTTTGGGATTCAAGGTCATTACCGAGTCGGTGTCTGGACAGGCATTCGTTATTCCGGATCTGAAAACATCACGACGTTGGAGACACGTGATGGAGATGGAGCCGAAGTTCTTTACGAACAGGTTGGTGACATAACTGATGGAGATTGGGCGTACGTGGTTCCGGGCAGTGAAGCAGCCCCACTCATTCTGAAGAATGGTGACGCCACCGTTACCAGCGGTCGCTTTCCAACCATCGGTTCGCCATCTCGTGGCCCCGCCATGATCCCACTGGACATGAACTGGATTGTTGTGCTCGGCGATCCACTTGGAGTCGACGAGGTAGGAGCCAACAAGCTACTGAATCGTGATGCCTCGATCGCTGTTTCCCAGCCGACGGAGTCAACGGAGCTACCTGATTCGATGTTGGGATACGAGGGCGTCGACATGATCATGATCAACGCTGCCGGAATTGATTTACTGCGATCACTGACAAGAAACCAACGTATTGCGATTGAACAGTGGATAACCGGTGGGGGGCATCTTTTCATCACGCTCGGCGAATCATGCCAAGATCTTTTCAAAGCCGCTCCTTGGCTTCAAAAAATTCTAGGGATCACGGAACCCAAAACAACGACAATCGATCCGTCAGCGATCGAAACCTACACCTCAACGCAAAGCCCGCTAAAAAACTTCACGGGTCTTCGCTTACCGAGAAAACGTGGCACGGTTCTCATCACGGGCAAAACGACTCGACGCGTCAGCCTTCCCGTAGCAGCAGTTTACAACGTCGGGTTTGGACGCATTACCGCGGTCGCAGCCGACCTTGACGACGAAATGTTCACAGCATGGCCTGAACGTCTCGATTTGATGACACAACTGACCGGTGACATCTTGCTGCCGGAAAAGAAAGACATCGCAATCACAAATCGCGGTACAGCTTACGGCGACCTGGCGGGTCAACTTCGAGCCACACTTGACCAGTTCGACGTGAAGCGACAGTTCGACTTCTCTGTTGTCTCGATCATTCTGATGGCCCTGATCGCTGTGATTGGTCCCCTCGATTACCTGCTGATCAACCGCTTCTTGGGACGCCCTTTGTTGGGCTGGTTAAGCTTTCCTATTGTGGCAATCGCTTTGACGCTCGTCCTGATGTATGAGGCACGGCCCAATCTCAACGGAAGCCTTTCAGATAGCGATAGCAAGACAGGCATTACCCGGTGCAATCGCGTCGAAATCATTGACATCGATGCGATCGCGGGTGTAGGCCGAGGCTTCCAGGCAAGCTGTATCTACTCACATGATGCCGCATTGCTAAATATCGACATCAATGAGTCGACCAACTTTGACAAGCTAGCTGATTCAATCCAACAATCACTCTTAAGCCCGCTGGGCTATCCCGGCAAGACTTACGGGGGTATCCAGATAGCAATCGAAGACACACGGATGCCTCCTTACACCATTCGCCTGCAGCAGAGTGGCGGCGAAAGCACCAGTGTCCCTGCGGGACCGCTGCAGAATTCAATTCTTGATGCTCCGCTAGCCGCAAGAAGCAGCAAGAGTGTTCAGACTTTCCTCCGATTCACGCCCAAGCTCAGCAACTATACGAACTTGCAACGCCGTGACGGGAGCGAACTGTTGAAGGGAGAGTTAGTGAACCCACTTCCTGTTGACCTTCTGGACGGCATGCTGATTTATCGGAATTGGGCCTATATATTGAAGACTCGGTTCCCTGCTGGCGGCCGCATTGAACGCATTGACAGTCTGCGGCAAAAGAATTTTCGTTGGCGATTGTCTCGACAAACCGCTTTGGAGAGCAGTCGTGACACGGAGGAATGGGATCCATCGACAGTTGAAATTCCTGATCGTGTTGCGGAGATGCTGATGTTCCACAACGCGGTTGGTGGTAGCCGATACACGGGACTGCGTGACGATGCTTTATCATCACTCGATCTTAGCCATACACTCTCCGATGATCGTTGCATCCTAATTGGCAGGCTGGCTGATGAATTGACCACCCTCAAACTAAGAGACGGAGAATCAGAGATTGAGAAGAATGGAAAAAGCCTGACCATGATTCGTCTCGTGCTCCCTGTCACGAGCGAAAAAGATCTTTAACAACACCAATCAGTAACCGCGCTGACCCGCACGGTGTCTACCCTGATGACCTTGAAGCAAAAATCAACGAGTGCCAGCTACCGCTGGCTATCACCTCCTCATAACGCCTGAAACCTTCCGTGATTAAAACCGTTGACCTTACGAAAAAATATGGCGATGCTTTCGCGATCAAAGGCATCGATCTTGATTTGCAAGCAGGTGACCTGTTTGGCTTCATCGGACCCAATGGTGCCGGCAAAACCACAACCATGCGGATCATAGCCACACTATTGGAGCCGACCTGGGGCGAGGCTTATGTGTGTGACCACAGTGTCCACACCGCACCTAAAGAGATCCGGCGCTTGGTGGGATACATGCCTGACTTCTTCGGCGTGTATGACGACATGACTGTTGTCGAGTATCTCGAATTTTTTGCCGCTTCCTACCGGATTGGCGGTCAAGACCGCCGCAAACGAGTCGACGAAATGCTGGATGTGGTAGATCTGGATTTCAAACGCGATGCATTTGCGAACACCCTATCACGTGGGCAAACTCAACGACTCGGTCTTGCACGCACGTTACTGCATGACCCACAGGTTCTGCTTCTTGATGAACCTCTATCCGGATTGGACCCCCGTGCGCGAATCGAAATGCGAAATCTGTTGCGCAAACTTGGCGAGATGGGGAAAACCATCATCGTCAGCAGCCATATTCTTCCTGAACTCGCCGATGTGTGTAACAAAGTGGGCATCATTGACAAAGGAGAGCTGAAACAGAACGCAACCAAAGCGGAAGTCATCCGGATGGTGCGAGAACATACAGTACTGGTCATCCAACCCGCTGATCGAAACAAAATGGAAAGCATCGTTCAGTTGCTCAATGAACATGAGAAAGTCCAAGCATGTGAACGGGGTGATGATGCGATGAGAGTGATTCTGGAAAGTGGAATTGAGGAATACAGCGAACTACCCAAGTTGCTCATCGAAAATGGCATCGACTTACGTCGTTTCTCAGAAGAGGAGCTTGATCTTGAGTCGGCCTTCATGGCGTTGACCAAGGGTACCAGTGATCGTATGTGAGCAGGCTACACCGACCAGCGCACAAGTTTCGATTCACATTTCTACCTGCGGCCTAGCTCAAGCATGCCAGTGTTCCAGACGGCATAGTGAACCGAGCAAAAAACGCAGTGCGACAACCAACGTCTTTACCACTCGCAAAACGAAACTGCATCAAAGATCTGAACCACCTGCATGAGTTCAAAAAACCTCAACGAGTTGCTGCGGGCAACTTAACAGGCGTTTTCTTTCGGGTGGCTTCCTTCGCTAACTTGATGACCAGGTTCTCAAGAAGGAAACGGTCACGTCCTTCGTTGCTGTGCGTACCCTTCAAACGCAGGTCCGCATCCAGCAGCCACGGCAAAAGTTGTCTTGCTGTATCTCTACCCATTCGATTGAGTTGTTGTTTCGCTTTCTGGATATCACTGGGACCACGATTGAAGCCCGCATAGGACAGCGCATCCTCGAGCTGCGATTTCCTACCACTTCGTTCCCGTTGCTCATAGACGGATGTAGCCATTCCAAGTCGCCGCAACGACCATGCGATCTGCGGAAGCAGCGCGATTGGTGGCTGTCCTCCACCCAACAATTTGTCCAGATGTCGTAAAGCTTCTGCCGCATCTCCTGCCACAATTGCATCAGTGATCTGCCAGACAGTTTTACCTTGCCAACCAGCGACAACATCCTCCACCAGAGCCTGATCAATGCTTTGCTTAGGCTCACAGTAGAGTGCCAGCTTTGCTATTTCAGTCTCCAGGATCCCGATATCGTCACCCACCATCTCCATCAACACATCAGTCGCGTCACGGGTCAACTTGGTTGAATGACGTCGCGCAACGTATCCCATCAGAAAAGATCGCCGCTTGGCAAGCGAAGGGTTCGACCCTTTGTTGCCGTCAGAAATCCGACAATCCACCAGAGCATGTTGCTTCAACAATGCCTTGTAAACACGAGTATTCGAAGCGAGCGAATCGAGTTCTAGAACGAAGCGACTGGCTGTATTTGATTTGGCCAAGTGCTT
The DNA here is from genome assembly GCA_051010795.1 of Rubripirellula sp. GTDB lineage: Bacteria > Planctomycetota > Planctomycetia > Pirellulales > Pirellulaceae > Rubripirellula. The sequence continues at coordinate 9,434 of JBPCVE010000458.1, forward strand.
TTCAACCTGAGGCCGGCAATCCTTTAAGAATTTGTCGGCATTACGTAACAGAATGGTGCGTTTACCACCAAAATCAAAAAGTGAAGCAGTCGCCAATTCGTCACGCAGGTCTGACCACTGAGCCTGCTCGCCGTCGAACTGTGTGACATCTCCCTGATTCGACAACAGCTGAAAGACCCAGGATCGCAGCGTGGTATCGTTACCAAACACGGCAATCGCGTCGGCAAACTTGTCGGGCGGACTTTCAAGCAGTTCGAAGGCATGGATCAACGTCATGCGAGACACCATACCAATCCCATCAACAAGATGCGACCGGCAAGGTCCCGCCTGACATCACTCGAAAGAGCCAACACCTGCCTCAAAACGTGTCACTACTTCAACGACCCGTTGTTCCGCAGAGCAGTCTGCCCTGCATTGGCAGGTGGATTTTCAGACAAAGGCTGAAAACCGCGAATCCGAGCCCTTGGTGCTAGCCCTTGTGTATCAATGGGCTGATCCAGAATGTAGGTTCCGACATTACCGGATTGATCTGTCCCATCAATCCGCAGATACAACTGCCGGGGCAGATTTGGATCTGCTCGCCAAACGTACTCACCCGTATTCTCAAGCCCAGCAGCAATGGTGGTCCAGGGGCCATCCGGCGCACCGCTGAATGCAAGACCAATAGGTCGACGGGGTAGGTTGGTGTCTTTGCACTCGTACCGAATCACCAAGCCACCGGTGCGATCGCCTTCTCCGTATCTCGCGCCGGTGATGCGGATACTTGGGCGAGTCCGATCGACAACCACAAAGATATCTGGCGACTCACCCGCCAAAGGTCGTGGACTTGCCAGCCCATTTCCTCCCACCACAACAATCCTGAAACCAAAGACGCCCTCTCCCTTGGTTTCAATGTCAAAGGGACTACTGCGGTCGGGATCCTGCCCCCACAGTGACCAAGTGCTGCCGTGATCCAAACTCCCATAAAGCTCGATAGCCTCGACGCCCTGGCTGCCAACAGCCTCTAGCTCGTATTCCAAGCTGAAGCGTTCACTGTCACTGAAGCGAACAGGGGCTCGTTGCATGGCAGATTTGGATTCCTTAGTTGAGGTACGTTCAGAACGATAACGCTCCGCATGCGGTTTCGGGGCAGGAATCTGCTCCTGTTGCAATTTGGTTACGGCCGACTCCTCCGTGAGGGGACGCATTGCCTCTGCTACGGTTCGTGGCTCTGAAGCGGATTTGGATTCCGCTACGCCAGCAGGTAAGGAAGTCCTGCTTTGTGCTCCTGGATTGGGTGAGGAAGGCTGAGGTGAATTTAATCCGAAGCCCTCACCAATTTGCATGGGCGAGGCTGGCGGTGGCAAAGCCGACGCCGCCCTCTCAGACCTCGCAATCGCAGGAGGTGTGCCTCGAACTGATGGAGGCGCAAAGCCCATACCCGAGCGCGGATTGACGGCAGTCCCGTTCAAAGGAATACCATTCGAAGGAACAGGTCCGCGGCCCTGCATTTTGGGATTCACTTGGGACGGCGATATTGCAGCAGCACGAGGTGGCATGCCAACAGGGTTCGGAGACCGTGTCGTCATTGGTGATCTTGCGGCAGCCTGCGATCCTGCTGCAGATGGAATTGCGCCTCGGTAACGCGGATTCATCTGGGCAGTTGCTGTTTCGTTGCCCTGCGGAACTGCCACGTACGGATTGCTCCCCTGAAAACGACTTCCACTCAAGCCTTGCTGGTTTCGAGCGTTCGTCGCCGAACGCGTATTAGCCCAAGTGGACGTAGCAGGCGGCGGATTGATCGCGGGGGTGGTGCCGCTTGGAAGAGGAGCCAGCATCGGCGGTTCACTTGGCCCCGAAACGGTCTCCGCACTGACTCCCGATTCACCATCCATTCGGTACGGCAGAGATTTAGCAGCGATGGGCTCAGACGCTGGCTTGGACGCGAAGCGATTGGTATTGCCATTTGCGACACGTGGCCGGCGGACCATCTGATTGATGACTGTTTGATTGCCAGCCGCATCCGAAACGATGACCTGTACCGATAACAACTTCCAGCCTTGCTTTGGATCAAACTGAATTTTCCCGCGGTTGGGCTTCTGAGATACCTCAACAGCCTGCCAAGATTTGATCATATCCGTTGCATAGCGGAGTTGGACCAATTTCAACGGCGTTGCATCGTCCATATTTAATGCTGCATAGACTCTGCCCGCATCGTCTGCTTCAACTTCCAGAGCAATAGCAGGTTTGGTGGTATCAACGAAGACTTTCAGTTGCGGAGTGATCTCGCCCGCAGGATGGGCTTGTCCTGCAGCATCGATGGTACGAGTAGCAAACCAATATTCCCCGTCATCCTCAGCCTCGAATTGAAATTGTTTTGAGGCCGCGTTTGGCTTGATCTGGTCGGTCAGCTTCCACTGATCACCGGGTCCGCGTGACACAAAAAGTCTCACTGCAACAGGTTGGGCCCCTGCTTGGTCTACGGTGAACGGAATAGAGAAAGATTGTGAACCGAGGATAAAACAGCCCTTGCTGGGACGTTGCACCGCAGGCACAGATTCCTGCACATTCGTCTCGGACACCTCGACAGCCAGAGCTGACTGCATCAGCATGGGGCTGGCAAAGCTGCCGAAAATGGCAATCAAACTCGTTATTGTGACCAGTCGCATCTCGTCGGCCGTGCCTCAGTATCGAGTGAAAGTACAGTGAAGGGGATCAAAGACCGAACCCCACCTAGTCGGATTCGACCAGCGGGCCCCAAATTCTTGAGTATTTTGCTGGCACGACTACGGTAGTCCTTCGGACTGTGTAAACAAACAGCCGATCAGCTTCAGATTGCCTAATCCGCAAACCCTAACATTGAATCTCGCACCACCCTCAAACCTGAAACCCACGTAATTCCGAAGCCATGAATAGCAACTGCTATCAGTACGACGTCATTGTGATCGGAGCAGGACACGCCGGCACCGAAGCGGCGGCCGCGGCGGCCCGTACCGGTGCTCGAACCGCTCTGTTGACCACCAATCTCGATACGGTTGGTCAAATGTCCTGCAATCCTGCCATCGGGGGTGTCGCCAAAGGTCAGATCGTGCGAGAGGTTGATGCGCTGGGTGGCTTGATGGGCGAGGCGATCGATGCCACCGGGATTCAATTCAGAATGCTGAATTGCCGCAAAGGCCCCGCCATGCACAGTCCGCGTGCGCAAGCTGACAAGCGAGCCTATCAGCACTACGTTAAATGCCGGATCGAACAGCAGGAGAACCTTGACCTACGTCAGGAAACTGTCGAGGACCTGATCACGGAAACAACTGGTAAAGAAAATCGCGTCCTCGGTGTCACTGTTCGTGGTGATGCACGCTACCTGGCACCAACTGTGGTACTAACCACCGGCACATTTTTAAAAGCCATTATGCATACTGGCGATGAGAAGACCGCCGGAGGAAGGGCAGGGGAGGGCACCACTACAGGGATCAGCGGAGCACTGCAACGCCTAGGATTTGAGGTTGAAAGATTCAAGACCGGCACACCACCAAGACTCAATGCACGAACCATTGATTACTCCAAAGTTGAGTCACAGCCAGGCGATGATCAACCTCAACCGTTCTCATTCTTGACAGACAAGCTTTCAGTGGAGCAACTTCCTTGTCACATTGCCTACACCAACGAAGCAGTCCATGACTTGATTCGAGCCAACCTGCATCGAGCACCGATGTACAGTGGACAAATCAATTCGCGTGGCCCCCGTTATTGTCCCAGCATCGAAGACAAAGTGGTTCGATTTGCGGACAAGACAGGACACCAGTTGTTTCTTGAACCCGAAGGCTGGAAAACCCAGGAAGTTTATGTCAACGGAATTTCAACGAGTTTGCCGCGCGACGTTCAAGACCAGATGTTTCGCATGATCAGCGGTCTGGAAAATGCCAGAATCATGCGATACGGCTACGCGGTTGAATATGACTTCTGCCCGCCGACCCAACTCTGGCCGCACTTGGAATCCAAACGAGTCGGAGGACTATTTTTCGCCGGTCAAATCAACGGCACCACTGGTTACGAAGAAGCTGCGGGGCAAGGACTGATCGCTGGATTGAACGCTGCGCGACAAACAGCCGACAAGGCTCCCTGGGTGCCCACACGCGATCAAGCTTACATTGGTGTGCTTGTTGATGATCTTGTGACGGCTGGCACCGATGAACCGTATCGCATGTTTACCAGCCGAGCTGAGTATCGACTGCTACTACGGCAGGACAATGCGGATCGACGCTTGACCCTGCAAGCTGATGAACTGGGGCTGATCAGTAACGAAAGGCGCCAACGATTCCAGACGAAAATTGCCCAGATGGAACTCGGTATCGAGCTCCTGAAAAAATCAAAGATCGAAAACGTTGCTGCTGATGTGTATCTGAGAAGACCAGAAATGGACTGGCCACAAATGTGCGAGCGAATCCCCGGACTCGCGGAAATCGAAGCAACAGCAGCTCAACAATGCCTTTATGACATCAAATATGAGGGCTACATCGGGAGACAGCGTGTCGAAGTGGAACGGCAACAAAGACTTGCGGGAAAACGCATTCCAACCACCTTCGACTACAACACGATTGGTCCACTGCGGAACGAAGCGAAGGAAAAACTTTCCAAAATCCGGCCGTTAAACCTCGACCAAGCAAAACGTATTAGCGGCATCACTCCCGCGGATCTTGCCCTAGTTTTGGCGCACATGGAGTCAAAACGGAAGAGCTAGGGAATCTACGATTTCACTGCTTTGCCGAGTAAAAGTGAATCAATCGGGGATTTCTTTTTTAGCAAATGCCAAGGCATTTATCGTTAAACTCTTTAATAATATGGTGTTACGGCATTTCAATCAATCTTGACCTAGCAGCTTGATTCGATAGAATTCGTGAGTAGGGCAAACTTGGCAAGGCAGCGAGGCTCGGAGCTTCCTGCCACCTGCGTTCTTCACGCAAACAGCAGCGAGATGTGCTAGTGCGGTAGGACAGGGAGTTTGCTAAAGGTAATGAACTTCGGCTTGCCAGCGATGGGTGCGATGGACTCGCAACCTCGATTGCCAGCCGCCGTGGGAGCTGCACGAAGTCAGTCTCCATTACCGAAAATACCGCTCAGCAAGGTCCCAAACAGGATAGTGCTGGGCACGACATTCTGAAACGGCTAGTCATACAAGGAGGGTGGTTTCCGCCATGACCACGAAAACGGTCTTCACGACAGGCGAAGCAGCCAAAATTTGTAAAGTTAGTCAGCAGACGATTATTCGTTGTTTCGACAACGGTTCTCTGAAGGGCTTTCGCGTTCCCGGTAGCAAATTCCGCCGCATTCCACGTGAGCAGCTTTATCTGTTCATGAAAGAAAATGGCATCCCGACGGATGCCTTGGAAAGCGGCAAGAAAAAGTTACTGATCGTAGATGATGACCAGGATTTGGTCGACTTGATCAAAGACGGTTTCGACCGCGACGGTCGGTTTGACATCAGGACCGCCAACAACGGATTTGACGCCGGAATGGGAGTCAAAGAATTCCGACCTGATTTAGTGATTCTGGATGTCATGCTTCCGGATATCAACGGCAAAGAGGTCTGCCAACGGGTACGCAATGATCCGTCGATGGACATGGTCAAAATCCTCTGCATCTCCGGTATGGTCGAACACAGCAAGGTCGACGCCCTGAAAACTGCAGGTGCGAACGATTTCATGCAAAAGCCTTTTGCGATTGATGATCTGATCGGTCGTGCGTGTGACCAACTTGAGATTGAACGCAGCGTGGTCGGCTAACGTGGAGAGCGAGCAGTCGCTGCCACGCATGCAGATGAAACAGACAAGGGTCGATTCGTTCGATCCCCTTGGCTCGAACCGTGTGATGCGTAGAAGCCAAATCACTGAGAGGACAAGTCCAATGGGGTTATTACCCTGTTTGCGGCGTGGTTCCGAACGGTGGTGGTTGCCACAAACGGAGCGTTCGACTGACGCCATCGGCCATTTGTTGCTGATGGATCGGCGGAGCGGCAGCGGCAACAATCCACCGCTGGACGGAGCGATTCGGAATCGAGTGTGCAGGGCGTTTCAAAGCGATCCGGCATACTTTATCTATGCCGCGCTGACTTATTCCGGCCCGAAACCAGTCGAATTGGATCAACTCGCGACATGGCATGCCCACAACATCACTGAGCAAATTGCCAGTGGTGATGCTTATTTGGGTGCCCCGCAGATCACACCCGTCATTGAAAAACGGTGGAGAAAGCTGACTGACCATTTTCGCACAATTCCCACCACCAGATGGATGGAAGACGCACCGCTGTGGTTGGAAGTGACCGGCCCCCAAGTATCCAACACATGGCGTGAGCATTGGCCGCTCGTAAAATTTGACTCAGCAACACGCGAGACGACACCTCCGAGTAATAACCATTCAGTGCTACAGGAGTTGGCTCGCTCAGTTCAGTATCAAAAATCTCTTGAGAGTGCCTTTGACGCGAAATTGCACGGCGAGAAACTTGCAGCGATTAAACAACTTGCCTACGGCCTAAGTCACGAGATCAATAACCCCCTCGCAAATATTTCAACTCGTGCCGAACAGTTGCAACGTGGAGAGACCGACCCCAATCGCACTGCGACACTGCAGAGAATCATTGATCAGGTATATCGTGCACACGAGATGATTGCGGACCTGATGTTCTATGCCAATCCACCGGAACTCGAGCGGCAGACCTGTTTACCCAGCGACTTGCTGGCTGAGGTAGCGGGATCGTTCACGGAGGAGTCTGAACGGCAAGCCATTCGAATTCAGATTTCCACTGAAGGCAACGAGGCTCATCGCCCGGAACAGGAAATACAGGCAGATGCGACGATGATTACGGAGGCAATCAGAGCGTTGATTCGCAATGCGATCGATGCCATCGGGTGCCAGGGAACAATCGTCCTATCACTACAACACGATTCAGAACACATCGCAATTGTTGTGGCTGATAGCGGCCCTGGACTGTCTGAGCAGGCCCGAAAACACGCCTTTGATCCTTACTTCAGTGGCAGGGAGGCAGGACGTGGCCTCGGACTGGGATTATGCCGAGCCTACCGTATCGCCAAGCTACATCAGGGAGACGTTTCACTTGCAAGTGGGCCCTCTGGTTGCGTTGCGACATTCACACTACCGACAAAGCAAACTGGCTGATTTTCTCAGGTCCCACGATTACATTCTGGGTCGAAGCGTGCTGAGGTTGGCGGGAAGTGAATCCGGCGAAAAGTAGGTTTTCACACGGCGAAACCGCAAATCCCCTCTTCGGCATCGCCCGCTGGTCGATTCACCGTAGATCGCGGATAATCTGCTATCTGTCGTGAACTCTTATTTTCGTACGTTTTGCTGGGTAACTCATGCTCGATTCGGCTCAAGAAGTTCTGCAACTTCAATCGAGGGGTGATGCGACCGCTGTGGAGATCGCGACATCCGCGGTCGATAAGATCGAAGCCACGCAGGGGAGCATCAATGCTTTCACCCATATTAATCGCGAATTAGTACTCGCAGCTGCGAAAGTGGTTGACCAAAAACGACGGAGTGGTGAGCCGCTTGGACCCTTGGCCGGCGTCCCTGTGGCTGTGAAGGATGTACTTTGCACCCGTGATATGCCAACCACTTGTTCTTCGAACATGCTGCGTCATTTCCGACCTCCATACGATGCCACCGTGGTCGAAAAACTACGCCAAGCCGATGCGATTATCGTTGGCAAAACGAACATGGACGAGTTTGCCATGGGAGCAAGTACGGAAACCAGTGCTTTTGGGAACACACGGAATCCATGGGACGTATCCCGTACCCCTGGGGGCAGTAGCGGGGGCGCGACGGCCTGTGTTGCTGCAGGCACGGTACCTTTGAGCCTCGGAACAGATACGGGAGGATCGATTCGGCAACCCTCAGGTTTCTGTGGCGTCACGGGCCTGAAACCTACCTACGGTCGAGTCAGTCGCTATGGTCTGATCGCTTTTGCAAGCAGCCTTGATCAAGTTGGCCCCATTGGTTGGTCAGTACAGGATGTCGCTTTACTGCTTCAATGCATCTCCGGTTACGAACCGCGGGACTCGACTTCACTGAATCACGAAGTTCCCGATTATCAGGCAGCTCTACAGTCAAGTGATTTACGGGGAATGAAAATTGGTATTCTGCGTGAAGCTTTGGATGTTGATGGAGTTGACGAATCGGTCCGTAAAGCCGTGCTGGCTTCAACCGAAGTTTTTCGCGACGCCGGAGCGGAGATCATCGATATCAACTTGCCGCATAGCAAATACTGGGTACCGACCTACTACGTGATCGCTCCCTCCGAAGCCAGCAGCAATCTGTCCCGTTACGACGGAGCTCATTATGGGCACCGAGCCACGCAATTGGCTCCCGAAAAGTCTGAGTCACTGGGCCCCTTGGTGGCAACCTACTGCCAGAGTCGTGCAGAAGGATTCGGTGCTGAAGTCAAACGACGCATCATGGTTGGAACTTACGCACTTAGCGAAGGCTACGCCGACCAATACTACAATCAGGCACTCAAGGCGCGACGCCTGATCAAGGGTGATTACGATGCTGCTTTCTCGCAGGTTGACCTTCTGCTTGGCCCAGTATCACCAACACCGGCTTTTCCGTTGGGTGAAAAAGTTGATGATCCTGTGCAGATGTATCTTTGCGATCTCTTCACAGTTGGTGCCAACTTAGCAGGCATCCCGGCTATTTCTTTACCTGCTGGCAAAGATGCATCAGGGCTACCTTTGGCCATTCAATTACAGGCCCCCGCATTGGAAGAAACTCGTTTGCTTTTCGCCGGTGCTGCCTATCAGGCAATGACCGATTTTCACAAACTACGCCCCGATACTTTCGAATCCTGAAATTTCATGACGCTCAGCGACGGTTATCCCACTGAAACCATCATTGGTCTCGAGGTACACGTTCAACTCAAAACGCAGACCAAGTTGTTTTGCAGTTGCAGCACACGTTTCGGTGCCCCACCCAATACTCAGGTATGCCCTGTCTGCCTCGGTCTTCCTGGCGCGCTACCGGTCATGAACGAGCGTGCGATCGACTTGGCGATCCGAGCTGGCCTCGCAATCGATTGCTCGATCCCGCCCATGACAAAATGGGATCGCAAACAGTATTTCTATCCGGATCTTCCCAAGGGATACCAGATCAGCCAGTTTGATCTCCCTGTCTGCGCTGACGGATTTCTTGACATCACCGATGAGGCTGACCCAGAGAAAACCCGCCGCATCGGCATCATTCGTGCGCACTTGGAAGAAGATGCTGGAAAGAGCATGCATGATGAGGCAAGCGGGCGAAATGACTCACGCATCGACCTGAATCGCTGCGGAACACCCTTACTCGAAATCGTCAGCCATCCTGATTTGCGATCTGCAAGCGAGGCCAAAGAGTACCTGGATGAACTCAAGTTGCGAATGACACATCTTGGTGTCTCAGACTGCGAGATGCAGGAAGGCAGTCTTCGCGTCGACGCCAATGTCAATCTGCACATTGACGTCGATGGCAAGAAAGTTGCAACGCCGATTGCTGAAATCAAGAACATGAATAGCTTTCGAGCCGTCGAGCATGCAATCGAACACGAAGTGGACCGACAATATGATGCTTGGGAAGAGACTGGTAAAACGATTCAGGACGAAGCCAAGACAACACGTGGCTGGGATGATGCAAAAGGAAAAACATTCCTCCAACGTGAGAAAGAAGAGTCAGCTGATTACCGTTACTTCCCCGATCCAGACCTGCTGCCAATTCGCATCCCACAGGAACGTGTGAACGAAGCCAAAGCCAACCTTGGTGAACTACCCGCACAAATTTGCCAACGTCTGCAAACGCAATACGGCATCAAGTTGTACGATGCGAATGTCATCGTCAACCAAGGACGGGAGCTGATTGAATATTTCGAAGCAGCCGCTACCAAATCCGGAGATGGAAAACGCGCCAGTTCGTGGATCCAACAGGATGTGATGCGGACGCTAAACGAAACTCAGGAAAACATTGCAGAATTTTCGGTCAGCGCTGAACAACTGGGGGACTTGTTGCAACGTGTTAACCGCGGTGACTTTGACAATGCACGAGCCAGAGATGTTTTTACACACTTGCTAAAGACCAACGAGTCGGTCGAAGAAGCAATCAAGAAGCTGGGCATTGAATCAGTAGATAGCAATGAAATCGAGGTGCTTTGCCGGGAATTGTTGGACGCAAACCCGCAAGTCATCGATGATGTGAAAAGTGGGAAGCAGCAAGCCGTTGGGGCATTGATTGGCCAAGCCAAGAAAAAGAATGCCAATGCAAACCCAAAGCAAGTACGGGAAACTTTACTTCAACTAATCGAACAATCCTGACGTTTCATCCCATTCAAGACTCACGCGGAATGAAGGAACATCCCCATGGTCGATTTAAATGACGCGTCCCCGAGTGATAACGAGCAAAAAAACGGCGAGCAACAACGCGACTTGGGTTTCTGCTGCATCGTTGCGTTCATCGGCTTGATTGCTGTGTGGCTTTTACTGATGCCGTGGATCCCTGGCATCGCGAAGCAATCTTTGCAACGGTTTCACCTTCGAACCCCATCGTTTTCGGTTTGGGCTGCGCAGTTCCCTATTCCGTCCATGTACAACTTTGCGAACCAGTACAAAGTTGAACAATACCCGCCGGGCTTCGTCATGATGATCCTCGATGAGAGCTGGAGATATGCCAATCATTTTCCAACGAGGGTCATCACATTTTTTGCCGGCAGGTACAACTTCTTATCTTCAAAGCAGGATCGTTGGTTTACCCTCAAATCGTCGTATCGTGGTCAAGTCCTCGAATCGAAATTTCATCTGGAAGCCCAAGCTGAAGGTGGCTACAAACTGATTCGCATTGATGAGATCGAGGAATCGCTATGAATAAAATCACTCAGGCGTTCCCAAGACTGCAGTCAGCAGGGTTCAAGCGGCCTCTTGCTGCCTACCGGCTCGTTCAGGCGGCGATTCTGATCAGCCTTTTTTGGAAATGGAAATTCTTTCTCCAAGCTGACAGTATTTACGCGAACATCCCCGTCGAAGACCCATTCTTTCCCGACTGGTTGAGGTCTGTCACTACGATTCGACTTGCGTTCTGGGGGTCTGCGTTGGCAACATCGATCAGCCTGGTCACACCTGTCAACCTGCTACAAAAATTCTGCAGCTGGTTTGGCTTTTTAGGAATCAGTCTGATGTGCATCCACCAAGGTAGTTACAACGACATGACGTTTGTGACCATTTGGTGGTGCTGTCTGTGGTCCGTGTGGTTAGCCCACCGGCTGGAAACAGGTCAGCAAGAATTGCTGATACGTCGGGCTGCCTTCCTGTCACGGCTGATCATTTCGCTGATTCTGCTTGGTGGGGCAGCAGGTAAATGGACACCCGAATACTGGTCTGGAGAAGTGTTATTTGACATTTACTTTGTGGACCGTGACTTTTGGGTTTTCAACTACCTGCGTGACAACTACGAACCGAAAGAGTTGCAGGAAATCGCGAAGTGGTACAGTCGGCAAACCGTGGTCGTTGAAACAGTCAGCGGGATAGGCTTGTGGATACTGCCAGCACGTTGGGCCGCATTGGTTGGCACGATCATCTTGTCTGGAATAGTGATCATGTCCAATCAGTATCTGCTCTCAGTCGTCGGGTGCCTGATTGGGCTTGCCTGTGTCGGTTTTTTGGTGCCCCGCCGAACCCACCCTACAGTCGTGACCGCGCATCCCTCGACAGAAAATTCAACGGCTAACTGACCCTGCTTCAAAGGATTCCCTTGGTACTGGGAATCGCGTTACTACGCGGATCATCCTCAGCCGCCATACGTACTGCACGGGCAACAGCCTTGAAGACGCACTCCGCTATATGGTGCGCGTTGCGTCCATGATGCAGAACAACATGAAGATTGCATTTCGAGTTGGCAGCGAATGACTGCCAGAAATGCTCAACCAACTCAGTATCAAAAGTGCCGATTTTGACTGCGGCAATGGGTGCCTGATACTCAAAAGCGTAACGCCCACCCAGATCCACTGCAGCAGTGACAAGACACTCATCCATCGGCAATGTGAAATGACCGTACCTTCGAATCCCTGCACGATCATCCAGTGCCTGATCCATTGCCTGCCCCAAAGCAATCCCAATGTCCTCGCATGTGTGGTGATCATCAACGTGCAAATCACCCACAGCAGCCACAGAGAGATCGATCAACGCATGCTTGGAAAATAGATCCAGCATGTGGTCAAGAAAACCGATCCCTGATTTCCGCGTTCCAGCTCCATCGCCATCCAAATTGATCGACAGCTGAATGTCTGTTTCTCCGGTCTTGCGGTCGACCGAGGCAGTACGAGTCATGTGATTACCAGAATTACAAGGGTCAGAATATCCAAACAATGAGATGAGCCTAAGCCAGATAACGCTCGATGATCATCAGGCAGGCATCGATCTGTTCGTCTGTACCGACAGAAATCCGCAGACCGTCTCCCCAATCCGGGAATTCCATGTATCGAACGAGAATCTGATTTTTCTTCAGGAATTCGTAAAGTTGCTGATGTTTCCCATTGGGGTGTTGGCACCAGACAAAATTTGCGTGGGATGGCACCACGTCGAAACCAAGGTCGCTCAGTCGCTCTGCCAAGCGACCCCGTGTGGCATTCATTTTTTCCTGAACTTTCCGAAGCCAGTCACCACAGCCCATGGCGGCCGTTGCAGCGGCAATCGACAGCCCATCACAATTGTAGCTATCCTTGATTTTGGCCAGTTCAGCGATCACCTCTGGCTGTGCGACGAGAAAACCAAATCGGATGCCAGCCAACCCGTAAGACTTACTGAGTGTTCTTGTGACCATGATCCGCTGATTGTGTTGAACAAGATCTAGACAATTGTCTTCGGCAAAATCGGCATAGGCCTCATCAACTATCAAAGGACAATCGAGTGAGTCTGCCAACTGCGACACACGATCCGGACTGACAACGGTCCCGCTCGGGCTGTTGGGATTGGGTAACAATACCAGCCGGAGGTCTTGATCAGATTTTCCAAAAGTTTCCGGAAGAGCCCAATCATCGTCAAAAGCGACCTGTTCCCAAGCTGCTCCTTGAATATCTGCCAAGGTGCGATAGAGGACGTAACTTGGATAAGGCAAACGCAACTTTTGTCCTTCGCCGACAAACCCACGCACCAGTAACGTCAAAATCTCGTCGCTTCCGTTACCCGCCAGCACCCAATCCGGCCCTGGAAGATTCAATCTTTCAGCGGCAGCCCTACGGAAGGCGGTTGCCATAGGATCGGGATATCGATTAAGTGGACCGCCTGCAGCCACCCTAATCGCATCAACCACTGCGGGCGGTGGCGGATATGGATTCTCGTTCGTATTCAGCTTGATGTACTTTCCCGGCGGTGGTTGTTCACCGGGCGCGTAGGCCATCATGCGGGCGAGGGCAGGGCGGAAGAGAGACTTGTCGGCCATGATGTGGGGAGCTTTCGTCAGCCAGTCTGGGTCAGATCACCAAACAGAGTCGGCGATCAGGGTCAAAAATACGGTGCTAAAAACGGGAAACAAGGGGCTTCGATTCGATGAGTCTGACTTAGGACTCTCGAATTGTCACACTTCGGGCGTGAGCAGTCAGCCCTTCCTTGTTCGCAAGTCGGACAACATCCGGACCAATCTGGTTCAGCGCTGCTGAATCAAATTCCGTAACGCTGCCACTTCGCAAAAAGCTGTTACTACACAAACCTGCGGCCCACGTGCAGGTTCCACCGGTGGGCAGAACGTGGCTGGGACCAGCAGCATAATCCCCCAGCGCAACTGGAGTATGGTGCCCAAGAAATGCGGCACCGCTGTTTCGAATACGAGCAATTTCTTCGCGTGGATTTCGCGTCTCGATGTGCAGATGCTCGGGCGCAAACTGGTCCGTCAGTTCGCATGCGTGAGCTTGATCACGAACGAGAATCAAGGCACCGAATGATTCGAGGCTGTCCAACGTTAATTGGTTGCGAGTCAGCAAATCCAACTGCCTTACCAATTCTTTCTCAACAGCATCAATCAATTTCTCATCCCACGTAATGAGGATCGCAGAGCCCGGCGAATGTTCTGCCTGAGCCAGCAGATCTGCTGCAACAAAATCGGCTCGCGCCGTCTCATCTGCAATGACAATCACCTCACTTGGGCCAGCAAAGGAATCGATATCCACGACACCGTAGGCTTCTTTCTTCGCGAGAGCGACAAACAAATTCCCGGGACCCACGATCTTATTGACTGCTGGAATTGCATCGCAGCCGTAAGCCATCGCCGCGACAGCCTGTGCGCCCCCCACTCGATACACCTCGCGTAAGCCGAGTTCATGACAGGTCGCCAACATATCCACGTTGTACGCCCCGAACTTTGTCGGCGGTGCCACGATCGCTATCTCTTTTACGCCAGCAACCTGAGCAGGAACCGCGGTCATGAGAACGGTTGATGGATAAGCTGCTGCACCACCGGGAACACAAACGCCAATGCGGTTCAGCGGGAGGTATCTTTGAGTAAGAGTCACGCCGGGACGCGGTTCAATCGTCACATCGGAATGCAAAATGGCCTGCTGGAACTCTGCAACGTTGTCCCTAATCCGCCGGACCGAATCCAGCAAAGCAGGATCTGCAGCGGAATGGGCCTCTTCCAGCTCACTCAGGGGCACTCGGAGCTGTTCCTTTGATAGATCTGCCTTGTCCAGTGCTTTGTTGTACTTCAGCAAAGCCTCGGTACCAGTTTCTCGCACGTCCTGGCAGATCGTGGTCACAACCTCAACGGGCGTCAGGGCCGCCCCAAACACTTCCTCCGTCAAGGCTCGCCCCCGTGGACTCACGACATCGCCTTGAGGACTGAGTTTCAAACGCAACTCTTGAAGAATCTCGGCGGATCCTTGGCGAGCGTCAACACGCTGAATTTGAAGGTCAGACAAATCAGAACTCTTATTTTGGGATTCGTAGTGGACGAAACGGCAGAACAGCAGTGTTAAAACTTGGAAACCGGGCAAAAGGTAATACGTCTACGATTGCCATCATAAGCCGGTACAATCGAATTGTTTACCCGCATACCAATCAACTCTGACACCCAATTTTCAACAAATGCCCGCAGAAATCGATCTTCGCAGCGATACCGTCACCAAGCCAACTGCCGCGATGAGGCAGGCAATGGCAAAAGCAGAGGTAGGCGACGCAGTCATTGATGTCGATCCGACGGTGGAACGCCTGGAAACGCTGACCGCCGAGATTTTAGGCAAAGAAGCCGCCGTATTCATGCCCAGCGGCTCCATGACGAATCAAATCGCCCTCCGGGTACATTGTGGTCGAAGCAGCGAATTCCTTTGTGAAGCAGACTGTCACATCTATCATTACGAGCAGGGGGCATTCGCCCAGCTTTCGGGTTTGGTCGCGCAAACGGTCGCTGGCGAAGGTGGTGTGCTTCAAGTAGACCAACTCCAAAACCTGATTCGGCCGGAAAACGAACACATGGTGCGAACTCAACTCGTGTGCCTCGAAAATACCCATAATCGGTGGGGCGGACGAATTCAGCCGCAGCAGACCGTCCAAGAAATCTGCGACTGGGCGAAACAAAACGGACTGAAAAGGCATTTGGATGGGGCCCGACTCTGGAATGCGTCTGTCGCCACCGGCCTGAGTCCTCTGAAACTGGTTGAGCCCTTTGACTCAGTTAGTGTCTGTTACAGTAAAGGACTTGGTGCTCCGGTTGGATCTGCATTGGCAGGAGAGCACCATTTCATTCTGGAAGCTCGCCGCTCAAGGAAACTGTTCGGGGGAGGCATGCGTCAAGCAGGGATCATTGCTGCCGGTGCACTCCACGCGTTGGAACAGCACCGCGATCGTCTGGCAGAAGATCACAATAATGCTCAGCGTCTTTGGGAGGGCTGCGAAGCATGTGGTCCGCTCTCGATTCGTGGTAACCGAGTCGATACCAATATCGTCATCTGTGAAGTTGATGAAGACTGGACTACGGCCGACAAGCTGGCAGCAACACTCGAAGAACAAGGGGTCAGGTGTTTTGCGATTGGTCCGCAAGCCATTCGGTTTGTAACCCACTTGGACGTCGATGCCTCCCAGATTGAGTCCGCGTGTAAGATCATTCAGAGAATCACAAACACCTCGGCTACGAATCTCACCTGATGGATCGCCAACCACCCCGAGCATTGTTTACGCTGCTGATATCTTTCGCTGTCTTCACAATCGCGGTCCTTCTACGACTGCCATCGTGTTATGAAAGTTTGTGGCTTGACGAATTGCACTCGGCTTGGATCGTCGCGGATGGTATTGGCAGTGTCTACAAGCGTTCCGTTCTAGGTCATCAATCACCTTGCTATTATTTACAGCTTTGGATTTGGAAACAGGCAGTCGGTGACTCCGAATTGATGCTACGGCTCAACAGCGTCTTGCTGGTGGCTAGTGGCTGCAGCGTCATTGCCTATGGCATTACAAAATGGGCCAGAAGTTTGCTTGCAGGCCTAGTGTCAGGACTCACTCTCGCTATCGAGAACAACTCGCTTTTTTTTGGAACTGAATTACGTCCTTTCGCTTTAGTGATTCTGTGTTCCTCCATCTCGATCATTCTTTTTCTACAACTACTGTCCAGTGAATCACGTCACCAGCGTGCAGGCAGCTGGTGTTTTTTGATGATCACCATTTTACTTTCGACAATCTGCCAGCCGACTTCGCTGGGCGTACTGGCATGGCTTCCGCTTGGCTTGTGCGGGATCTGGTTAATCAAAAACCCCCGCGAATTCCGACGAATCACGTGGTTAGATGCAGCTCTGATTACGATCACTGCTTTGGCCATGCTGATCTTGTGGAAGATAACTCTTGGTCAAAGTTGGGCAGAGAAATCGATGTGGGGTTCTTTTGCGACAGCAACGCACTGGCAACAAATATGGACCATATGGGACTGGCACAGCCTGCTTCTCATTCCCTTAATCCTGCTACTGCTAATCCTGATGGTTGACAGCACCATGAACAGCGGCAAGCAACCTGACCGCAAACCCAGCGCGCCGATCATTGGTCTGTGCTGCTTGGCAACCCTGCCTTTGCTTGCAACAACTGTCTATTGGTTCCTTTCAAGCTTCGAAGTGGCACCGGTTTGGCACCGCCGCTATTTCATCGCCGTCCTTCCCATACTGGCGTGCTTCAGTGGCAGCTGCATTGGGTACGTTCAAATCAGACTGGAAGGCATACGCAAGCCGACGATCGCAGGTCTTACCTTGGCGTTCACCCTTCTACTCTGCCTGGAAGTACAGCAGCGAACATGGAGAAGGCTTCGACTCTCTCCGGTAGCACTGGTCAACCGCGGAGAGGACTGGCGCCAAGCAATCGAGTGGCTGCAACAAGAATCGGAACCCGAAAGTCTGATTCTGCTCGATTCAGGATTGATTGAGGGCCAAAGTTGGATCACACCACAACTATTCGAAATCGAAAACGCTGCCAAATTGGATTACCTTTGTTTTCCACTTCGCGGTCCCTACCACCTCAACCGTGAAGTGATTCCCGTCGGTGCATCATTACAACCAGTGATCCCACTAGCAGACGCCAAGAGACCGACCTACATCCTGACCCGAAATGCGGCTAGTAAAGTAAAGCAACGAGTCGCGACTGGAGAAGTACTGGGATTCGGCAGAGTGTCTGTTGTGCATCCCGCCAAACGGGCGCCCCTTCGTGCCAAAGAACATGCGAACGACCGGTAAAACGGACAGTTACCGAGAGATGGGGCCTCGTCACGGAATCGTTATGCAGACACGATTGCCAGCAGTGTAAAATGACGTGAGCGGCGTTCCTTTACCTGTAACGAATAAATCTACCGATGCGACCGAAAATTTGCTATTTGTGTTCAATCTGCATCGCGGCTGCGAGCGTATTCATCGCTTCCTTTGCGACTTTTGCTGAGACTGCTGTCACCCCTGCAAGTTCGGACGCAGAGTTTTCAAATTCAAAATCGGCCGAACGCGGCTATCGCGTTCTTACCGAAAAAGCGGTTTTATCAAGCGATTTTACGCAGGAAGTTTTTGACAACCTTTGGCAATGTTGGCCTGAGGCACTTCGCTTGAAGGCCGAGGCAGCAAGTGCCGATGAGCGTCGCGAAATGGCTTTTGCGCGGTACGGTCTCACCCCCCGACCTGAAGCTCCCGAAAAACCGCTTCAGTACGTGGTGGATGACAAAGGGAACTGGACGATGAATTGTTTCTCGTGCCACGGTGGGTCTGTTTATGGAAAACCGTACGCCGGAGCTCCCAATAATCGCTTTGCTCTGCAAACGCTAACAGAAGAAATCCGCAAAACAAAATTCAAACTCGGCAAGCCTCTTTCGCGAATGGATGTCGGTTCGTTGGTCATTCCTCTGGGTACCACAAATGGCACGACCAACGCAGTGGTATTTGGCATGGGGCTGATGAGCCAACGAGATGAGGATCTGAATATTGTTGCGGCTACCCCTCAGAAATTTGTGCATCACGACATGGATGCACCTGCGTGGTGGAATTTTCACAAGAAACCGAGCATCTACATCGATGGCTTCGCCCAGAAAGGTCATCGTGGTCTGATGCAGTTCATGATGATTCCTGAAAATGGGCGTGACTTCTTCCTCAATCACGAGGACGATTTTCGTGATGTCTACGCCTACATCTCCTCGTTACGACCGCCGCAGTATCCAGGCAAGATCGACGCGATCATGGCAGAGCAGGGAAGGGTACTTTTTGAGCAGACGTGTGCTGAATGCCACGGGACCTATGGCAGCACGCCCTCCTATCCCAATCGACGCATCACGATCAACGACATCGGAACGGACCCTGTGCGGTTGACCGCATTAGAAGTAGAGGGACGGCAAAAATATGCTCGAAGTTGGTTCGCTCACGCTAACGAAGATAAAGAACAGACTACGGTCGTCGATCCTGATGGATACGTTGCCCCAGCGCTGGACGGAATATGGGCGTCAGCACCCTACTTCCATAATGGCAGCGTTCCAACTCTTTGGCACCTGCTAAACCCATTGAAACGCCCCACTGTTTGGCGGCCTGTCAGCGAAGAATTCGATGATGAAAAAGTCGGCCTGATCACGAAAGTTGAGCTGAAAGTGCCATTCACTGAGCTTGATGCTGCAGTGCGCCGAAGTTACTTCGACACACGTCGATTTGGGAAAAGCAACGCCGGTCATGATTACCCTTCAGAATTGACTGAAACGCAAAGGCGTGCTGTTCTGGAATATTTGAAAACGCTGTAGCGTATCACGACGAAATACAACCACAGGACACGCTGCAGACTGCCTTCTTTTGCAGTAGTTGCGGATTGAAATACCGCCCAATGAAAATGCTTGTCAAATGGCGAAACCAAGGCCATGGTTGCAGTTCCCAACCGAAGAATAGAATTGGAACAGCTTCCCTTTTTTGATCAAACGCTTCGATCAAGAATCCGATTTTTCTTCTGCATCGCCATTGCCGCTGTTATCTGTGCCGCCATCATCTGACGATTCGTTGCTTTCTGCGGTTTTCAAATCAGAAACACTACTTTCTGAAACACTGCCGTCCTCAGTCCTGCATTCAGTCGCCTCCTCGTCCTCGGATAATGTCTCATCTGCAGTGTTCGCAACGGCGACTGCGTCAGTGGCCAGCAACAATCCTGAACCTCCACTACCGATCAGTAGTCCCGTCCCGCGAAAAGCCCAAAGGAAGTAAATCGCGCCCACAAGCATCAGACCACTGCAGAAGTAGAACATCTTGTACTCGACGCCCGCGTATGCACGACCCAGCACTAACACGACGAGCGACGCGAGTGTTAGGAACATGAATGAAACACCATTGGCAGTTCCGAGAAACCGCCCGCGTTCCCCATCAGGCGACAAACTCTGCAAGAGTGCTTGCAACGGCACGATATAAAAGCCTGCTGAAAAACCAGCGCAGAGAATGAAGAAGGATACGCTCGAGAACAACACTTCGTAGTACTTGGCCTTCATTCCCAATACTGGAGGCGTAACGAATGCCAGTAAAAAGAAGAATACGATCAACCCCAATGCTCCTAGTGGAATCAAACGCGGCA
>JBPCVE010000459.1:0-3664 GCA_051010795.1 Rubripirellula sp.
GCAGGAGACTCGTCTCTATGAGTGAAGTCGAACTTGAAGTTATCGACTTGAAGGAAGTGGTCCTTTCGAACAATTCGTTTGGCCCCGCGGACGTCGGTTCAATACGTACTGCTGTTTCCGAGAACTACGGTCACTTTGGTGAACTGCGCGATGCGGTCAACGAGATGGAAGCTGATGATTTACTCAGCCCCGCCGGTAAGACCAAAATGGGCGTCTGCCAGTTCTTACTGGGTAAATTCAGCGATGCCCTGACAACGCTGCAATCGGCCGACGGGAGTGCAATGGCGCTTTTTTATCAAGCGCGGTGCATGTTCGAGTTGGGCAGCTACAACGAAACAGTTGCTGTCTATGAAAAAGCCCAGACCTCGGGTTACAACGAAGATCAGTGCAAGATCGGCGTAGCCGAAGCAAATCGCTACGCTGGCCGCATCGAGGAAGCATTGGCGATTCTGGATAATATTTTCGGACCGGCAGAGCAAACCTCCGACTACATGTACCAGCGAGCTGCCACCGTAGCCGCCGTGGGCGGCCGCATGGACGAGGCATTAGCCTTGTACCAACGAGCCGTGCAAACGGATGAGAATCACGCGGGTGCGTTGTTCGGCTTGGCGTTGGAAAACGACCGGATGGGGAATGATGACGAAAGTCTTTCTCTGTACGAGCGTGCCGCCAAGGCATTCCCAACCGGCATTGGTGTTTTGATCAATCTCGGCTTGATTTACGAAGACAATAACCAGTTCGACAAGGCACAAATGTGCTACAAGCGAATCCTGGATTGCTACCCCGACCACCCGCAAACTCTCCTCTACATGAAGGATGCGGCCGCGACCGGTAACATGCTTTATGATGAGGAAGCACAGCGACGCAACGATCGCTTGGCTCAGACCCTCAACATGCCGGTCACGAACTTTGAGCTCAGCGTCCGAAGTCGAAATTGCCTGCAGAAGATGGGAATTGACACAATTGGTGACCTGACTCGCACCAGTGAAGCGGAGCTTCTCAGCAGCAAGAACTTCGGTGAAACCAGCCTTTTCGAAATCCGCGAAATGCTGACGAGCAAAGGTTTGTCTTTAGGCCAGTTTGCCCACGAGAAGAAGAGCAACGAGCCTCCTATCGATACCAGCCACATGTCACCAGACGAACAGGCTCTGCTGGATCGACCGATCTCAGACCTGAATCTGTCCGTGCGTGCCCGCAAGTGTATGGCTAGATTGCAATTGAATACGATCGGTGAGTTGATCCGCAAGACTGGTGACGACATGCTGGAGTGCAAGAACTTCGGTGTGACAAGTCTCAATGAAGTGCGTGAAAAGCTGACTGATCTTGGCCTCAAGATGCGTGGTGACTGACGTTCAGGCAGATCAGTCGCATGCCATTGATTGGCAATCAAGGCCGATCATTGAAACGCAAGTAGCAGGCAGATGAGCCAATTTGAATTCACACTCAAACACCGCGATGCAGCCACCTCGGCGCGTCGCGGTGTTTTTTTGACTCCCCATGGACCAGTACAGACCCCAGGCTTCATGCCGGTGGGTACCCAAGGCACTGTCAAGGGCCTGACCATCGATCAGGTGTCGGCTACGGGTGCCCACATGGTCCTTGGAAACACCTACCACTTGGCGTTGCGTCCCGGTCACGAAACAGTTCGAAAGCTGGGCGGCCTTCATGGCATGTCGGGCTGGCAGGGCCCCATCCTGACCGACAGCGGGGGCTTTCAGATTTTCAGCCTCAAAGCAATCAGCAAAATTACCGAGCAGGAAGCCACTTTTCGCAGCCACATTGACGGCGCCATTGTCCGACTGACTCCAGAACATTCCATCGAGATTCAGGAAGCACTGGGGAGTGATGTGGCAATGGTTCTTGATCATGTGATTGCTCTTCCAGCGACCCATGATGAGGTCGAAGACGCGATGGCAAGGTCGA
Organism: Rubripirellula sp.; assembly: GCA_051010795.1. GTDB lineage: Bacteria > Planctomycetota > Planctomycetia > Pirellulales > Pirellulaceae > Rubripirellula. Next base: position 1,924 of record JBPCVE010000459.1, read on the forward strand.
TCCGCTGGGCCAAGCGATGCCTGGATGCATCGACGCGTGATGACCAAGCCAAATTCGCAATCGTGCAGGGCGGACTTGATACAGAACTGCGAGTTCAATGTGCGCGTGAATTGTCTGCCATGGACTTCAATGGATATGCAGTGGGAGGATTGAGTGTTGGTGAAGCCCCCTCAGAGATGTATCGCATCACAGCAGCAACGTGCCCCAGCCTACCAGAGCACAAACCCCGCTACCTGATGGGAGTGGGAAGACCTGTTGATTTACTGGAGAGTGTTGCGAGAGGAATCGACTTGTTTGATTGTGTCATGCCCACCCGGAATGGACGCAACGGGCTTGCCTTCACCGACGCAGGAAACCTGAAGCTTCGCAATGCAATTCATCGAGAAGACAGACGTCCCATCGAGGAAACCTGCCCATGCCTTGCCTGCCGACACAGCCGTGGATACATCCGTCACCTGTTTGTCGCGGGGGAAATGCTAGGACCAATCCTGCTTTCCATTCATAATCTCACCTACTACCAGCGGGTGATGTCGGAGGCTCGAGCTGCTATCGAGTCAGATCAATTCGACGACTTTCTGGCGGAGAAAAAGCGGGGATGGGGCGAAGATCCGAAGAGCAGTTCATCCTGCTGATCCGTCCGCCCCTCAGTCCGTCCCTCAGCGGTCCACAATCGGCGCCATCGGACGACCCTGCCTTCCATTTTTCAAGCCGCAACACCACCGAAATCAGCGTTGCTTCCTGCGCATTTGCTAACGAACGCGTCTAGTTGCCGGTGATGTAGCGAATGTAACGGCAGTACCGAAAAAACGCATGTTCAGTATTTTTGCCCGCGCATGAAATCACAAACCATAGTCTTCCATTTGCAACAACTGAATTCTCATCTATCCTCGAGTAATGAGTTGCATCGGGGGACGTGGCTCGTGTTAAGGACCTTGTCACAAAATCTTTTCCACCCACCTTTTTCCCCGAGACATAGAGGTACAACCAGTGAAGTGGGTAACATCTTTTGCCGTCGCAATCGCTTTCGCGATCACGGCAAACGGAATCAGCTACGCAGGCGATTGCAACTGCAATCCTTGCGCGACATCGGCAGAAAATGCCGCTGAGACATCAGCAGGCTGCTGCAAAACGCGAACGGTCATGCGATCGCAATACGTCACCGAGGTACGTGAAGTACCGGTCACAACGTACAAGAAAGAGGAACGCACACGCACACGTGACGTTTGCAAGCGGGTAGCCCGCGTTGAAACACGCGAGAAGACCTACACCGTCAACGTACCAGAAACTCGCACCAAGACGGAAAAGTACAACGTCAAAGTGTGTGTTCCGTACACCGAAGAACAGGAATACACCGTCATGGTTCCGGAAACCACGGAACATGAAGTGTCCTACGAGGTCTGTGTTCCCTACACCGAGGAAGTCGAAGAGACCTACACGGTCTGTGTTCCCAAGACAGAAAAGGTCGAGCAGAAGTACACCGTGATGGTGCCTTATTGCGAAACCAAGTCAGTGACCTACATGGTCAACGTTCCGTACAGCGAGCAAGTAGAGCAAAGCTATACGGTGTGCGTGCCTGTCAAGAAGACACGCGAAGAGACCTACAAGGTCTGCGTACCTTACACTGAGCAAGTCGAGCAGACTTACCAAGTTCAGGTTCCTGTCAAATCAACCAAGCAGGTTACCTACCAAGTCGCAGTTCCCTACAAGGAAATGGTAACTCAGACTTACTGTGTCAAAGTTC
>JBPCVE010000460.1:0-5062 GCA_051010795.1 Rubripirellula sp.
AAAGAATTCGCCCTCCCCCTGCACGCACCTCGACGAAAGCGATTTGGGTGTTGTTCGTCGTGACCAGTTCCTTGTCCATGGGCACTGCTTCTGCCTTCAACCGGTAGGTTCCGGGTTCAGGAGTCAGGATAGGGATGCTGACCGATGCGACGTCCGTTGCGCTCGCTGGGACGATTTGTCGATTTGCAACTTCAGTGGATTTTCCATCCGAGTCGATCCAAGTCAGTCGCACTGGGACATCGATGCCTGCCATTCCTCGCGTGGATAACTGAAACTTGACATCAAGTTCGTTGCCGGCGAAGAGCTGGTAGCTTTCTGGTAGTGCTTCGATAGCAGCATCGCGTGAGGCTGATCCGCCGCCAGCTGGTCCGATCGGAACCGTCCATAGTGGAACACCAAGTGAGTTGAGTGTCTCAGCAACTCGCTGTGCTCCCGTGCCCTGCTGATCACCTGTCTGAGTGCCATCACCTACTAGGACGATTCCAGCCAGCGGTTGGCCTTCAGCTGCTTGCATGGCACCCAATGCGGCTGCAGAAATATCGGTTGACTGACCCGCAGGCAGTTCTGATTGCAGCGAATCCACACCAGGAGCGGCGATTATTCTTGCTTGGGAATCATAGGCCAGCAGCCGGACATCCAGTTCACCATCCAGCCCAAGGATGCTGTCAGCAAGATTCTTCCAAATTTCTGTTTGTGTTTCCCAGCGTGTATTTCCGTCACCATCTGGCAGCGTCATGCTTCGAGATGTGTCGACGGCGATGACCAAGGCGGCTTCCGCTAACTGGTTGTCGGTGCGGAATAGTGCCGGCCGAAAGGCGGCCAGGAGAAGGGTCACAGCTGCCAACAGGCGAAGCGAGATAAGCCAACGCCGTCGCATTGGATTCTCGGTTGGCGGTGTGACGGCAAGAATGACTCCAACGGTAACCGCCGCAACTGCCATGGTTAGCAGCAGCGATCCGTAAATCGGTTCGAACGCGAAGGAGGTCATCAGGAAATTCTGCCGATCAAGTTCAGGCAGTCATGCGTGTTTGAGATTGCTCAGCTATTTTCGGGGACATGCCCTGAGACGATCAGAACGGGATGGGGGCTTCTGCGGATACGGTCCTGAACAAAACCCTGCCCGAATCGATCGTCGACTTCCAACGGTAGCACCAATAGCAGCCTTTTGGATTCGTCCAGAGAATTAGGTGGCGCAACTTCGCCCGCGATCGGATGCAACTCGTAGTTCATGCCAAGTGTTGAGGCTGTCTTTGCCATAGCACCATGGAGTGCATGATGTGTTTTGGTCAACGCGGCGCTGAATTGCTCAGCATCGATTTGAGCTTCTGGTTGAATGGCTTCAATGATAGAGCGAATGTTTTCGAACTGTTCTTTTTCCAATACCAGATTCAGAGTGACATTGGCAGATTCAGCCGCCAAGCCAAAACTCCACGCCGCTGCTCGTGCTTCTACTTCGCACTCACTGCCAACCACCATTTCGATGTGCTGAACGCAGTCGCGGAGTTGTTGGTCATCGCGCCGCATCACAATCATTGGTGTAGGGCAGCGTGATAACATGACGTCCATGACAGTCCCCGCACTGTCAGTCCCAATATTTTCGAATGAGCGACCGAAGGGACTGGGAAGAATCAGCAGGTCGACAGAAAGTTCTTTCAGGGCGGCGAGGATCGCATCGTAGGAATCACCATCCTGACGCTGGATCGGCCGTGCTCCGGATACTTCCGTCGCACGTGTGACTGCCAGATCCTCGTCTTGCTCCGTTTTGCCATCTCTCGCATCTAGCACCAACGTTTCCGTATTGAATTGTTCTCTCAGAAAGGTTGCGGAGGCGAGGGTATTGTCATCCTGTGATGACCCGTCAAGGACGACGAGAATGCGTGAAGGTTTGATCGGGGTCAATGAGGCTGCAGATCCAACCTGTGCCTTTTCGAATATCCGCATCGATGCGTCGACTTCGCGATCCAGCTCGTTCGGTTCGGAACCTGTGCTCATGTTTTCCGCTTTCAACTTTCCCGCATATCAGCAGGATAAATGGTGACCAATCTGATTTTAACTCAATAACATTCGTCTGAGTGCGCTGAAATGACGCTGCCTTTGTGCCACACCGTTGCATGGCTGTTCGTTGGGGTTCGCTGCTTGTTCAAGGTCGAATTCAATCAGGACATCAGTGCGCAGTCAGCGCTGGAATCCAGCCTTCGTAATATACGAAGCCGACATACAGGATGGCCCCGATCACTTGAAATAACATGATCATGCCACCAAGTTTCAAGAACATCCCCCAGCCGACTGTCTCGTTGGCCTCGCGTCTTAGAGCGTAAATGGCAATGACACATGAAATAGATCCGATGGGGGTTCCATTGCCACCAAGATTGCAGCAGATGATCAAAGTCCACCACAGCGGTTCGGCAGGAACACCATTGCCGGAAATGTCACGGACAATTGGGATCAACGTCGCTGCCACAGGTATATTGTCGACGATGGAACTGGCAACCGCTGCGAATATTCCCAATAAGGGAAGCAGTAATGACATTTCGTTGTCAGATAACGCGATCACTTGCTGGGCAACCCATGCCAACGCACCGGTTTGTTTTACGCATCCAATGATGATGAACAGACCCATGAAAAACATGATGACTGTCCAGTTTACTTTTTGGATTGCATCTTCGACTCCCTTTCCAGCAAACAATAACGCTGCTGTTGCACCAACCATGGCGATGAAGTCCATGCCAACACCTAATTGTTGTGCGAACACAAAACCCACCACGGTTGCCATCAGGATAATCGCACTACGTAATAGCACCTTTCGGTTTTCCACCATCGCCCAGGGATCAAACGTCTCAATTTGTTCGCGGAGCAGCGCTTGTTCTTCGGCAGTTTGTTTCCAAGGCAGATCTTTGCGAAAGAAAAATCGCAGACCGACGACTGCAATGATCAAACTGATCAAAGCATAGGGAAGGGAGATTTGGATGAATTGGGCGTAGGGGATCCCTGCAGCGGTGCCAATCATGATGTTGGGCAGGCCGCTGGCAAACGTGGCAATCGCGCCACTGTTAGCGCAGATCGCGACACTCAGCAGAAATGGTACCGGTTTGTAGTTCAGTGACCGACAGATAACCAAGACCAGCGAACTGAGGATCAGCATGGCAGGAACAATGGTCAGAACTGCCACAAACAGGAACGTGACCCCACAAAGAGTCAGAAACAAAGTCGATGCTCTGCCGCCCGTGAATCGGACGATCCACATGCTGAGGAAATGAAACAGGCCACTCTTGCCGATCACATCCACCAGGATACCCGTGCCGATGATCACCCCAAAAATGTTGAGATCCTCCTCAAGCATGTCGTAGATCGTTTCGTACTCAAACAACCCCAGCGCGAGTGACAGGCCGATCAGAACGACCGCTCCGCACAACGCAGCGACGGTCTTGTGCATCGGTTCAATCGCGACCCCGACATAGGTGGCGAGCATGATCGCTGCAAAGAGCATCATGATCCAAGGCGAAGACGGGGCGATGGAAGCCCCGTCCACACTGGAAGCCAGCAAGGGTAGAGACCCCAGGAATGAGTGCAGACACAGTGCGGACATCAAAGGCCTTCAAACACTTGGTAGGACGAGTTCGATGCTTTTCGAGTCACCAAGGCTAGCGCGTCTGTGCGAATTCAACAATCCCTGTCCGGAAATTGCATCCTTCCAAGAACGCTCTGGCCGCGGGGTGGCGGGACCCCTTCGCAACAGATCCACCCTGCTCTAGCACCTGCAGCCTTGGCAATGCTTGCAAAGATACAGGCGTCTCGCTGCGACCTCGACTGTGGAGATCGGGTGCTCGCATTGCGGGCATTCTGTTTGCCCATAGACCCTGAAACGCTGCTCCTCAGGGATCTTTGCCAGCGGCATGCCTGCTTCCTCTGCTGTCACAGCGATGATTCTACCGTGTTTCAATCCGACGGCCATCATCCGCTTGAGTGACTTCCAGAGCAGGTCAAACGAATCTTGCGAGAGATCTGATCCTGCAATGTGAGGGTCAAGACCCGCCTCAAACAGAATTTCGGCTCGGAAGATGTTTCCAACACCAGCAACGACTGATTGGTCCAGCAACAACGCACCGATGGGCTTCCCGCTTTTCGTCATATTCTTCCAAACATCGGATTTTTTGCCTCCTGCCAGTGGATCAGGACCAAGTCGCTCGATCACTTCTTTCTGCAGTTCGGAGTCGATCACTCGGCACGTTGTTGGGCCGGTGAGGTCGAGACTGGCGTTGGATCCGACCATCCGCATCCGAATTTGTCCGACAGGCTTGGGGGGTGGTGACTCGCGTTGACGAAATTTGCCGTAACGCCCCAGATGAACGTGGACGATCGCGTCTCCTTCAAACTCATAAAAGAGATGCTTGCCTGAAGCTCGTACGGACTCGAGAAACCGACCGCTGACCTGCCGAGCATCGGCGCGGAACCGTCCTTGGGGGCTGGTTAATTTCACGGCCTCTCCGCCCAGCAAGTCGTAATGCTGTCGGGCCAAAAAGTGTGTTTTGTGTCCTTCGGGCATCGTTTGGGTTCACTGGTGTCAGAAACTCAGGGTGGTCAGTTGATTATCTGCACGCGTCAACTGTCACGCTGTTTTGCCGGAAGTCGGGTTTGTAGGAAACCGCTGCGAGGCCGTGGTTGGCTGCTGGTGCTTTGCGAAGTTGGCGGTCGCGGCTTGAGCAAAGCTGCGTTTACCGTGCTCACCGACTGATGCGTCACCAAGCATGCCCCCGATTTTTGGCAGGTATTATGTATGATGCCGGGGAACTGAGGTCTGATGTTGGGAACCACCGTGTCGCGGGTTCCATGCTGCAGATCGCATGTGCAGCTGTAGCATCAGTCTTTATCGGGCTGTTTTGCTTTATCAGGCTGTTCTATTTAATTGGGCTGTTTTGGCCGATTGATCATTTGTGCAAGACGTTGTTGCAGTTCACTTCGGAGTGGTTCGGCTGCAATCGCGATCGCAAGCCGATAATTTGCTCTCGCCATGCGTTTGTTCCCTGAAGCCTCGCCTTGTTCCGCGCGGTGAAGATACTGAGCA
>JBPCVE010000461.1:0-10677 GCA_051010795.1 Rubripirellula sp.
CCATGATCGAATTGGGTGCGTTAGCAGGTTTCGCTTGGTTGGTTAATCGTATCACTCCACTAGAATTGGCCCGCGTGCTTTTTCGTCGGTCCAGCGATCGTTCTCCGTAGGGAAAACTGTAGGCTGCGCACGAATGCAAAGGACCGATACTGTATCTCTGGCGAGTGCCGAGCAACGTTGGATGTCGCTTTGCATCACAATGTTGTGAGATGTATCACACAGCATTGTGATGGTGTTGGGCGTGATGTTAGTAGACCGCTGGAGTACGCTTTGCCACCTGAATAATTCCGTCGCTTGCGTGCTTTGGGTTTGGTCTTGCAGCGTGACGTATTTGTTGCAGAAGTGGGGCCTGCCGTCGTTCCGAGAGGAGATTATTCTGCGGGTACAGTGGCGCGTCTAGAAACTGAATGCCAGAGTCACGACTGCGAGTGACCCCAAGACGACGATCAGTAGGTTTGGCATGACCTTGAATTTCTTGAACAAAGAGGGGCCAAATTGGCTCAGTAACACAAGCGAAACAACGATACCCAAAATTTTGCCTGCTGTGGAATCTTGTGTGACCAGAAATGCCGAAAGGAGGAGAAGGCCTCCAGTGATGCCCCCAGCGATCAAAGAGGCCTTGCTCGAAGCTTTGACGTAGCCCATGACTCCTCCGAAAATGACAAAAGCTCCGAATAACCCAGTGATGAGTACGGGAAAGTCCATATGAGTCTTTTCTGTTTTGAGTTGGAGGTTCGGTGAAAATACTGATGTAGATTCGTATTCTCGAGTCAACAGCGTAAACGGCCTTTGTTGAGCTGGAGCCGCGCAATGTAGCAGGTTGCCCCTTGGCTGTTCACCTGTGCGGCAGACACGTAATGGTGTGTGCCGTTGAACAGTCAATCTTTCGCCGCTCGCGGACTGTCCAATTCCTTTTTGGTCACCAACCAATGGGGAGGGCTCAGGAGCTAAATTCGCGATGGTGAATTCGCCAGATTCTAATCATCATCTCCTGCGAATACGTGAGGTTGGGCAATCGTCAAAAGAGATCGCAGTTGCTTTACAAAAGCGGAGCACTCTCGCGACCACGCAAGTGTGTTCGAGCCCCAGAATCCTTCTCCCTACCTGAAGCAGGGAGAAGTCAAGCACGTTGAGTTCACTGGTGTCCAGAAATAAAGGGACGATGCCTGTCTTCTTTTTCCCGTCGGTCATCGCTTTGGTTTCTGAGGCTATCAGCTTGTTGCTCGAGGCCCATTTGAGAAACGAGTTTCCTCACGCAAATAAGTGTGACCAAATCGTGTCAGGCTGCACTACATCAGGGGCGGAATTGTGTTTCCAGTTCGAAAGGTCGCCATCCATGAAAACGTCACGCTAGGTAAGGTTGATTATCGGTGCACTATGCAACTTACTGCCCTAGTGTTCCTTGGTTGTGTTCCTTGGTTGCATTACATAGTTGGATTTGCAACGACGTGCTTTCAGCCTCTTCTCGATTAGGTAGCGTCTTGTTCTTCTGCCCAGCCGATGATGCTAATCTGTGCGACGATTGTCGATGTTCTGTACCGAGGCATAACCTGGGTAGGGTGTACCGAATCTCAGTAGGTGAAAAAATTCCCGTCCTTGGCACTTGCTTCCATTGCTCACTCGAGATTGAGTGAGTTGCTGATCTACTCTAGGGTGTGTTGCCTGAGGGCAGGCCAACGGTTTGTTGTTTCTTACTCGAGTCGGTTGCCGGGGACAACTGATGTGTCGTGCCTGCGATTCAACATGGTTTTTAAAAATATTGAACGGAGCATAGAATGATTTCCGAACTCACTGTAGAAGCTGATCTGTTTATTTTTTCGCTGCTGGCGGTTTAAGCGAACAGCATCTTCCGTCTCTTGCCGGTAACCTTTCTAGAAGGTGATCAACATTAGTAAAAAAAATAATCCATACGAGGTGGTTCAGGAACTTCTTGGCGACGAAGCGGTTGTTACGTTTGTGGAACGAACCAATTTTGGCAGCAAGTTTTTTGTGAATTATTTGATTAGCGTCTGCTTTTCGATAGCCATTCCACTCGTAGTCGGTCTGGTTTTGGGTACTCAACGAAATTCAATGGTAGCTTCAATGTTTTGGACAATCGGGTTGCTCTTTCCAGTTTGCTGTGTTGTACCCAGCTTGTTTTTTGCGGCGCTGTTTCGGTACACCGATCGCCCAGGATCCTGGGAATGGTGCATCATCAGTGGTGTGGTAACGGGCAGCCTGTGTAACTTTTGGACCTTTCTTCTGGTCGGGCTGTTGTTTTTTTGAATCCGACAATACTGTCAAGTCTTTGCATGCAGCTTGAGTGAGAGGATTTGGGCTGGTGTTGTGCCTGGGCTCTGGATGATGAGGCGTAGCCGGAAGAACACAACCGGGCTCATGCGATTCAGGAGATTGATAATCCAATGAACTGTGGATGCGGTCAAGGTTGTAGTCGAGTTGCCGGTGATGTTAGGTCTGTTCGGTGATCTCTGGCAACGACTTGAAGCAACTTGACTACAACTACCAACGGGGGTCAGCGTCACCAAGATTCAGTCTCACCGGGAAGGTGTGGTTCGACGCCGATTTTTCAATGGCACGATCTGAATCGCGTTGAACATGGAATAGGCACTACCGTCGCGATGGCTTGTGATTCGCACTTGAGCATCGTCTGCCACGGTAAACTCAAACGTCACGTACTGGTTTCCTTCTTTCAAGTCTTTCGAACGAAAATCCCAGCTACCATCATCAAGAGTTGTCTTTTTTCCATAGGATTCATTTCCAACCTCTAACTCAATTTTTGCGTTCTGGTCGGGGTGGTCGCCGTGAGCGTAAACATAAACCCTGTAGGACCCTGCAGTGAGCCCATCAAACGCCACCTGCAAATCTACATCACGGCTGTTGTGATAGAGGTAGGCATGAAAAATACCCTGATGGCCTTTGATTCCCCACTCACCGTCATTCTCTGACATTGAGAGCGAGATCGATGTCTTGTTTCCTTTTGAGTTTTTTAGCGCATCCAACCGCGTCATACCCACATCCATGAGATTCCACGTGTGCTTGGGTTTGCCAGCCACCCCGTCATACTTTCCGACGCCAGGGTCAAGTCCAAAGACAATGTTGATCATAGCCTTGGGAGGTCGTTCGTCTGCAGTTGCAGACGAGCACCCGAGGAAGATCAGACTCATGAAGACAAGGAGTGTGCGCATTTCAGCAGGCTTACCTTCCGCAATCTACAATGACGAAGAACATGATGACCATGCAAGCATACTGGCTGAAGATCGGAGCAACAACTTGCAGGCAACCTGGGCATCCAGTGCGCACGTCTGAATATCTGGAAAAACGAGTGAATTACACGCGTGGACTGAGCCGGACCTTCGATTGCTCCAGCATTCATGCCGCTGCGGCTACCCGCGTCGCAAGCGAGTTGCTGGCAGGAATGGAGCAGGTGCACTCAGCTGTCAGGATGGCCCGCAGACTGCACTTGAACGCCTGGCAATAAAGTGCGCAGGCGTTCCAACTCATCAAGGCTGATACCTGTGTAATCAAGGTACAGAGATCTCAGGTGAGGTAGTTGCGAGAGTGGCGAAAAGTCGAGATTGTCTTGGATCTCGATGTAAATACCGAGGCACCGTAAATTGTGTAAGTCGACGATTGGTGAAAGGTCCACAACCTCTTTGTTGTCGAGCACAACCGTGTCAACCGACGCAAAAAAATCGATTCCCAACGCGTCGACCAGCCAATTCGGATACGGCAGGGTAGCGTCGTGATCCCATTCTTCTTTTTCAGCATCGTACTTGTAGGAGAATGAGATGTGCCCATTCTGAGAAATGACCCAATCACGACCCTGTTTTTGTGTGTATGCACGGTGGACGGGCAGCGCACAAAGCACAGCAACAACAGTCGTCAAAAGCATCAATGTTCGCAATGAAAAACGCAGGAATCGTGGATTTGGCTTCATTCGATTGTTTCCTCACGAGCCCGGTAGGGTTGGCTCGCTTCGCCGTCGCGCAACGAGTGCCAGTCGAAGACTTCTGATTTTCGTTGAAAATTGAACAAAGTCCAAGCTCTGCTCTCACTGAATTTTCTTCTTGTCCAAAAATAAATCAGGGCTCAAATGGACTGTCTTCCATCGATTGGGGCCACGCTCGATCTTGATGGTCACGCGTCCAGCTTGATCCGTTTCATGCTCACCTAGGCGAACATTCCGCAAATAGCCTACCCGTTCTTGCCAGACTCGAAAAACGTGCTGTCCCACCGGTAAGTTTTCGATCCGAAAGCGACCGTCCACATCTGATTTTGCCATGTAGGGGCTTGACCGTAACAACACGAATCCTCGCATCCATGGATAGACCGTACAACTCAATGTGCAAGGGACTGGTTCAGGTTTGTGATATTGCAACTCAACTGAGTTGGCAGCGTTGAGCAACGGTCACCTGGGAGCATTATTAAAAAAGTCGATTCGCGCGTTATGAATAACGCAATCCTTATTCCGTTGTAACATCGTCTGTGTTGTTCGCAACAAGAGGATGTGTGGCTCGAAACGACCACCCTGCATGACAAGCTCTACCTTGGAATTCAGGTCATCGTCGTAATTTGGATGAACATGCAACGGCACTTCTTGGCTCGGCAACAGATAAAGCACCACGTTGGCGAGGCCCCCGTTTTTTGTGTTGACAACCAATGATTCGTCGAGGATCGGCAACGGGAATGAGTTCCTGTCTTTGTCAATCGGCAAACGCTGTGGTTCTGGGGGAACACCGTCAAACACAAAGCGTCCCTGCAGATCGCCCCACTCAACTTCTTCTGCATTTATTTCTTCTGCATTGACAATGCATTGTGCCACCAGAAAAATCGCAAGGTATGTCAGGTTTGTGTTCATCGTGCTCCTTATCTGCTCGGGCCAATATTTGGGATGGTTCTGCCATTTGTCCTCGTGTGGGCTACTCGCTCGGACCGTTGACCGCATGGGCAAAGTATGGCCCGAGCCTTAGCGACATCTCGTGATTGAGTACAAACGTCCATTCAATTGATACGGAGAAATATAAATGTCATCGTTCAAGTCGTGAAGGTCGGGCCACACTACTGAAGTGCACTCATATCGCCTGTTCTCCCTTTCATGGCATAAATAGAAAGGCTGGACTGGCTTCTCCAGAAAAGCGGTCAACGCGTTTCTTCCCAACACAGCAACTTCATGATTGAAAGAGTACTCATGTCATCGGTAGCCACGATAGACCCAGCGTCCGGTGTTGCGTTTTACATTCGGAAAAAACGCCTCTTGCCAGCCTTGATAGACTGCCCGGGATTTCTTTCCTTTTACCGCTTTGGCCGTGATCGAATCATCGCTTTCCAAGGCATCGCAAAACAAAAATATTACAAACTCCTGCTTCATCGCACCAAACGCTGGCTCCCGTTATTCAGGTTGGAAACGGAAGAAATGAAAACAGTCGCGGGTACCAAACGCACGGATACGGACTCAGTGGCTAACGTTCCAGCGGTGACGAACTGGAACGGCGAAGATTGTACCAGCAAGCGATCAGTGGCACATACAATCCCGCAGCTAGCAGATGGGCTGCGATTCCAATGGGGACAGAAACAGCATAAAAACCAACACCAAATTGATAGAATGCTGCTACCCACAACGCCCATAAAAACGCTCCCGCCACTGCAAAGAACGGAGCGCGGCCCAGAACCTGATAAAGAGCCTCCTTCCAAGCGAGAGCTGATGAGGTCCGTCCAAAAATCCTGTGGAGCCCAAGAGTCAGCAGTTCCAATAGAGGAAGACCGAAGAACCAGATCGCGGCTGCGGTGACAACGAATCCAAAACCATTGATCCATCGGTAGATCGCTGGAATGTGCAACCCAGCAGCGCCCGCCTCTGCTGGAAAACTGAAGCAGATGAAATTGTAAGCCGCCGGCGCAAGTAGGATCAGTAATGCCAGTCGTAGGTGATGCTGCGCAACGCCGCGATTTTTCGAGGGAGTTGGTAAGCCCGTCGAGTCTGTTTGAGGCGACGCGTAGGGATTTGGAGGAATCGACAAGGCAATATCCAAAAATAGCAAAACGGCTACCGCTCAATCAGGCATCTTCAACAAGCTTGCCAGTTGCTGCCTCACTGTCGTTGGCAAAGTAACCTTATGAGTAACTTAACCGTGAATCAGCCTCACGTTCATTGCTCTTGAACGACGGTCAGGTTGTACCAGGACGCCTGTTGACTTCTGTCAATCGTATTGTAGCTGAAACGACACAAACTTGTGATCGAGATGAAAACGCACCGTGAACTGCAGTAGGTTTTCCATCGCAAAGTCAGCGAGATTTTCTACTCTAACAAGCTGATGGTTTACTTTCGGAAGAGGTCGCTTTGGACAATTCCCTCAATCAGGCTGGCCAGAGGATAGCCCTCACTTTGCAAGGGTCTGAGGATTTCATCAATTGCCGCACGGTCAGCGGGATCGGTGTGACGCCCCAGAGCGTGAGTCAGTAATTTAGCGGTTAGATTACGAGCAAAGAATTCCTGCTGCCTTGTCAAAAGCGTCTTGAGTTCGCCGAGATCGGAAAATGTCTCTCCACTGGGTAGTTCACCGGTGGTGTCGATACGCAGTTTTCGTTTGCTATCGTAAAACTGTCGCTCACTGCCGATTGCATCAAATACTTCCAAGGCAAACCCCAGAGGATCGATTTTGCGGTGGCATTGATTGCAGGTGTCACTCTCGCGGTGCTTGGTAAGAAGATCACGAATTGACTTTGCACCTCGCACATCCGGATCAATAGCGGGTACATCATCTGGTGGTGGTGGTGTTGGTGTACCAAGGATGTTCTCCAACATCCATACACCACGTACGACAGGTGATGTATCAACGCCATTGGCAGAAACAGTATGAATGCTTGATTGCCCAAGCAGGCCGCCCCGACTGCTCAATGACGCATCGAATTCTACGCGTTGAAACTCATGTGCGTGAGCTGCAGAGACTTGGTCTTCGATGCCGTAAAGCTTGGCCAGGTCGCGGTTCACAAACGAATGCCGCGAACTCAGTAACTCTCCTGCTGGCCTGTTCTGGTGAAGCAGGTCTCGAAAAAACAAATGTGTTTCTTTTGTGCTATCGGCTTCCAGATTCGCAGCGTAATAGAACCAGAAATCACTTTCGTCCGGCGGCGTGTTACCTAAGGAACGCAAGTTCAACCAACTGTCAAGAAAGTCAGCGATGAACGCATCTGATGCCGTACTAGTCAGGAGCCGGCGAGCCTCAGAAAGAAGAACGGAATCATTCCGGAGTTCTCCGGAAGCTGCCAGTTGAAAGAGTCGATCATCAGGCATGGTTGATGTTAAGAAGTACGCGAGGCGTTCAGCCAAGGCGAAATCAGATTCCGCACTGGTTTCCGACGGTTGAAAGTACAGGAAGTCAGGTGAACACAAGATGGACTTGAGAGTGTCCTGAAATGCCTCGTCTACCGGCCGACCGAGCTTTCGCCTTGCTTGCCAAAATTTTATCAAACTGTCCAAGTCTTGCTGGTCTACGTTTCGGCGAAAAGCCCGTCGTGCAAATTCACGAATCCGGTTGGGCACTTCCTGCTCAGACAGCGATTCCCCTCCATACAGCAGCGATCGACTACGATTTGGCCAGTCATCATGAATCGGACCACGTATCTGGACTTCAGAGATACGTATCTGAGGAATTTGTGCATGCTGAATTAGGGCAATGCGTTGCAAGAAAATTCCCTTCGCGCCCCTGATCTTCTCTGGAAGTTTGTCTTTGTCGTAGCGGTAAAGACGTCCCACCATGCCTCGGAAATCGTGATGTCCATTCTCGAAGGTGAATCGTGGTGCGAACCCTCGGTCCAGTTGCACTTCGAATTCGTACCAGCGAAATTCCCCACCCTCAACCAGTTGCTCAGCAAGCAACGGCTGAATTGGCTGGCGGTGAACCATATCGTCGATCCTCGTATCACCCGGACGAATCCCCAGTCGAAATGGTTCTTCCAAATCAATCTTGATTGCTTTCGAGCTGTAGGGCGAATCCTGGTGCATGTTTTTTGCCAAAACACGCACCTCATAAACGCCGGTAAACGGGACGCCTTGCTTGAATTCAGACAAAGGGCCATAACCACCTTCGATTTTGTCGTTAAACGGATGGTCGTAAAGACAAAGATATCGATTGTCAAAAGCCTTTCTGTGCCCAGATGACAACTCTGCCTGTTGGAAAAAGTCCCCGGCAAAGTGCCAAGTCTGTTCAGCGGGACGCTGAGTCGTCTCAAAAGCCCTGCTGACACTCTGCTCCGCTGCTTTGAAATAGCCCTCAAGTAAATGAGCCGACATCACTTGGGAGTCACCGATCGTATCAAAACTGTCGGATGCGTCTCGCGGGAAGTCGAGGCTGGGATCAAACATTGTCATATCAATCCCTAGCAAATCACGCACTGTGTTTCGATACTCGCGCTGATTCAAACGGCGCAAGACCGTTCGCCCACCCGTGTCTCGCGTTTGTTGTCGCATGCTTTGAAGCCGGTTGGTCAATTGGCGGATTGCACTCAGACGCTGTTTTGAATCCGGGCATTCAGCATCCTTGGGTGGCATGCTCTTGAGTGTCAGCTGATCAATCACTTCCTGCAAAAGCAGCTGTGTGTCAAAGTCAGATCCCGATAAATCAATTCCTTCTAAATCTCGTTGTCCAGAGGGCGACGAGCCCTGATGGCAGTCGACGCAGTAGCGCGTCAGGAACGCTTGTTGCTCAGAAAAATGCGGCTGTTCATCTGCCGCTTCAAGGTGCGAAAAGCTAACACACGTCCAAAATATAAAAGAAGAACGAAGCAGCAGCCTATGTGGAGGTGCAATCATCATGACAATCCTCGAAGAGTTCCTGTGCTGGTTGAAAATTTATCCACTTCGGCACCAAATTCCTGTAGCATCGAGACAAACAGATTGCTCAGTGGTGGCCGCACGGTTGCTTTTGGATCGAATATCAGTTGCTTGCCATGGCTCCAGTTTCCGCCTGCCAAAACAATCGGCAGATTAGTGTTTGTGTGAGAGTTGGCATTCCCCATGCCACTGCCAAACAAGACACTGGTCTTCCGCAGCAGATTGTCATTACCATCCTCCGTTGCAGCCATTTTTCCCAAGAACCGTGCGAACTGTTCGATCTGGTATCGATCGATTTGAATCAACGAATCGATAGCAGCTTGGCGATGCCCATGATGAGATAAACTGTGGTAGCCACCTTTGATCCCGAGATCTTTTGGATTGAAATCACCACCTATCTCGAGCGTAGCGATACGTGTCGAGTCAGTTTGCAGGGCCAATAAAATGAGATCATAAAGTAGCGGTAGATCTTCGACCATATTCCGATCCCTTGGCTCCTGAAGGGGAGGCTTTGGCTTCGGTCGATCTACCCAACTGCGTCGCAGGTCAAGACGCTTTTCAACTTCTCGCAATGAATTCAGGTATTCATCCAACTTACGGCTATCAGCAGCATTAAGCTGCGTCTGCAATTTTCTGGATTGCTCAAGAACTCCATCAAGAATCGATGCCTGAAGTTCAAATCGCTCCGCTTCTTTCACTTTGTCTGATTTGCTGGTTCCCAGAAACAGTTTTTGGAAGAGTTGCTGCGGTCCCGTAACCGGTGGCACTCTCGTCCCACTTCGTGTCCAAGCAAGCTGACACCCACCGTGAATGCCCGAATCACTGCCCACCGTAAGGGTCGGAAACCTTGTTTGCCCGGGAACAAACTCTGCTGCGTACTGGTCAACCGTCATATTGGCCGTTGGCATCGACTTTGCATCCACTTGCCGAACCCCGGACAGGAATGCGTGAATCGCAAAATGCCCACCGGTCAGTTGGTGATCGAGGCCTTGGATCAATGTAATATTCTGCTGTTGCGATGCGAGTGCTTCGCAGGTTGGGCCCAGGTCGTACTGTTTGTGGGTCAAAAGAGAAGGATGACTCCCAGCTTTCCCGTCTTTTTCTTCATCTGGTTTCGAGTTTTCAGGCCAAAATGCCGCGGGATAGAACCCCAGCATATTTCCAATGCAGACCATGCGCTTTGGTGAATTCAGCGGAGTTTTTCTCGCTAGCCCTTTTGCGGAGTCGTTTGCCGCGGAAGGTAAAAATGGCAAGCTCAGCGTAATGCCAACCGAACGCAGTACATCACGTCGTCTCGGGGTATTCATGATACAGTCATTGCCAAGAGGGTTGTAAGGAAACGTGGACGACGAACTGCCACGGCGGGCTCTCATTATCCGCCGATTCTCGGTACATGACAACACATTCAAAGATAGCATGCGCGGTGGACTGAAGCCCCGTGGTTTGCTGAGCTAATCGTAATTCTGCCCTGAGTGCCAAAAGCCTGAGTGCCAAAAGCCTGAGTGCTGATTGGGGTGAGTCAAGCCTGCGTGTCTTAGGACGAGAATCGACTGGCATCGAGCGGCCGCCGTGTTTTGGCAGGTTTCACCAGCTGCTGCTTGAATTGCAGTTTTCAGGGTTATTACAGGGGTTTTCAGAGTTGTCGCGGGATTAGCAGATAGTTTTTCAAAAAACATGTCCACACTTTTTGATCTCGCGCATGATAGTGTTCATGGAAAGTACAGAAATCCTGAAAATTTTGATGCCCGAGCGGACGAAGCAGATTGCCTTGGCGTGGTCGATTCTGCGCCAGTCCCACCTGTCAGAGGATGTCTATCAAGACATGTTGGCAAAAGTTTTGGAAAACA